>NZ_JAHGAC010000028.1:0-22098 GCF_030248355.1 Vibrio sp. B172a | reverse complement strand
AGAAGCAGAAGCAGAAGAGCCACAAGTGCCGGTTGCGCCTCGTGTCCAAGAACAAGAAAAGCCAACCGAAAGCTTCTTTGCTCGCCTGAAGCGCAGCCTAAGTCGCACTAAGGCAAACATTGGTGCGGGTTTCTTCGGTTTGTTCAGCGGTAAAAAAATCGATGAAGACCTTTTCGAAGAATTAGAAGAACAGTTGCTTATCGCCGACGTGGGTATGAATACCACCACGAAAATCATCAATAACCTGACAGAGAAAGCCTCTCGCGGTGATTTGAAAGATGGCGAAGCGCTTTACGGCTTGCTAAAAGAAGAGATGGCCGAAATCCTATCTAAAGTAGAGCAACCGCTTGAGATCGATACCAACAAAACGCCTTACGTTATCTTAATGGTCGGTGTGAATGGTGTTGGTAAGACAACGACAATCGGTAAGCTAGCGAAGCAATTCCAAAACCAAGGTAAAAAAGTCATGCTTGCAGCGGGCGATACTTTCCGCGCCGCAGCCGTAGAGCAACTACAAGTTTGGGGTGAGCGTAATAACGTTCCTGTGATTGCTCAGCACACAGGTGCTGACAGTGCTTCCGTTATCTACGATGCAATTGAAGCGGCAAAAGCACGCGGTGTGGATGTCGTTATTGCCGATACTGCAGGCCGTCTACAAAACAAAGCCAACCTAATGGAAGAGCTGCGTAAGATCGTGCGTGTGATGAAGAAGATTGATGACTCGGCACCACACGAGATCATGCTGACGCTAGACGCAGGTACAGGTCAAAATGCGATTAGCCAAGCGAAACTTTTCAGTGATGTTGCCCCTCTAACCGGGATTACATTGACTAAGCTGGATGGTACGGCGAAAGGTGGCGTTATCTTTGCCATTGCTGATCAGTTCGAAATTCCAATTCGCTACATTGGTGTAGGCGAAGGCATTGAAGACTTGCGTCCATTTGAAACTCAAGAGTTCATTGACGCTCTGTTTAGTCGCGAAGAATAACAAGAGTTAGAGGAAATCAACGGTGATCAAATTTCAGCAAGTGAGCAAAGCTTACCGAGGTGGTCGACAAGCCTTGCAGAAAGTCGACTTTCACCTTCGACGCGGAGAAATGGCGTTTTTAGGCGGACATTCCGGAGCAGGTAAAAGTACCTTGTTGAAACTGATATGTGCGATAGAGCGTCCAACCGATGGCAAAGTCCATTTTAATGGCCACGACATCACGCGTATCCCAAACAAAGACATTCCGTTCTTGCGTCGCAACATCGGGATTGTTTTCCAAGATCACCGTTTATTGATGGATCGCAGCGTCTTCGACAATGTCGCGCTGCCAATGCGCATCGAGTCGATTTCTGAAAACGAAATCAAACGCCGTGTTTCTGCGGCGTTGGATAAAACGGGCTTGCTTGATAAAGCCCGTTGTTTGCCAAGCCAGCTCTCTGGTGGTGAACAGCAACGAGTTGGTATCGCACGCGCTGTCGTGAATCGACCAACCTTACTGGTGGCGGATGAGCCAACTGGTAACCTCGATCCAGAATTGTCTAACCGTGTGTTACGACTATTCGAAGAATTTAACCGTGCTGGCGTAACGATCCTTCTTGCGACACACGATATCGGGTTAGTAAACACTCGCCCACAATATCGCCATTTTGAATTGAACCAAGGCTTCCTAAGTGAGGTAGAAGACTATGGTAGGTAACAAGCGCACCCAGAAAAAAGGGAAAGGTCGTAGTGCCAAGCGTGCAAATACCGATGGTTTTTTCTCTGTCCATGTAAAACAAGCAAAATCTTCTTTTGGCGCATTATGGCGTCGTCCATTAGGTAACATTCTTACCTTAGCCGTCATCTCGGTAGCGTTAGCGATGCCGGCTTGCTTGTATTTGTTGGGTAAAAACGTGGCGAGTGCTGCTCAAGACGTCGCGTCGCCATCTCAAGTCAGTGCTTACTTAGTCGAAGGCATGCCTGATGCGCGCGTGATGGTGCTAAAAGATCAGATTGAAACTTGGCCTTTGGTAAAAGAGGTGGAATATATTTCGCCGCAACAAGGTCTATCTGATTTAAGCCAATATGCCGGCTTTGACCAAGCGTTGAGCTTATTGAGTGGTTATGCGCTCCCTGGTGTGTTGGTGATTACGCCAGATTCAGAACAAAAAAGTGATATTCAGTCGCTTGCTAAAGAAGTTCGTGAGCAACAAGACGTTACCGACGTTAGGCTCGATGAAGACTGGCTAGCGCGCCTTGATGCGATTAAAACCCTTGCTAGCATTATTGTCATCACCCTGACAGTGCTGATGTTGGGTGCTGTATTTTTAATCGTCGGCAATACATTGCGCTTTAATGTGTTGGCGAACAAAGAAGAGATTCAAACCATGAAGCTGATTGGTGCAACCGACAGTTTCATTCTGCGCCCTTACTTATACACTGGCATGTGGTTCGGTGTGCTTGGGGCAAGCATTGCGTGGCTAGTGACGGCATTGATTACGGTTGTTATGAACAATGCGGTTGAGCAATTAGCCTCGCTTTACGACAGCCAATTCCGCTTGATTGGCTTGAGCTGGGATGAATCTCTGCTACTAATCATGACTGGTAGTCTATTGGGTTGTATTGCCGCTCGAGTATCCGCGCAGCGTCACCTGAAAGAAATTGAACCAGTTTAGGTGATAAAGGTCTTATACTTGGAATTTATTAGCACAAGCTAATTTTTACCCCTTGTATAGACTATTTGTTTATGGATAATTACTCGCCCTTCTTGAAACTTGTTCATTTTGAGTTCAAGATGGCCAAGCTAAATTGCAATGTAATGCTCCAGATCAGAGATTGATGAGGAATTGAATGACAAAAGAAGCGTATCCGATGGCTCTAGTCACGCAAGATAGCCTTGATAGCTATATCCGTTCTGTAAACAGCTACCCAATGCTGACACCAGAAGAAGAGCGTGGGCTGGCAGAAAGATTACACTACAACGGTGAGATAGATGCGGCGAAAGGCCTGATCTTGTCACACCTACGATTCGTTGTTCACGTTGCTCGTGGCTACTCAGGCTATGGCTTGCCGATGGCAGACCTAGTGCAAGAGGGCAACATCGGCCTTATGAAGGCTGTTAAGCGCTTCAACCCAGAAGTTGGTGTGCGTTTGGTGTCTTTCGCTGTTCACTGGATCAAAGCTGAGATCCATGAATACGTACTGCGTAACTGGCGTATCGTTAAGATCGCGACAACCAAGGCACAGCGTAAGTTGTTCTTCAATCTACGTAAGTCGAAAAAGCGTCTAGGTTGGTTCAACAACGGTGAAGTTGAAACTGTTGCACGTGAGCTAGGTGTAGAGCCTTCTGAAGTTCGCGAAATGGAATCTCGTCTAGCGGCTGTAGACTCTACGTTTGATATGCCAATGGACGATGACGACAGCGCAAACTCGTACACAGCGCCAATGGTGTACCTAGAAGATAAGTCTTCTGATGTTGCCGATAACATTGAAGCTGCAAACTGGGAAACACACACCAATAACCGTCTAGGTCATGCACTTGCAAGCCTAGATGAGCGCAGCCAGCGTATTGTTCGTTCTCGTTGGTTAGATGACGAGAAAGCAACCTTGCAAGACCTTGCCGATGAGTTTGGTGTTTCTGCTGAGCGTATTCGTCAGCTAGAAAAGAACGCGATGAAGAAATTGAAACTTGCTGTTGGTGAGTTCTAACTTTCGCTTCTAATCTCAAGTAAGATTTTCATAGAAAGCCGAGATCATGTGATCTCGGCTTTTTTATTTTCGATCGAAAATAGACAGCGTTTGCGATCTAATTTATCTGTGCTACCTGTGTATAACTCTGTGAAGTAATTATTCATCAACTGTTCGAAAGCCGGACAAAATAAGGCTTTGAAGCAGTTTTTGGTTTGGGGATAGTTGTGAATATACACACAGTTAGATCAAGATCATTACTACATATTGTGGATCAAATGATCCAAATACACTTTATCAACGCAATTCACAGATTTATCCACAAACGGTGCGAATATGTACAGCGTTTAATGCCCTGACTATCTCTGTGTCTAAGTTTGGCTTTGGATAGGTTACAATGGCGTCAATAACGAAAACGACATAGAGAAAGTAAATGGACCAGTTTCAACATATCGATGTACAAGGCGCTCAAGCATTGCTCGAACAAGGTGAAGCAAAGCTTGTTGATATTCGTGACCCACAATCTTTTGCTGTGGCGCATGCCGAGTCCGCTTTTCATCTGACTAATGATTCGATCGTTCCTTTCATGAACGATGTGGAATTCGAGCAACCAATCTTAGTGATGTGCTACCACGGCATCAGTAGCCAAGGTGCGGCGCAATATTTGGTTAACCAAGGCTTCGAACAGGTGTACAGTGTGGATGGTGGCTTTGAAGCCTGGCAACGAGCAGAACTACCGATAGTGAGAAGTTAATGAAGAGATTGGTAACGTTAAATAATCCACGTATGGCGCAAGCCTTCATTGATTACATGGCATCGCGCAAGATAGATATCCAGATGATGCCAGAAGGTGAAGGGCAGTTTGCACTTTGGCTGGCGGATGCACAGCATGAAATTGAAGTCGAAGCAGAACTAAAGCAGTTTTTAGCGAACCCCTCTGCTTCGAAATACAGCGCCGCCTCGTGGGACGTTGCCGATACTCGTAAGAGTAAATTCCATTATTCCAGCCCAAGCATCATGGGCATGGTGAAAGCCAAAGCGGGCCCCGTGACCTTATTCATCATGGCTGTTTGTACGGTTATCTACTTTTTGCAGATGTTCGGTTTTGGTGATGGCGTGTTTGCTCTGCTCCATTTCCCAGCTTTCGAAGGACAACAGTGGCAACTCTGGCGTTGGGTTAGTCATGCACTGCTGCATTTCTCTGTTACCCATATTGTGTTCAACCTTTTGTGGTGGTGGCAATTGGGCGGGGATATCGAGCGCCGTTTGAGTTCTGGTAAGTTACTGCAAATCTTCTTTATTTCTGCAGCGCTCTCCGGTGCGGGGCAGTTTTATGTGGAAGGGGCAAACTTCGGTGGTTTATCTGGTGTGGTTTATGCGCTGCTTGGTTACTTGTGGATCCTTGGCTACCGTTGCCCACATCTCGGTTTAACACTGCCTAAACCTATTATTGGCTTTATGTTGGTGTGGCTAGTACTTGGTTTTGTTCAGCCATTTATGGCGATTGCTAATACGGCACACTTGGTGGGTTTGCTTTCTGGGATGGCGATTGCGCTGTTTGATTCCGGTAAGCAGAAATATCAACAAGCCTCCTGAATTAATGATTTATAGATACCAACAAAAAAGACCGCCAATCGGCGGTCTTTTGTTTATCTGTCTTTCGCTTATCGATATGAGCTCGTCAGCTTTAGCTCTTCACACTATTGATAAAGGTATTTGGTAAACAGCAAATCAGCGATGATGGTTTTGCCAGTCTCTGGCAGCAAGGTCTCGTTGAGCTCTTTCACTAGAGTTTTGCGCAGATCTTCGCGGCCAGACAAAGACTTGATCGTATCTTCTGTTTGCTTACCTAGAAGCTCAATCACCGCATCGCGGATCAATGGCTGATGATGTTCTACAACCGCAAGGTCTTGTTGGCTCATGACCATGATGTCGATACGTACTTGCACATAACCCAGTTTGTTGCCTTTGGTGTAGAAGTTTGTGGTCAAATCGGGTTCTAGCGTGAAGTAGGCTAACTTAGGTGCAGCTTCTTCTGATTCAGCCCAACTTGGTGCTGAAATAAGCAGACTTAGCGCGAAAATAATTTGGGCTACATAACGTTTGTACATATTTCTAACTTTTCTTTCTCTGGATCGCGATATTCGAATCGCTTCAGTCTTGATACAATAGACCGTCTAAAACAAATAACGGAACTTACGGTTTCAATAAGACGGTAAGTTGTTGCTTTATTGTACGCATAAAGCCTCCAATTGAATACTAGTATGAATCAGCCGACATCACTCTATCTTACTTCTTTATTGGAAGTAGAGTGGCAAAACCCCGAAGATTTTGAATTCCCTAGCGAATTCGCCAAGCATTGGCTTGAAGAACAGGGCTCTTTGTCACGTCGTTTAGGTCAGCATTGCCAACGCTTAACAGTGGAATTGCTGCACAATCAGATCGTCACAGCCAAGACGTTAAAACAGGATGAGAGCCAGCTATTGTCTGAGCAAGATTGCCTACTGAGAGAGGTGATTTTATGTGGCGACAATACGGATTGGGTCATTGGCCGCACGCTCATTCCTCGTTCAACCTTGGTCGATCAACAATATGACTTAGCTCAGCAAGGGGATATCCCGCTGGGTTTAACTGTGTTCAGCGCCGATAACGTTGAACGCGATGCTCTGCAAATGGGATGGGTTAGTTTGCCACAGGGGCGCTTTTTAGCGCGACGCTCAAGACTGTGGATGAATCACAAACCCATGCTGGTTGCTGAGTTATTCTTACCAAATTCACCAGTTTACGCTAAGGAGAAGGTGTAAATGTCCGCAGACAAAGCCAAAGCATATTGGCAACTGATGCGAATGGACCGCCCAATTGGCTCACTCTTGTTATTGTGGCCGACGGTTTGGGCACTTGTGATTGCCGCCCAAGGCATACCAAGTTGGAATGTACTCATCGTGTTTGTGTTAGGCGTGTTCCTAATGCGTAGCGCCGGTTGTGTGATTAACGACTTTGCCGACCGTAAAGTTGATGGGCATGTGAAACGCACCAAACAGCGTCCTTTACCGTCGGGTAAAGTAACCTCGAAAGAAGCGATTGGTCTGTTTTTGGTTTTGGGTATCAGCTCTTTCTTATTAGTGCTGACCATGAACCCATTGACGATCAAGCTCTCCTTTGCGGGCATCTTTTTGGCGTTCATTTATCCATTTATGAAGCGTTACACCCATTTGCCGCAGCTGTTTTTAGGTTTGGCTTTTAGCTGGGCGATTCCGATGGCGTGGGCAGCACAAACAGGCGAATTGCCTTTGATTGTGTGGTTTGTGTTTGCGATTAATGCTTTATGGACGATCGCCTACGACACTCAATACGCGATGGTCGACCGAGATGATGATTTAAAGATTGGCATCAAATCAACGGCTATCTTATTTGGTCGCCACGATAAGCTGGTGATTGGCGTTCTACAGTTGATTACCTTGGCGATGTTGGTGCTACTTGGTCAGCACTATGAACTTGGCCAAAGCTACTACTGGACGATTCTGGTGGCTGCTTCATTGTTCGTGTACCAGCAACATTTGATTCGCCATCGAGATCGCGACTTGTGTTTCAGAGCCTTCCTTAACAATAACTATGTGGGAATGGTGATTGCTATCGGCCTGGTTATCGCTTTCTGGTAACGGCATAGTACAGACATTCAGATAGAAAAAAGGCATCCGATTGGATGCCTTTTGTGTTTTTGTCGAGTGAGTATCGAGCTTAAGCGAACTATGCTTGCAACTGGTGGATACTCTCTTCGATGGTCAACTTCACTTCTGGGTAAAGCAGAGCAAACAGCAGTTTGGCAAATTGCTGTGTCTTCTCAAGATCGCAGTTACCGTCGCTATCTAGATATTGTTGCTCTTTCAGCGTATTGAACATCGCAGTAAATACGCCTTTATCGAAGAACTCTGGGGCGTTGATGCCGTGCAGACGCCCCAAACGCTGTGCAATGTCTTGGCTCTTCTGCTCAAGGTCAGATTTACCCAGCTCTTGGTCTGCTACCAGTAGGTTCATTGCGATAGAGTAACGTTGCAGTGTTTCTGTGATAGTACGACCCAACAGAACCAATGATTGGTTGTTTGACTGGTTAATTTCCAGTTTGTCACCATCTTGGCAAACCATCTTCTGCTCAATGAACTCGTTCAAGATCTTCACGACCAGCTCGTTCAACTCTTCTTCCTTGTAGCTTAGGAACAGCTCTTTTTTCAGGAATGGGTAGATTTGAGCGACGTTTTCTTGAATCTTTTCTACGGTCACGTTGCGTTGACGAATAATCATCTGAGCAATCAATGACGGTAGGGCGAACAGGTGAATGATGTTGTTGCGGTAGTAAGTCATCAGAATCGACTGGCTACGATCCAGCGAAATGATGTCACCCATGGTGTCAGTTTCAATCACAAACTTATCAAGTGAGATCGCGTGATCCACCAACTCTTCAGCCGTTTCTGTTGGAACCGTTGAAGTGTTTGAGTATGGGTTGTTCTTAAGTAGCTTCAGGTAGCATTCAATCTGGTTGATTAGAGAGTCACGAGACAATGCACGCTGACGAGAAGCCAACAGTGCGGTCGCACATAGAGTTAGCGCGTTAGTCGCTGCCGCATCGTTAATGTGCGTCATCATCTTGTTTGCCAGACCGTTCACCACAGGGTTCATCCATTGTGGTTTGCTGCCGCCCATGCGATCGATGTCTTTCGTCCATTCTGGCGCATGTTCGTTCAGGTATTGGTTTAGCTGAATTGGCTCACCGAAGTTCACGTAACCAAGACCAAAATTGCGCAGCTTACGCAGAGTACGCAGTACAAGACCCGCATTCTCTTTCTCTTTGCGTGAACCGCGAAGCTCTTTGGCGTAAGTGCCCACTTCCATTACGTGCTCATAACCGATGTAAACAGGCACTAACGTTACTGGACGGTTTAGACCGCGCAGCATGGCTTGAATCGTCATTGCCAACATACCGGTTTTTGCTTGAAGCAGACGACCAGTACGTGAGCGACCCCCTTCACTGAAGTACTCTACCGAGTAACCTTTAGCAAACAGCTCTGATAGGTACTCACGGAAAATCGTTGAGTACAGCTTGTTGCCTTTAAAGCTACGACGAATAAAGAACGCACCACCACGACGGAAGATTGGACCCGCTGGGAAGAAGTTCAGGTTAATACCCGCAGCAATGTGCGGTGGCACCATACCTTCATGGTACAGAACGTAAGAAAGCAATAGGTAGTCCATGTGACTGCGGTGACATGGCACATACACGATCTCATGACCATCTTGCGCTAGGCGACGAACGGTCGAAGCGTTGTTGATGTGCAGACCTTGGTAAAGCTTCGTCCACAACCAGCCAAGAATACGATCGCCGTTTTTCACCAAACCATAAGAGAAGTCAGCTGCAATCTCATCCATGATGTCATGGGCTTCTTTGCGTGCTTTTTCGATAGAAATGTTTTTGCTTTGCGCTTCGTCTTCAATCGCTTTTTCAATCGCTGGCGATTTCATTAAGCGTGCAAACAGCACTTGGCGTTGAGGCAGGTTTGGACCGGATGCCGCAAGCTTCTGACGAGAGAAGTGGATACGTGCAACACGAGCAAGCTTATGCGCAATCGCACTGTCTGTACCGTGAGAGTCTGCCATGTAACGCAGTGAAACCACTGGGCTAAAACGCACCAAACAGTCACGACCAGCTGCCATGACCGCTTTTGCCTTTTGCGGACCATTCATTGGTTGCAGGTACGGCTTGTGGTTTTCTTCTTTACCAGGTTTACGACCCCAAAGCACAGTTGCAGGGATCATTTGCACGTCTAACTCGCTGTCGAGTTTGTGCAGTTCTAGTAACTCTGTAAATAGAGAAACCGACTCGCTTGGTACATCGTTATCGTTGCTCATCACAGTTGGACGAGACGCGATAAACACATAACGAGTTAATGTCTTTCCATTGATTTCCAATGGACTGAGCGGGTCAGGCAGACCAAGACTCAAAGCTTGTTTTTGCAGTGTCAGCAAATCCACGTTCGAACGGAACGGTAAGGCATACACAATCGGTTTAGTGAGGTCGATGTTGAGATCATCAATCGGATTCGATGGGATTGTGGTGCCCTTTACCATTACCGATAAAGGTAGTTTTAGTAATGAACGTGAAAATGATTGTCCAGAAGACATAAAGTTCACAGCCTCAATAGGTATTCAAACAAACCTAACCTTATTTCAGTGTCCGCTTTGCCTTCTTCTAAAGAGAAGGTAATAGATACGGCTATAGAAATAAGCCTAGGCGATAAAATTTAAGCGCAGCAAGGATACCAGAAACTGGTCAAACCTTTTAATTTTATTGAGCGGAAATTAGTCGAACCCCTAGGTTGTTGCTTTCATTAGACGAATTGCTTATTGCGTGTTTAAAACGCATGCTCACTTGAGGTTTGTGGATGGGATCTGAAACTGGCGCAAATAAATTAAAAAACAACCAATTGGGTTTTCATTTGTCCATTTACTGGATATACTCACAGTTAACTGTATAAAAAGACAGGTGACATATGAAGCCGTTAACGCCACGCCAACAACAAGTCTTCGATTTGATTAAAAGCAAAATCGAAGACACCGGAATGCCACCAACTCGTGCAGAGATTGCGCGTGAGCTTGGCTTCCGCTCTGCGAATGCCGCAGAAGAACACCTAAAAGCGCTTGCTCGTAAACAAGCGATTGAAATTATTCCAGGCGCATCTCGCGGGATCCGAATCCTACTTGAAGATGCGGCAAACGACGATCAAGGCCTGCCTTTGATTGGTCAAGTTGCTGCTGGTGAGCCGATTCTGGCTCAAGAGCATGTGGAGTCTCACTACCAAGTGGATCCTGCTATGTTCAAACCAAAAGCAGACTTCTTACTTCGCGTAAACGGCGAAAGTATGAAAGACATCGGTATTATGGACGGCGACTTGCTGGCTGTGCACAAAACTCAAGATGTGCGCGACGGTCAAGTTGTAGTTGCACGTGTTGATGATGATGTGACGGTGAAGCGTCTAGAGCGCAAAGGTTCTACGGTTCTACTGCATGCAGAGAACGAAGAGTTTTCACCAATCCAAGTTGACCTGACGTCGCAACATCTGACGATTGAAGGTCTGGCGGTTGGCATCATCCGTAACACCGACTGGATGTAGGTTTTTACCTCAAGCATTCTAATAAAGCCCAGCGTTCTGCTGGGCTTTGTGTTTTCTGCACTTTCTATTCCCGTTTTTATTTTCTTCAAAGCATATTTCTTTTCTTCCTAGCATAGTTACGTTCGGCCTGATTCAGAGTGTTTGGTTGTTACGTTAAAACTTGCAAGTGATATTGAGATTTATTATCATCTAATTCCATTTAACCATTTTCTTTTCGGCGCAAGGAAATGCCCATGTCCAAGCCTCAACATCACGTACCTAATCATCTGTTGAAACCGTTGTTTTTGCGTAGCCGCGAAAGCTTGGTCGATAACGGCTTGGTGTACGATCCGATCGCTGCAAAAGCGTGCTTGAGCTGCAAGATGGCGCCAGATTGCATCAGTGGCGACGTCGATCAGAAGCAGCTGCTGCATGTGACTTTAACTCAACTGTGCGATCAGCAGGTCAGTCACTTTCTTCAACAACACTCAGACGCTTGGATCATTAATGTCGGTGCGGGCTTAGATACGCGCTTCTACCGTTTGGACAATGGTCGTTGTCACTGGATTGAACTGGATGTCACCGAGAATCTGGTTTGGCGTCAGCGATTGTTTCATAAAAACGAACGCTACGAGCATCGTTGCGGCAGCGTAGAAGACATGAGTTGGTTAGATGAACTACGCATTCCTGAAAAAGCACCAGTATTGATTCTATGTGAGATGGCTTTACTCGATTGTGATGAATCGCGCGTTGCGACTTTCATCCAAACTCTGGGTCGTCATTTTGTATCGGCAGAAGTGTGCATGGTGCTAGCGGGTGATTTAACCGAAAGCAAATGGGGTCAGCAGCTCGGTTCAGATACGTACGCACATGGTTTTGAAGCACCAGCACAACAAGTACTTCACTGGTTACCGTGGGCACAATGGGTCAAAGCCTTCTCGCCATTCGACCGATTCTGTTCACGCTGGAAAGCATGGCAACGTTGGTTGAATAAGATCCCAATGTTGAAGCATCGCCTCACGCCAGTCCTCGTTCACATCAAGTGGTAATTGGCTAGGCATTGAACACTCAGGTACACTCGCTGATCTAAACAACGAGGTGCCTGTGACAAACTCTATCTTCTCTCCTTTATCGAATCCTCAAGTGCATCGCCAAGTGTTAGCGCTCGCTATCCCTATGGTGCTGTCGAATATTACTGTTCCACTCTTGGGCTTGGTTGATGCTGCTGTGATCGGCCACCTTGAACACGCTTGGTATCTGGGCGGCGTTGCATTGGGCAGTACCATGATCAGTGTGACGTTTTGGTTGCTTGGCTTCTTACGTATGTCGACTACTGGATTAGCGGCGCAATCCTATGGTGGTGAAGACCGAAAACAACTCGCCTTGGTGTTTATGCAAGGCTCACTCATGGCATTGCTGTTTGCGTTAGTCTTCCTTATTGCCCATAACCCGATCGCGGATCTGATCTTTGGTTGGAGTGATGCCAGTGCTGAAGTGAAGCACTACGGCATGCAATATTTCTCTATTCGAGTGTGGAGTGCGCCCGCTGCGCTGATGAATTTTGTGTTGTTGGGCTGGCTGCTCGGAACGCAAAACTCCAAAGCCCCAATGTGGATGGTGATCATCACCAACGTAACCAATATTGCGCTCGATTTGCTGTTTGTTATTGGCTTGGGCTGGAAAGTAGAAGGGGCAGCGCTAGCGTCGGTGATTGCGGATTACTCAGGCATGGCGTTTGGCTTGATGTGTGTGTGGAAAACATGGCGATCGCGTCAGTTGCCATCACCTAAGAGCTTGCTAACTGATACTCAACATGGGTTAGGGCGGTTCGTAAAACTCAATCGCGATATCTTCTTACGCTCGCTATGCTTACAAGCTACGTTTAGCTTTATGACTTTCCAAGGTGCGAGCTTTGGTGATGATGTGGTTGCGGCCAATGCGGTATTGATGAGTTTCTTGATGATGATTTCCTATGGTATGGACGGTTTCGCTTATGCCATGGAAGCCATGGTTGGCAAAGCGATCGGTGCCAAAGACCGAGCGCAGCTCAGTGCATCATTGATTGGTACTTTCTTCTGGAGTCTGATCATCTGCTTAGGTTTGACTGCGGTATTTGGTTTGGCGGGATCGCACTTGATCGCCATGATCACTTCGATTGACGCGGTGCAGCAGCAAGCGTCGGTATATTTACCATGGCTGGTGGTCATGCCATTAGCTTCGATGTGGTGTTTCCTATTTGATGGCATTTTTGTTGGCGCCACTAAAGGTAAAGACATGCGAAACAGTATGTTCGTAGCGACTTGCTGTTTCTTCGCGATTTTCTTTTTGTTCTCTGGTTGGCAAAACCATGCACTATGGTTTGCGATGACCAGTTTCATGGCAATGCGAGGGATCGGACTCGGCGCTATCTTCTTCTATCAATGGCGCAAGGGAAGCTTTCTTGCCTAGTTACACATAAAAAACAGCAGGTCGAAACCTGCTGTTTTAGTTTTTGGATCATGGCAACCCAATTGAATTAGAATAATCGGTTCAACCCGTTCAGTGCCGCTACACGATACGCTTCGGCCATCGTCGGATAGTTAAAGGTGGTATTGACGAAGTATTCAATCGTATTGGCTTCACCTTTTTGTTCCATGATGGCCTGGCCGATGTGGATGATTTCTGCAGCGCGCTCACCAAAGCAGTGAATACCAAGAATTTCTTTGGTTTCGCGATGGAAGAGGATTTTCAAGCTGCCGATGTCTTTACCTGCAATCTGTGCACGAGCGAGATGCTTGAACGAAGAGCGTCCCACCTCGTAAGGCACTTTCGCCGCAGTCAGTTCTTGCTCGGTTTTACCCACTGAGCTGATTTCTGGAATGGTGTAGATACCCGTTGGGATGTCATCAATCAGATTGCCGTCAGCTTGTCCTTTAGTGATGGCTTGTGCCACGAAACGACCTTGGTCATACGCTGCACTCGCTAGGCTAGGGTAGCCAATCACATCACCGACGGCGTAGATGTGTTCCACTTCTGTACGGTAGTTACCATCTACTTTGAGTTGTCCGCGTGAATCACCTTCAAGTCCAACTGCAGGTAAGTTGAGTTTGTCTGTGTTACCCGTTCGACCGTTAGCATACAGTAGGCAATCGGCTTTCATCTTTTTGCCAGATTGAAGATGCACGATAACACCATCTTCTGTGCCTTCGATTTTCTCGAACGTTTCATCGTTACGAATCACCACGCCACTGTTCCAGAAGTGGTAAGACAGAGCATCCGAGACTTCGTTATCTAGGAAAGAGAGCAGACGGTCGCGAGTGTTAATCAAGTCGGTCTTTACACCTAGACCACGGAAGATTGATGCGTATTCACAACCAATCACGCCCGCGCCGTAAATGATGATGTGGCGAGGATCGTGTTTCAGGCTCAAGATTGAGTCACTGTCGTAGATGCGTTCATGCAAGAAGTCGACATCATTTGGTTGATATGGACGAGATCCCGTGGCGATAACAAATTTGTCCGCGGAGTACACTTCTTCTGTACCATCACTTTGCATCACTGCGATGGAGTAGTTGTCAATGAAGCGTGCAGTACCAAACAAAAGCGTGCAGGAGTTACGATCATAAAAGCCCTGACGAAGTCGAGTTTGCTTATCAATGACCGATTTCGCATGACCTAAAATGTCAGAAAATGTTGCATGAAGGCTGGTGTTATTGCGGCAGAATAACGGGTTGCTATTGAATTCAATGATACGGCTAACCGCATGACGCAATGCCTTGGATGGTATGGTTCCCCAGTGCGTACAACCGCCACCAACACTGCTTTCCTTTTCTACGATGGCAACATTCAGTCCGGCTTTGGTCAATCCCATCGCCGCCCCTTCACCGCCCGGGCCACTACCAATTACGATCACGTCATAGTGATTAGCATGCGCCATGATGTCTTCCTTGTTATATTTGCTTAACATTGCTGTAGCGGGATTTTAACTCATTTACTCTATTGGGAACACGTAATGCCTGCTAGAGAGTGGAAGTGATCACGCAGAATCGCCCAAAAGAACTAATTGGTATGCTGTATGTCTACTATTTGAAGCGAGACAATTGCAATTGGGTGCATGGCAATAGTAACGTGCTCGCCGCTTATCGGCAGATAACGTCGCTTTATACGTGGGTGCGATATGCGTTATATTGAAGCTCTCGTACCCAATAGAAAAAGAGCAAGTTAAAGAATGAAATCGATGGGAATCCGCGCGCAGCAAAAAGAAAAAACACGTCGATCGTTGATCGATGCGGCATTTAATCAACTCAGTGCGGATCGCAGCTTTTCCAATCTCAGCTTGCGTGAGGTTGCCCGAGAGGCAGGAATTGCACCGACTTCTTTTTACCGTCACTTCAAAGACATGGACGAGCTGGGCTTAACCATGGTTGATGAAGGTGGTTTGTTGTTGCGCCAACTGATGCGTCAGGCGCGTCAGCGTATTGTCAAAGAAGGCAGTGTGATTCGAACTTCAGTTGAAACCTTCATGGAATTCATTGAAAGTAGTCCTAACGTTTTCCGCTTATTGTTGCGTGAGCGCTCCGGCACTTCCTCTGAATTTCGTACTGCCGTCGCTCGAGAAATTCAGCATTTTGCGGCAGAATTAACTGAGTACTTAATGAGCACCGGTATGACCAAAGAAGAGGCGTTCACTCAAGCAGAGGCGTCGGTTACTTTGGTGTTTAGCTCTGGTGCGGAAGCTTTAGATTTAGATCGACGCGAGCGCGATGAACTCGCCGAGCGATTGATCATGCAATTGCGAATGATAGCCAAAGGGGCCTATTGGTATCGCAAAGAACGTGAACGTAACCGATTAAAAGGCGGGATAGAATAATGTCGAATGGAAATAAATCTGAAAAGAAAACGCTGATTTTGGCACTGGTTGCAGGTATGTGTGGTGATGCTTTGTTGTCATGGTTGACCATGAGCGAAGTGTCTTTTTCAATCTTCCCTCTGATTGCACTCGTGCTAGCTGTACAGGCGCTGTACCAAGAATACCTTAACAACCCAGTATCTGAAGATATCCCACTTGTTGGTCTGGCGTGTTTCTTCGTAGGTGCATTTGGTCACTCTGCGTTTATTAAAGCGCAATACCCAGAAGCAGGCTCTAACTTCTTCGCAATTCTAGTTTCAATGATTCTCCTAGCGTGGATCGGTAAAAAACTGGGTTTCATGGAAAAGAAGACCACTGCTGAATAAGCAAAACGAATCCAACAAAAAAGCGAGCCATTGAGCTCGCTTTTTTATTTCTGATGCTGGTGGATTACGCTTTACGTTCCAACAGTACACCTGCTTCCATGTGGTGTGTGTAAGGGAATTGGTCAAACAGAGCAAAACGTGTCACGTTGTGGGTTTCGCATAGAATGTCCAAGTTCTCTTTAAGTGTCTCTGGGTTACAAGAGATGTACATGATGCGCTCGTAGCCTTGCACCATTTTACAAGTGTCGACATCCATACCAGAGCGTGGTGGATCGACAAAAATCGTATTGCAGTTGTAGCTCTTCAGATCCACACCTGCATCTTGTAGGCGGCGGAATTCACGCTTACCTTCGATTGCCTGAGTAAACTCTTCTGCTGATAGACGTAGGATTTGCACGTTATCAATCTCGTTTGCTGCAATGTTGTATTGCGCAGAAACCACAGATGGCTTCGCTAGCTCTGTTGCGAGAACGCGATCGAAGTTTTGTGCCAGCGCCAGAGAGAAGTTACCGTTACCACAGTAAAGTTCTAGTAGGTCGCCAGTGCTTTCTTGAGTGCAGTCGACTGCCCATTCCAACATTTTCTCTGCGACTTTACCGTTCGGTTGAGTGAAGCTGTTTTCAACTTGTTGGTAGATGTAGCTTTGACCATTCACGTCTAGCTTCTCGATCACGTAGTCACGGTCTAGGACAATCTTCATTTTACGAGCACGACCAATGATGTTTAGGTTGAAGCCTTCATCATTCAAACGTTGCTTAAGGGCCTTTGCGTTTTCAATCCACTCTTCATCAAGTTGGCGATGGTAAAGCAGTGAAACCAGAATCTCACCGCTTAGCGTCGATAGAAAATCTACTTGGAACAGTTTGCGACGTAGCGATTCGTTGTCTTTCATCGCTTCAACCAATAGTGGCATCAGGTCGTTGATCAGACGGCTTGCTGCTGGGAATTGGTCAACGCGGTATTTCTCACGAGTTTCTTGGTTGAACATGATGTAGTAAAGGTCTTCACCCTCATGCCAAACACGGAACTCAGCACGCATACGGTAGTGCTGCTCTGGTGATTCAAACACTTCCAGTTCTGGCACGTTGTATGGCGCGAACATATCAGTGAGACGTTCGACTTTTTCAGCCAGTTGTTCTTGGTAGCGTTGTGGATTTACATCAAGAGTAGCCATGATCTTACCTTTTATGGTGCATTCAATTTAAGAGCGCAGATTTTATTCAATCTCAATAGGATGTCCAGTTTTGTGCCCCAATTGATTTAAAGATAGTGTGTTCTGTGTCAGTTGAGGTCGAAATGAGCCAAAACGTTACAATTGTTAGGGCTAATATTGGCTGGACAAATAATCAATAGCTTAATAGTATTTGCCCCAAGCTGGTGCTATCTAGCAATCTAGATGGCTGAAATGGGAATCTGGTGAGAATCCAGAACTGACGCGCAGCGGTAAAAGAGAACGAACGCTCATCAAGACACTGCATTAGTTTATGTGGGAAGTCGAGCAAGTAGGATGGTGTAACCTCGCTCTTAAGTCCGAATACCTGCCAGCAACTGAGCCACAGCACTGGACTGCTCAATACGAGTAGGGCTCAGTAGGAATTACGCGACTTAGGACAATACAATGAGAAAAACATTTCTTGCGATCACGTGTGCATCGCTGCTTTCACCTACCTTTTATTTACAGGCTCAAGAAGCCTCCGCAGACGAAACGGTTGTGGTTACTGCAAACCGATTCAAACAAGTTGACGGTGCGGTTCTCGCACAAACCGTTACGGTAACCAAAGAGGATATTGAACGCCTTCAGGCTGATAGCTTGTTTGATGTATTCCGAACTTTACCGAGTATCGAAGTTGCCCAATACGGCGGTCGTGGTCAAAGTGCTTCGCTGTTTGTTCGTGGTGGCAGTTCATCTCAGGTACTCGTTTTGGTTGATGGGGTTCGTATGCCTCGTGCAATCATGGGTGGTATCGACTTTAACCAATTTCCAATCAACTCTGTCGAACGTATCGATTACATTCGTGGTGCACGAGCCTCTATCTATGGTTCAGAAGCGATCTCTGGCGTAATCAACATTATTACTCGTGCGCCTATTAATGACGATTCAGGTCGAGTGTCTGCAGGTTATGGCTCAAATAACCATAAAAAAGGCACGTTTGTGGTCTCTAAACCTGTGGGTGAAGGTAAACACTTTAAGGGTGTCTTAGGATACGAGAAAACCGATGGTTTTAATGTTAAGCCTCAGCCAGGATTGAATGATGGCGATGAGCATGGCTTCGAAACGCTAAACCTGAAGTTGGGTTACCAACAAAACTTTTCTGACAACTTGTCTGGTTACGTTGGGGTGAGTGCTTACAACAATGAATACGATTACGACAACAGTAGTATTTGGAGTGGTCATGAGAAAAAAACTGGTGAAGTAGAGTATGTAGGTACCGACTTATCGCTGGAATACAACAAAGACGTTTACTCATCTGAATTAAAATTGGCTTATGGTCAACAAGACAACTACGACCATAAATCAGGTCAAAACAAATCTACTGGCGATCATGTTGCTATTGAGCAGTTCAACGCGATTTGGTTGAACTCGTACAGCGTTAACGAAGAACTGAGTATTGGTGGTGGTTTGGATTACCGCACAGAAAAACTCGCAAAGGGCTACATTGCACCAAGTGATTGGGGACCTTCTCAGAGTTACGATCCAGAAAAGAACCCAAGAACCAACTTCGGTGTTAGCGCTATTGCTCAATACGCTTATGATGTATGGACATTAGAGGCAAGCGTACGTAATGACGACAACAACCAGTTTGGTAACAATACTACGTGGCAAACTGCTGTGGGTTGGACGTTTTACGAAGGTTACGAGTTAACGCTGAGCCACGGTACCGCTTTCCGCGCGCCGAGTTTTGTTGACTTGTACTATCCGGGTTACGAAATGCCAAACCTAAAACCGGAAGAGTCAGAAAACACGGAGATCTCTGTCTCTGGAGGCGTATCAATTGTTGATTGGACGGTGACGGGTTACTACAACCAAATTGAAAACATGTTGATTTGGGAAGGCTCCGGCATGCAAAACGTCGGTGAAGCCGAGATCAAAGGCGTCGAACTAGAAGTGAAGCTCGATACAGATATCGTATCTCATGAGTTCTACCTAGATTATAAAGACCCTGTCGATAAATCTGGTGCAGAAGATACCCAGCTAGCATACCGCTCTAAGCGTGGTGCTAAGTGGAACGCTTACGCGACGTTTGACCAATGGACGTTGGGCTCGCAGTACCTTTACCAAGGTGAACGCTTTAATGGCAACACAAGACTGCCTAGCTATAGCCTATGGAACTTCACCGCGTCTTATGCTGTGAACCAAAACTGGGATGTGAATGCGAAACTAAGCAACGCCTTTGATAAAGATTACGAGATGTACACTGGTTACGCCACACCAGGACGTCAGTACTTTGTCTCTGCGGATTACCGCTTCTAATTGATTCCAACAAGACCGCCACATCGGCGGTCTTTCTTATTGTGAGTCGGGTCCGAGTGGAAATAGGTAACAAGGAAAAAAGATGACAGAACCGAAACGTGTCGTGATCAGTTGGTCGAGTGGGAAAGACTCGACGTTAGCGTTAGAGCGACTAAACGAAAATCCGCGCTATCAGGTAGTTGGTTTGTACACCACCTATGTAGATGAAGAAGTGCCTTTCCAAGCAACCCCGCTTGAGGTCGTGCAAATGCAGGCAGACTTACTTGGCCTTCCGCTCATAACTATCGAACTGCCTGAAGTGTTCCCGAGTAACGACATTTATCAATCAACTATCGTTAATGCATTACAAAGCAGCGGAATGAATGTAGAAGCGGTCGCGTTTGGCGATATGTTCTGTAATGGCATTGCAGACTATCGTCGCAGCTATATTGAACCTGCCGGTTGGGAGTGCGTATTCCCATTACTGGGGGAAGAGAGCAAGGCATTGGCATTTGAAATTGTCGAGCGTGGTATTCAAACCATGTTAATTACCACCGATGGAGAGGTGTTGCCGCCCGAGTGGTGTGGACGTTGGTATGACAAAGCGCTGATTGAGTCATTGCCCGGTCATATTGATCCCTGCGGAGAAGATGGCGAATTCCATACATTGGTGACATCAACCCCGTCATTTCAAGGACATATAGAATTGACTAAGCTTGAAGTGGAAATAGGGGAGCGATTCAGCCATCAAAGATACCAAGCCAAAGCATTGCCAAAACAAATCTAACCAGTATGATCGCCGAGTCTCTAATTTGCAGGTAAGACTCGTGCGAACATCAAGTAAGAAAAAAGTCCTAGTGTTTGATTCCGGTGTCGGAGGGCTATCGGTCTTCCAAGAAATCCACCGACTTCTACCACACATGGATTACTTGTATCTGTTCGATAACGAAGCCTATCCGTATGGCGAACTCGACCAAGATGTGCTGATTACTCGCGTTAATAAGCTGGTGGCAGCATTGGTCGAAGAGCATCAAGCTGACATTGTCGTCATCGCCTGCAATACCGCAAGTACCATAGTGCTGCCATCACTGCGTGCGAATCTATCTATTCCGGTTGTCGGTGTAGTGCCTGCGATTAAGCCTGCCTCATTACTCGCTTCTCAAGGTGTAGGGCTCATTGCTACGCCTGCGACCGTAACTCGTCAATATACCCATGAACTTATTCGCGACTTTGCGCAAGGTAAACCAGTTGAGTTATTAGGCTCTACTCGATTAGTGGATATGGCAGAAGAAAAGTTACGTGGTGAAAGCATCTCTCTTCCAGAGTTGGAAAGCATTCTTCTCCCACTACGTAATAAAGTGGACGTTGCAGTGTTAGGCTGTACTCACTTTCCTCTAATAAAAGAAGAAATTCATCAAGCATTAGGTGGAGAGGTTACGTTAGTTGATTCTGGTGAGGCCATTGCACGTCGAGTAAAGGCATTACTAATAAGTGATATGAAGGAAGAGAGTAAAGAGGAGGGGAGCAAGAAGATTTATGCCAGTGCACCTCCTTGGCAAGAAGATGCACTGAATACCTGTTTGGCGAACTTAGGATTTAATCCTGTTCAGGTTTACCACCATCCGGGTGTTTAGGGTCGTTAGCGATACGTACTTTAAGCGTACGATCCATATATTCCTTCTCATTGAGTTTAGCGATAGCAGGTTTTGCATCTGCCGCAGCCATCACTACAAAACCGAACCCTCTTCTTTTACCAGTGCGCTTATCTTTCATTAAGCGTACTGCATAAACCTGACCATACTCAGCAAACAAATCACGAACGTGACTCTCATTTGCCTTATAAGGAAGGTTGCCGACATACAGCGTTTTAGTTGAAGGATCGGAATCCGAAGATTGAAGAACAGGTGTTTTGCTAGAAAGTGAAAAAAGAAAAGCAGTAGCGACAACACCGATAACAAAGCTCAAGGCAGGTGGCACAGGTAACTGAGAGAAGATGATTCCCCCAATGACCGCCAACCCAGCACACAAGATCAGATTTTTTTTAGACGTCATTTTGATTACTACATATAGATGATAAAGAGATTGGCTGCCTATTAACAAAATAGACACATGAATCTTACGTATATGGTTGGTGTTTTTCCAACCAATTGCTGTGATATGTCTCAAATGTGACGAAGAAATATGCAGATATTACGCATTTGATGGATAAGTAACCGCTTGGAATGTTTTTTTCAAAAAAAGGGTTGCGCTCATTTCTGGATTCCCTATACTGCGCATCCACCGACACGGAGTGAGACGAAAGTCACACAGCGAGTCGAGAAGAGAGAAAAAAGAATTTGAAAAAATGCTTGACTCTCAAATTGGGAAGCGTAAGATACGCACCCCTAACGACGAGGCGCTGAGGCGGTGAGTTAGTTAGAAAAGTTCTTTAAAAATATAGACCTATCAATCTGTGTGGGCACTCGTTGATGATAATCCAATTAGAAACTTCGGTTTCAAATTAGGTTTCAATGAAACGAAGTGACCATTGAGTCGAAAGACTCAGCACAGTCAATTCAAACATTACTTATGTAATGTTCAGTATTCATTGAGCCGAACAAAATCTTAAATTGAAGAGTTTGATCATGGCTCAGATT
>NZ_JAHGAC010000027.1:0-278839 GCF_030248355.1 Vibrio sp. B172a | reverse complement strand
CTGATGTTGATTTCTTGCTCTTGACCAAAGCTGTCAGTCAGGCTGATTTTCAGGTCGTTTTTGCCAGCTTCAACGTTCCAGTTTTTGTCTTTACCGTTGTCAGCTTGGTAGCTCACGCCGCCCATCATTTTGTTGTCTGAGCGCATGTCTTTTAGGTTAAGCATTACTGCTTCACCGTTATCCGCACCGATTTGGAAAGACTGAGTGCCGTAAGTACCGTTAAGTAGACGATTACCACCGAAAGATGTTGTTTCAGCGATACGGTTTAGTTCGTCGTTCAGTGCCGTTACTTCTTCTTGAATTGCAACACGCTCAGATTTTGAGTTAGAGCCGTTCGCTGATTGAAGAGATAGGTCACGCATACGTTGCAGGATGTTAGTTGTCTCGTTCATTGCACCTTCAGCAGTTTGTGCAATAGAGATACCGTCGTTCGCGTTACGAACAGCCACATCCAGGCCACGGCTTTGTACGTTCAAGCGGTTCGAGATTTGAAGACCCGCAGCGTCGTCTTTCGCGCTGTTGATTTTGAAACCTGAAGACAAACGCTCCATAGAAATTTGTTGTGCTGAGTTTGCGTTGTTTAGGTAACGCTGAGCGGTCATCGCTGATACGTTTGTGTTTACATTCACTGCCATGGTGATTTCTCCAATTGATTTTCCGATGTAGCGGTTTCCGACGTCTCGGAAAACCAAGTAGTTCTCTCAAAGTTACTTTTATTAACGGCGCATGCCCTGTTTTCTTTAGAAAAAATTTTAGATTTTTTTGAAAATAATTCGTTTGGAGAGGTAATCGTGACGAAGCGGATAAAAAAGCAAAAAAACTTTCATTTTTCGCTAAAGCTTCTTTTCGAATTGTCGATACAGGCTGATTTTGCGTTAAATTCGTGTGGTACGAATCATTAACCAAGCAGCGTCAAAGCAAGGTTTGGCGCTTGTTTTGCTTGCGCCAGAATAGAAGTGCTGACCTGTTGTAAAATCTGCTGCTTCACCATTTGCGTGGTTTCTTTGGCGTAATCAGTATCTTGAATACGGCTGTTCGAGGCCGCTAGGTTTTCGTGGATATTATCCAGATTATTGATCGCATGATTAAAGCGGTTTTGATACGCACCTAACTCAGCACGATGGCTATCAACGTACTTCATCGCAGTATCTAGGACGGCTACGGCTTGTTGCGCACCACCGACAGACGTAATGTCGATGTTATCAACCGCATCGTAACCTTTTAGCTGTAACCCCAGCTCACTCGCTAAGTCACCTGAAAACGATAAAGTGCCTGAAGTTTCTTCTCCAGCCATAAATAGCTGTAACTGACCTTCTTCATTCACCGATGCCGTGACTTTGTCAGTTTGACCATTGATATAAGTCGCAAGCTCTTCGATATCGTCGCCAGCTTTGGCATTAATTTGAATGGTTTCCGTTTCACCAAAACGATTAGTAAATGACATGCTAAGATCATTCGCACCGTCTTTTACTTTCCAATCAGAGCTTGCACGTCCGTTTGCAATGTAACTAAAGCCGCCCATATCAATGCCATCACTGCGCATCGACTTTAATTCAACTTGCACGGCTTCACCTGACGCAGCGCCAATTTGAAATGCCGACTTGCCAAAGCTGCCATTAAGCAGTTTACGACCACCAAAAGAGGTAGTTTCCGCAATGCGGTTTAGCTCATCGTTAAGTGCAGAGACTTCTTCCTGAAGCGCTGTACGTTCCGCTTTGCTGTTTGAACCGTTAGCAGATTGAAGCGATAAATCACGCATGCGCTGCATGATATTGGTCACCTCATTCATCGCGCCTTCCGCAGTTTGCATAATGGAAATGCCGTCGTTCGCATTACGCACGGCAACATCTAAACCACGCATTTGCGATTGGAGACGGTTGGAGATTTGCAGACCCGCAGCGTCATCCTTTGCGCTGTTAATACGCTTCCCTGAAGACAAACGCTCCATGGATTGGTTCAGCATGTCGGTTGCACTGGTCAAATGACGCTGTGCGACAAGTGCTGCCACATTG
This sequence comes from Vibrio sp. B172a, assembly GCF_030248355.1. Classification (NCBI taxonomy): domain Bacteria; kingdom Pseudomonadati; phylum Pseudomonadota; class Gammaproteobacteria; order Vibrionales; family Vibrionaceae; genus Vibrio; species Vibrio sp. B172a. The sequence continues at coordinate 276,827 of NZ_JAHGAC010000027.1, read as the reverse complement.
GTATTAACGGTGATCGCCACAAATATTGGTCCTGAAATTAAGGCTTTGGATACTTATCGACCAAATTTCAGAAAGGTTTAATGTTTTTTGGAAAAGAGATCGAGAAGTAAAAAGGCGGTTCGTAGTGTGGACAGGTCAGCGTAAACAATAAGCTTACGCTGACTATGTAGGATTAGAGTGCTTCTGCCGGTTTAGCAGGTTTGCGCGTAAGGTCTTTTGGCGTCTCTTGCGTCGTAATATGGTCGTATTTCTCGGTCAGATGATCCTGAATTTTTTGGTGGTAAGCACCGTTGAGTTTGTAGAAGCGGAAGTACACAACCAAAGCGATAGCAAAGAAGAATGCTGGCAGACCAACCATGATGCATTGCATGCCAAACACGGTTTCAGGGCTTTGTTCCATGTTCGGTACATAATCCACTGCGGTCAATGCGATACCAATGAAGAAAGCCGCAAAAGCTGAACCAGCTTTAACCACCAGCGTTTGTACTGAGTACGCGATGCTCTCGCAGCGTGAACCTAGCTTGTACTCACCGTAATCCACTGTATCCGCCACCATAATGACGTTCAGTACCCAAAATAGCGCCGTACCGATTTGCAATAACACACCCGCTGTAGAAATCAGCAGAATGCTTTGCTTGTCGTACATGCCTACGTAGATAAGAACTGCACTGCCTAAGATTGGGAAGCTCGATGCACACGCCCACAACACTCGACGTGAGAACATTTGCGCCAATTTAGGGAACAACACCAGTGTAATTAGGTTTGCAATACCAGCGTAAGCCATGTAGTAAGGGAAAAGTTCCTCATTTCCGACCACATAGGTGAAGTAGTAAACCGCAAATGCTGTGATGATGTTGGTAGCGAGGTTGTATGACAGTGCCATACAAAGCACGCTAGTCAGTTGGTCATTTTTGTAGATAAGCGAGAGGAGCTTCTTCAGCGAGACCTTTTCTTCAGGTTTCGTCACGTCAAGGTTGCTGGTTGAGTAACGCTCTTTCACGTTACGTAACGTGATATACGTTGAGACTAGGAAACAACCGACAAGCAAAATGGCAAACACTTGGAAGCCAAATCCTTTGTCGTCGCCACCGACATAATTAACGAACGGCATTGCGATAGCGGCAGTAACAATCCATGCAAGACTGGCAAAGAATCGAGGGTACGGCACAAGCTCTTCACGCTCACGTTTGTCCAGAGTGAGTGTCGGAACCAGTGACCAGAAAGGAATATCCATTAAGGTGTAGGTCATGCCCCACAAAATGTAAGTCACTGCTGCATAAGCAATAAGCCATGGCCCTTCGATGTAATGCGCACTAAACAACATGAGCAACACCACTGAGTTGGTGATGGTGCCAATTAAGATCCAAGGTTTAAATTTACCCCAACGTGTGCGGGTATTGTTCACGATCCAGCCCATAATTGGGTCATTCACTGCATCCCAAATACGCGCAATTAAGAAGATGGTTCCCACCACGGCAGCCGAAATACCAACAACATCGGTGTAGTAGAACATCAGGTACATGTAAACGATGGTGATAGCGAAGTCTTTACCAAATGCGCCAAAGCCGTAGCTTAGCTTGGTATTCATAGAGATACTCATTTGTTACTCCTTACGCCCCCTCATCGAGAAGGCGCAGTATATTCACGTTATTGTCGTTTTTATTGATATTGGTTTTGTGATTCTGTATTTACTGATGCACCCACGCAGGCAACCAACCTTCATGTGCTTCAATCAAGTCATCAACAAGGGCATAAATCTCTTCGAGTCCAAGCACTGCTGCAGTATGAGGATCAAGCATGGCAGCATGATAGATACGATCTCGGTTTTCAGTGAGGATGGCTTCCGTCAGCAGAGTCTGAACATTGATGTTGGTCTGCATTAATGCCGCTAAGTGATTTGGTAGTCGGCCAGCTTTGATAGGTTGCACGCCATTTGCGTCGACCAGACAAGCTACCTCCACACAACAACCTTGTGGCAAGTTGTCAATTAACGCTTCATTCTTCACGTTGCCGTAGATAACGCTTGGCGTGCCTGTCCAAATCGAGTTCATGATGGTGCTCGCGTATTCATGGGACTCTTTGACGGTGATTTGATCCGCGTTTTTGAAGTCTTCGAGGTCTTTTTTCCAGTCAGCAATTTGTTCTACACAACGTTTAGGATATTCATCCAATGGCACTTTATAACGTTCAATCAGATCTGGGCGATTTGGTTTGATGAAATATGGGGTGTATTCAGAAAAATGTTCTGATGATTCCGTCACGAAGTAGCCTAACTTCTTAAACATTTCGTAGCGGACTAGGTTGGTGCAGCGACCCTTGTGATGCAAACCCGGCTTCGGCGCTTTGCCTGATTCAAATGCCTCAAGCAAATCAGGATAAATGTCGACATACTCCCCCTGCTCGTTTTTCTTTTCGAACGTCAGGTAATAAGCCATGTGGTTTATGCCAGCACAGGTGTAACGAAGGTCTGAATATTCGATATCAAGGTCGCGAGCCAGCTCTCCCGCCGTCCCTTGCACGGAATGGCACAAGCCCACTTGTTTGATGTGAGGGTATTTCTCATACATCGCCCAAGTGTTCATCGCCATTGGGTTAACGTAGTTGAGCATGGTGGCATTTGGACACACTTCCGTCATGTCTTCACACACGCTCCAAAGGTGAGGAATAGTGCGCAGTGAGCGCATGATGCCGCCTGGGCCTAATGTGTCGGCGATGGTTTGCTCCAAACCGTGACGCTTACAAACCTCAAAGTCCGTTACAGTGCATGGCTCATACCCACCGATTTGGAATGCGATAACGACAAAGTCTGCGCCTTGCAATGCTTCTTTTTGGTTCAAGTGACAAGTGATCGTCCCCGTCGCACCGGATGATTCCATCAACTTGCTCACTACTAGGTGTGATTCCTCCAAGCGGATTTCATCAATATCCATCAAGGCAATTTGCGCCCCTTTGAAGGCCGGCTTATGGAACACATCGCCAAGAATGTTCTTCACAAAAATCGTAGAACCCGCACCGATGAATGTGATTTTAGGGCTTTTCATAGTTGAATCCTTTTTGCTTTCATACTTTTGTTTCGATGCATTTAAGTTACACCTGTCGCAAGGCCGAATTCGTCTCAGATAAACCAATCACTCTCCCGTTTCCTAATATTTAAAATCAACCAATAAAAAATCTTAGGAAATGGGATATTTTTGTGTAAATCACGGATAAAGAAGGTAAAAAGATACGCTAAGGCTAGCTATTACGGCGATTTAAGTCACATAACCAAAATCTTATAAAACAGAGTAATCGGTGTTTTTGAAGCTGTTCTGAGTTTTGTTTCAACAGATTTAGTACAAAGAACTTATACAGTTTCCTAAGAGGTGGGCGATGGAGAAGGTAGAGTCCAAGGCAGAGTTAGATACATTGAAAGTCGTGATTCAAGATAAGTATTCTTCCGAAACGGTTTCTGTAAGCCCACTTTCGCTGTACTCATCCTATGAAAAAATCGATATCGAGCTTAGGCCGCCCCACTCTATGCCGGGTTATCACTGGCATGGACAAGTAGAGGTGAACATTCCTTTTGGCGATGATGTCGAGTACATCATTAACGGCAGCCCAGTGGTGGTGAAAGCAGGCTCGATAGGATTGTTTTGGGCGTCAGTTCCTCATCGGCTCACCAATCCGGGCAAAAGTCATAATATGGGGATCATCAATATTCCGATTCACCACTTTATGTCTTGGACGCTCAATCGAGACTTCGTCAATCAGATCACTCATGGTTGTGTGCTGCAATCAAACGCCAGTTCATTAGTCAGCGAGTTTGAGTTAGCACGCTGGACAAAAGAAATAAGCCACTCTTCGGAAAGTCGCCAGCAATTAGCGATTGATGAAATTGGATTGATGTTAAAAAGAATGTGTTTAGATGGATGGCAACAACTGAGTATCAACCGACAAGAGAAGTCGACCAAAAAAGGCGTCTCCAAGCACTCGCAGTTTTACGTTAGTCAAATGCTGGAATACATTGCCACCCATCATAACCAGCCGATCACGATAAAAGATATTGCAGAACACATTGGGCTGCACACTAACTACGCGATGAACGTGTTCCAACGAACCATGCAGATGACCATCAAGCAATACATCACGGCAATGCGGATTAACCACGCCAGAGCGCTGTTGAGTGATACTGACCGGACAATTTTAGATATCGCTTTAACGGTAGGTTTTAATTCTAGCAGCCGATTTTATGAGACTTTTCAGAATTATATTGGTGTAACGCCAACGCAATATCGCAAGAAGTCACGCGAAGATCATCGCTGGAGCAGTCACAGTACTAGCCCACTTTACGAACTAGAGAAAGGCGCCATTGATGGCAAAAGACCACTGACGGTCAGTTAGTCTTATCAGGCAAGAATGAGAGGAAACAAAAAAGGCAGATCACTCTGCCTTTTAATCATTGGAGGGTTAGCGAAGAATTACTTAATCGCCAATTCCGCTAGCATTTCTTGTGAAGGAGCGAAGAAGTACGCACCTGTTACCGCTTTAGTGAAGCGAAGCAGTTGGTCAGTCTTACCATCTGTCACGCCGTACATGCTCTCAAGCATCACTTTGATGTTGTGGATAGTGTTGCAGTAAGAAATGAACAGCAGACCGTGTGCGCCCGTTACTGTGCCGTATGGCAAGCTGTGACGAACGATCTTAAGGCCTTTGCCTTCTTCTTTGATGTCCACACGACCTACGTGAGAAGCGGCTGGAACATCTTCTAGCTCGATAGAATCTGGCTTAGTACGGCCAATCACTTTCTCTTGTGCAGATACGTTCAAACGGTTCCATGCAGGAAGGTTGTGCTCAAAGCGTTGAACCATCACGTAACTACCACCAGCGAAAGCACCGTCTTTGATCAATGCTACGTCAGCACGTGCGTCGCCTTTCGGGTTCTCTGTGCCATCAACAAATTCTGTCATGTCACGAGCATCTAGGTAACGGTAGCCGTATGTTTCATCAACTATTGTTACGTCTTCTGCTGTGTCCACTAGGAACTTACGCAGAACGTAGAAGTGCAAATCGTGACGCGTTGAATGACAGTGGATCAGCACATCAACGTCTGATGCCGGAGCAATCACGTCACCTTCACCCAATTGTGGGAAATCAATCAACTCTTCTGGCATTTGCATGTTTAGGTGCTGCCAGAAAGACTTAGTGAATGCGATAGAAATCGTTAGGTCTGCACCTGGTTGGTTCGCATTGAGCTCTTTTACTAGCTCAGGTAGCGCTTTCAGTTTCGCCAGTACGTTTTCACGGTTTTGGTTCACTTTTAACTGAGTGTAAAGTGCAAATGGTCCTGCTTCAGGCACAATCGCCGTTTGAGCTTGTGACATTGAGAAATCCTCTATACATTGCCCCATGCGGGAATTTTTTGTTCTTAATTCTTCGATGGCTGTTCTTCTTTGTGCTCAACTTGTGGCACGTTGAAACAGTCTTTCACCCATCTTCCATTAAAAAGATAGATCATAAACCAAGCTAACAGGGTAATAGTGAGCGCGTTTGCCCAGTTGAATACACCATGTTCTAAGTAGACATGATACATGGTCTGAACCAATTGAATACCGCACAAGATCAAAGTCATGGCACGACCATGCTGGGTAATTTGATTCACCCAACCTCTGTCTGGATGGCGCAAGCCCATCAACCACATCAATAATAAACTTGGAATACCCATCGATAGTCCGAGATATAGCGTATTAGAGTCGGGATAAACAATCGATAATATCTTGCTACCGCTGTCTCTACTCACTCCTGCCATGGCAAACACCACCCAAGAGCGCGCTAGGAACATCCACCCTAGCCATAACATAATTGGCGCTTTCAAAAATCCATGAGCGTCGTACTGATCAAATGAGTAACGCACAATATCGTCTTCTTAGTTTCATAAAAACGCCACTTTAACTGATCGCTTCAGAGTTGCAACCCAGCAAAGCTGAGAACTAAAGTTCATTTCATTATCTTACGCAGGTAAACTAGGTTTAGATTTACAGTGACGTCGATGGAAACATGAAGAAGAAAAACACAGCAGCACCCGTTCCTTCCCAAGAAACCCAAACTGAAGCGATGAAGATTGCTAAATCCACGCAAAAGCCAGGGCAAACCAAAGAACAGACTAAACTGATCGCTCAAGGTATTGAGAAAGGCATTGCTCAGTACAAGAAGCAGCAGAAAGAGCGTAATCGACAAGCCGATAAAGCGAAGAAAAAACAGCAGAGAGAAAAACAGCGCCAAGTCGATGACGTAGTTGAACAAGATTCAGCAAACGTTGAAGCACCAACGAGCAAACCTGCCGTCTTACCTTGGGCGCTATTGGTTTTGAGTTGGGCAGGTTTTGCGGCTTACATCATAATGGGGAAATAACATGCAACGTTATGTGATGATAGGAAGCATCGCATTGGCTTTGATGGGGTGTTCATCACCATCCATAGAGCCAACTGATCTAGGTGGTGATGTTCAGATCCGCATTGATAGTCAGTTCAATCCAGAGCAATGCGAGTACCTAGGTGAAGTCACTGGCAGCGAAGGACATTGGTATAATTACTTGTTCTACACCAACGATGCCATGATGCATGGTGCGATGGCCGATTTGAAAAACAACGCCGCTTTGCTCGAGGCCGACACCGTTTACATGGTCTCACCTCAAGACTTTGTGACTTCTTTCAGCGTGCTAGGTACTGCCTACCGCTGCCAATAAGCGTTTTCCAGACGTAAAAAAAGCCAGCAATTGCTGGCTTATGCACGAAATCCAAGACTGCTAGCGATATCTCCCTCTCGCTCAAGAACCCATTGACTGTCAAAAGGTCCCCAATCCGAAAGTTGGTAATAGCCGTCGTTATGACGTCGACCATCTTGAACGAAGATGAGTTCGATGCCGATCCCCGGTAATGCCTTGAGTACATCTTGAATAGTACGACGAGGCCACCCCGTTCTTTCGATCAATTTTGGTACATTTGGCCTTTCTAGGTTTTCCACCAACAAGGCCAAATATAGCCGCCTTGCAAAAACAGGACTCAATTCCATTGACACCTCCTAAAATTGTGCTGATTCATTATTTCTTTTTTGCTCGGCGAGATGTTGCGTTTGATCAATAACTCGACTTTTCCGTGCTATTTAGCCGAGTTTTTTATCAATCTGATCACCATTTGGTGGAGGAATGAGCTACAAAATAAGCCTGAATAGAGCACTGACCTGTGAAATATTCGCCGCATGATTTTGTCACATTGGTTGCTTCTTGATAGGATGCTTGAACAGCCAAAAACAATGCAAAATCGGGCGTTCCATAGCGCAAACCGATAAGTAAAGTACAAAGAGAAAAGGAAATAATATGACGATCACTATGTTCGGCATCCCAAACTGCGACACGATTAAAAAAGCCAAGAAATGGCTAGAAGCGGAAAACGTTGCTTTTGATTTTCACGACTACCGCAAACAAGGTATCGATGCGGCAATGGTAACTGAATTTTGTAACGCACTAGGTTGGGAGCAGGTTCTGAACAAGCGTGGCACGACTTTCCGTCAACTGACTCAAGAGCAAAAAGATTCTCTTAACGAAGAAAACGCAATCGCGCTGTTAGTAGAAAATCCAGCGATGATTAAGCGCCCAATCTTGAAAGTTGAAGACCAACTTCATATCGGTTTCAAAGCAGACCAATACGCGACCATTTTTAACTCTTAATTTAAGGAACACTCAAGGATGACAGACAGTCCAGTACTGGCACTTGCTAAAGACCTGATTAGCCGCCAGTCCGTAACGCCTGAAGATGCAGGCTGCCAGGAAGTAATGATCGAGCGATTGAAAGCGCTTGGTTTTGAAATCGAAGTCATGGTGTTTGAAGACACCACAAACTTCTGGGCTCGCCGTGGTACAGAAGCACCATTGTTTGCTTTTGCCGGCCACACAGACGTTGTGCCAGCGGGTAAGTTAGAACAGTGGGATACACCACCATTTGAGCCGACCATTATTGATGGTTACCTTCACGGTCGCGGTGCGGCTGATATGAAGGGCTCACTGGCTTGTATGGTGGTTGCAGTTGAGCGCTTTATTGCTGAAAACCCAGACCACAAAGGCTCGATCGGCTTCTTGATCACTTCAGACGAAGAAGGCCCATTCATCAACGGTACCGTTCGCGTTGTTGAAACCCTAATGGAGCGCGGCGAAAACATCGACATGTGTATCGTTGGCGAACCTTCAAGCACAGAAGTGGTAGGTGATGTAGTGAAAAATGGCCGTCGCGGCTCCATCACTGGTGACCTAACTGTAAAAGGTACACAAGGTCACGTGGCCTACCCTCACCTTGCAAACAACCCAGTTCACCAGTCTCTAATGGCTATCCATGAACTTGCTACCACAGAGTGGGACCAAGGTAACGACTACTTCCCTCCGACTAGCTTCCAGATCCCGAATGTTTCAGCAGGGACTGGCGCGTCTAACGTCATTCCTGGCGAGTTCAACATTCAGTTCAACCTGCGCTTTAGCACTGAGCTCAGCAATGAAGTGATCGTTCAACGCATCACTGAGACGCTGGATAAACACGAGCTAGACTACGATCTAAAATGGACCTTCAACGGCGACCCGTTCTTAACTGACACTGGCGCATTGCTAGACGCAGTGGTAGCAGCAGTTGATGAAGTAAACAGCACTAAGCCAGCGCTTCTGACAACTGGCGGTACGTCTGATGGTCGCTTTATCGCCCGCATGGGTGGTCAGGTAGTTGAACTTGGCCCTGTTAATGCGACGATTCATAAAGTGAACGAGTGCGTGAAAGTGGACGATCTAGAAAAGTTGACTGACATGTACGAGAACACGTTAAAGCATCTGTTAGCAAAATAGCGCCTACGTGTGTAGCAAGTAGTATTTAACGAGAACACCATGACACCAGAGCAACTTACCGGAATCACTGACTCGCATCTGCAATCCACTTTAGTGGGTCAAAAAGCCTTTTTGCTTCATCCAGAGGTCGCAGATGATTTGTTGCAGATGATTGATGCGGCAAACAAAGCGGGGTTTAAGATGGAAATTGCCAGCGGCTTTCGCGATTTCAACCGCCAAAAAGCCATCTGGAACGGTAAGTTTGCCGGTGATTTAACCATCTTAGATTCTCACTCCCAGCCTCTAGACAAGGCGAAACTCAGTGATGAACAAAAGCTGATGGCCATTCTTCGTTGGTCTGCCCTACCGGGCGGAAGCCGACATCATTGGGGTTGTGATTTTGATGTCTACGCGCGTAACTTGCTACCGTCAGACACACAATTGCAATTAGAGCCGTGGGAATACTTAGAAGGTCACCAGTTACCTTTCTATCAATGGTTATCAGCCAATTTAGAGCGCTTTGGTTTCTTCTTCCCTTATCAGCAAGATCTGGGGGGCGTTGCCATTGAACCCTGGCACATCAGCCATCGTTCTGTAGGGCAGCAATGTCTAACCTATTTGACGCCCGAAGTTCTGAGAAATCAGCTCATTGAGCAAAATCAGATCGATAACATTGCAGGGATTGACGTCATATTGAATAATTTGGACAAGGTCGTTACCAAATTCATTCACAATATCACGCCGCCGGAGGCTCTATGATCGAACTATTAACCAACCCTTGGGTCATTATCATCATAGTGGTCAGCATCGTGGTGGGGAATATTGCTGCGCTCAAGTACACCGCAAAAATGAAGTTTGGTCAGATGGATAAAGGTCGTAAGAACGATTTAGATAAGCTGAACGAGCTGGATAAAGAACGCTACGGCGAAAATGGTGAGAAGAAAGACGACTCTCGTTAATATCTCATTTGAGCTTACTCTGAACTCAAACCAAGGTACTGGGTACTCTCAAGAAAACAAGCACTAAAAAGGGACCAAGAAGGTCCCTTTTGTTTATCTGTGTCTAACTACTTAGCTGTCTTAAGTAATTAATCTTTCACTACCGCAGCCAATACTGGCGCAAGTGACTTCAAGAATTCTTCTTCTACTGGCTTACCAGAAGAGTCGGTAATGTTGATAGAAGTACGGTTACCCAAGTCACCCAATAGGAAAGTGTATTTACCTGCTGCTAGGTCTACTGGTTTAACGCCGATGTCATTCCAGAAAGCATCATCAGGTGATGCGTATTTCGCAGTCACCGTGCCTTGAGATTGGCTGCGCTCTTCGATAGTGAAGCCCATCTTCGGCATGATGTCTGGTAGGCGGTTCCACACTACGTTGTATTGAGCACGAGCGATGATCACTGGTAGACCACTACGGTCTTTACCCATGGTAATTGGGATGTGTTTCACTAGCTCTTGTGCTTTACGCTGTGCTTCTTCACGAACGTGCTGGTCATAACGAGCAGTAACCAAGTTAGTCATAAACACGTTGTAACGCTCACGGTTAGTACGTGTTACCTCTTTAACTTGATTGCCTTCACGCCAATCAATCAAGCTCACTTTAAAGCCATGGCGACCGTTCATCTCACCACGAGTAATTTCGTAGCGGCTGCCGATTTCCATGTCTTCATCTGGTGAGTTCCAAGTTACCCAACCTGTTTCGATACGATTGTCGGTTTGGTTTTCTACTGGGATCTTGTTCTCAGCAACCATGTCTTGAACGGTTTGCCAAACTTTATCCAATTCATCCTTGCGAAGCAGCCACAGTGTTACTTCACCGTCATTGCTGCGATCTAGGCGAGCACCAGGGATCAATTCCAATACTTGCTGCGGCGGACGAATATCCACTTCTTTACCAATACCACCAGCGTACTCACCTTGTGGGATGCGGTAGTTAGGGTAAAACTGAGGAACAGCACCTGCGGGAACACTCCACTCTTCAAGAGGTGGGGTGTTCAAGTACTCGAAGTCGTCTTTTGCTTGACGACGCTGGTTTGCACCACCTGAACAGGCAGTCAATACGAATACAGCTAGTGAACTTAACACTAACTGGCTTGAAAGCTTCATTTATACTCCTAAAACACTGAGGGCTTATTTGCCCCCAGCATGAACTTCAATCCTAGCAACTCAATCTTAATAAATACCGGCGTCGGTTAGCGCCTGTTCCACGACTGGCTGCGATTTTTCAGAAAGTGGGGTCAAAGGAAGACGCAGTTCACCTTCTTCAATCAAACCAAGCTTATGTGCAGCCCATTTTACTGGGATTGGGCTTGATTCAACGAATAGGTTTTTGTGCAGAGTCATCAAACGTTCATTGATCGCTTCTGCTTCGTCGTATTTTCCTTCACTTGCCAAATGGAACATGTCTGCCATGTCCTTAGCCGCGATATTGTTCGTTACCGAGATAACGCCATGACCGCCAAGTTTAACAAATTCTAGGCCAGTCGCATCATCACCACTTAGTAAGATAAAATCTTCGCCACAAAGTTCACGGTGAAGTGCAATTCGGCTTAAATCGCCTGTCGCGTCTTTTAGAGCCACGATATTATCAAGCTTTGACAAGCGTGCCACTGTCTCAGGCAACATATCTACCGCAGTACGACCCGGTACATTGTACAAAATTAGAGGTACGTCACTCGCTTCAGCAATTGCTTTGTAGTGTTGGTACAAACCTTCTTGAGTTGGTTTGTTGTAGTAAGGCGTTACGCTCAGGAAACCCGTAATACCAGAATCAGCCAATAATTTGCTAAATGTCACTGCTTCGTGGGTTGCGTTTGCACCCGTACCAGCAATCACTGGGATACGACCGTTTGCAAACTCAACGGTTTTATTTACGACCTTTACATGCTCTTCAATGGTTAGAGTCGCTGACTCACCAGTGGTGCCAACTGCAACAATACCGTCTGTACCTGCTTCAACATGGTACTCAACAAGCTTTTGTAGACTATCAAAATCTACTTCACCATCTGATTTTAGTGGTGTAATCAGCGCTACGATACTTCCTGAAAACATGTTTATCTCCCTCATTTTACTCTTTCTGCATGGTACTGTAATGCGATTGAAAAACACAAGAGCGTAAACTCGCTTACAAAGTACAAATGAATGAATAATTATCAGTTGTTAGAGGTCTCGCAACTAAAATGTGAATTTTGTTCTCAATCCTAGCCATTCTGATAATTGTGTTTGGTGGCGACATGCCGTGAATAAGCCTAGGCCGCCGCTTTTAATTAGGCGCGGAATATACTCTCTCGTCATGAAGCTCAAGTCAGCGTTGAGTGAATTAATAGAGTACTCAACAATCAAACTGTTCACTTAATCAACAAAGCGTTTTAACAAGTTTAAAAAAAGAACTGACTCGACATTTCTGTGCCGTATCTGTGCTAACATCTCTCTATTGAAGAAAGGACAAGAAGCTCATTTATGAAGCAACATCTGGTACTTACAGCGGTTGGAACGGATCGTCCGGGCATATGTAACCAAGTGGTTAAGCTCGTCACACAAGCTGGCTGTAACATTGTCGATAGCCGTATTGCTATCTTTGGTAATGAATTCACTCTTATCATGCTGCTTACTGGTAACGCCAGTAATGTCACCCGCGTCGAAACGCAATTGCCACTACTAGGTCAAGAACACGACCTTATCACTATCATGAAGCGCACGTCAGCACATGAGTTGCTCGACAACAGCTACACCATGGAAGTGTTCATTGAATCAGAAGACCGCATCGGCCTCACCGAGAAGTTCACACAATTCTTCGCCGATAAACAGATTGGTCTAGATTCCCTTAGTGCGCAAACAATCAGTAAATCGAAAATCCAATTAGATGCCGATCAGTTCCACATTGCGATTACCGCCTCTGTGAGCTCTGACTGTAATCTGATGCAATTACAAGAAGATTTCGATGAACTTTGTAATACGCTCAACGTACAAGGTTCTCTGAATTTCATTAAAAACAATCTATAAAGTAAAGGATATAACAATGAATACGCTGACAGCAGGCTCGCCAGCGCCAGCCTTCTCTTTGCTCGACCAAGATGGCAACACCGTTTCTCTCGGTGACTTCAAAGGTAAAAAAGTTCTGTTTTACTTCTACCCGAAAGCGATGACGCCGGGTTGTACCACTCAAGCAAAAGGCCTGCGTGATGTAAAAGCAGAGCTAGATGCACACAATGTTGTGGTATTGGGCGTAAGTATCGACCCAGTAAAACGCCTTGGTAAATTCATCGAACGTGATGAGCTAAACTTCACGCTACTTTCAGACGAAGACCATGCAGTTGCTGACCAGTTCGGTGTGTGGGGCGAGAAGAAGTTTATGGGTAAAGTGTACGATGGTCTTCACCGTATTAGCTTCCTGATCAACGAAGAAGGCGTGATTGAGCACGTGTTCAACAAGTTCAAAACCAAAGATCACCACGAAGTGGTTGTGAACTACTTGAAAGAAAACGCGTAAGCTTAGCTTTCATCCAAATACCAAAAAGCCCAGCAATCGCTGGGCTTTTTATTGGATTCGATTTCTATTCTTGTATCGGTTCGTTTTCTTCAGTACTTGGCAGCGCGTTCCACACCGCTTTCACTAGTGTCGCCAATGGAATTGCAAAGAAGACGCCCCAGAAGCCCCACAAACCACCGAAGACCAACACGGCAACGATTATCGCCACAGGGTGAAGGTTTACCGCTTCAGAGAAAAGCACAGGGACTAATACGTTACCGTCTAGTGCCTGAATAATGCCGTAAGCGACCAATAACCAGTAGAACTGTGGTGTTAAGCCCCATTGGAACAAACCAACAATCGCAACAGGCACAGTCACTGCAGCCGCACCGATATACGGGATAAGCACTGACAAACCCACCGCTACAGCAAGCAATGCAGAGTAGCGCAGGTCAAGAATCGCGAACGTCACGTAACTTACGCCACCCACGATAAGGATTTCTAAAACTTTACCGCGAATGTAGTTCGAGATTTGCTCGTTCATCTCGTGCCAAACTTTGTTCGCTAGCTTACGGTTTTTCGGCAAAATGCCACTCGCCATGCGCAGCATTTCTTCTTTATCTTTGAGCAAGAAGAACACCAACAGCGGAACAAGAATTAGGTAAACCGCCAGTGTCGCTAAGCTTACCAAAGATGCCAAAGAGCCTTTTACCACACTTTCACCCAAACCAATTGCTTGGTTTTTCGCGTTGGTAACCACGGTTTCTACGATCTCTAGGTTTGCCAGCTCAGGATAACGCTGTGGCAGTGTAGCAATGAACTTTTGTAGCCCTGCATACATGTTCGGAATATCGTTTATTAAATTCCCCACCTGAGTCCAAATCGTTGGTACGAGACCAAAGACGGCAATCAGCATCAAACCGATAAAAATCAGAATGACGGTTATGACGGAGAAAGTACGCGGAATACCTAAACGGCACATTTGTGTCACTGGCCATTCAAGTAAGTATGCAAGAACGATCGCCACCAGCAATGGTGCAATCAAATGCCCGAAAAAGTAAATTGTGATAAAGCCGAACAGCAAGATCGCCACTAGGCTCACTGCATGTGGGTCTGAAAAGCGTCGCTTATACCAACGACTTACCATTTCAAGCATCTTATGAAGATTCCTTATTGAATACTGTCAACGTGAAGTGTTCCGGTGAAGTTTGGCAATCCACCGCATACCCTTGGTTAAGTAAATACTTCACGATATCGTGTTTAGAGCTTTTATCCACCACTTGAATGACAAGCTGATGATATTGCTGTGTTTCTCCCTGAAACACATCTGCAGCGTGACGCTTAGCAAGTAACAGTGCCATAGGGCAGCGTTGCTCGCGCAAATCGAGTAACATGGATTCCATTGTATTGCTCTGCACTTGTGATAGGGTTGTATTGTAACGGCTTTTTGAGCTGGTGCTAGTGATTTAAGCGTAGACGACAAAGACTTTATAATTCAAAATTTTAACATCTTGTAAGAAGTATCTACGAAACCAATCCGTTTATTTTCGGTCTTATAGCTAGCATATTCATCCCATAAGGATGACCATAATGCATGGTGGTCATGCTGAGAGGAACTCGGCACCAACCCATGTTTCGGTATTTTGGAGAATCTTTAAACCGTATGTTAAAACGCACTCGCTCGCTAGTTTGTTTATGCCTTGCTGCTGCATTGAGTACACCAACACCTATTTACGCCAATAGCCTTGATCTCCCTGATATTGGTACGGCAGCTGGAGGCACTCTGACGATAGATCAGGAGTTGATTTATGGCGACGCTTACATGCGTATGCTCAGAGCCAGCAGCCCTATTGTTAGCGATCCCGTCATCAATGAATATATTGACACACTTGGACACCGTTTGGTTGCCAATGCGAATGACGTAAAAACTCCGTTCCACTTCTTTATGATCCGTGACCGCAACATTAACGCATTCGCCTTCTTTGGCGGTTACGTTGCCCTGCACTCGGGTCTATTTTTGCATGCTCGTACTGAAAGTGAGCTTGCCTCTGTTGTTGCGCACGAAATTGCCCACGTAACACAGCGTCACCTTGCACGAAGCATGGAAGAACAAGCTCGTCGCTCGCCAGCGACTATGGCAGCGCTCGCTGGTGCATTGCTACTCGCCATTGCTTCTCCAGAAGCCGGGATGGCAGCCGTGACGGCAGCAACAGCCGGTAACATGCAGAGCCAAATCAACTACACCCGTTCAAACGAAAAAGAAGCCGACCGCTTTGGTATTGCAACCTTGGCGAAAGCAGGCTTTGACGTACAAGCAATGCCGCGCTTCTTTGGCCGCCTAGCGGATGAATACCGTTACGCGAGTAAGCCGCCACCAATGCTGCTGACTCACCCATTGCCTGAAGACCGTATTACCGATAGCCGAGCGCGTGCGCGAGCTTACCCGCCAATGCGTATCATGCCTTCGATTGATTACCATTTGACGCGTGCTCGAATCGTTGCACGTTATGCAGGTATCGATGGACAGGCGGCAATGAGTTGGTTTAATCGAACTCAAAAGAAAGCGTCTCCAGAAATCATCCCGTCTTTTGATTACGGTCGAGCGCTCGTTCACCTAGACAACAAACGTTTGAGTGAAGCGGAGCCACTTCTGAAAAAGCTGCTGCAGCAAGACCCTGGCAACCCATTCTATTTGGATGCCATGACCGACTTGTACATCGCACAGAAGAAGCCACAAAAAGCGGTGGATATGTTAAGCAGTGCGCTGAAACGCAACCCGCAAAATAAAGTGCTGACCATCAACTACGCTAATGCTTTGCTGGAAGCGAATAAGAATGAAGAAGCCGTGCGCATTCTTCAACGCTACACGCACGATAACCCAGAAGATACCAACGGCTGGCACCTTCTATCAAAAGGTAACCACGCACTGGGTCGCAATGACGAAGAACTCGCCGCTCGCGCAGAAATTTTAGCGCTGCGTGCAGGATGGAATAAAGCCATTCAATATTATTCTGAAGCAAGTAAAATTGCTGAACTGGGCAGCTTAAAGCAAGCACGATACGACGCTCGTATCGACCAGTTAATGATCCAAAGAGATCGATTCATGGCATTACAATAACGAAATGGAGAAAACCATGTCAGTCGTGATTTATCACAACCCTCGTTGCTCAAAGAGCCGTCAAACTCTAGAACTTCTAGAGCAAAACGGTGTTACACCGGAAGTTGTTAAGTACCTTGATACACCGCTTAATGTGGAACAACTCAAAGCACTTTTCGCTCAACTTGGTTTCTCTTCTGTACGTGAAATGATGCGTACAAAAGAAGACATCTACAAAGAGCTTGCACTGGGTGAAGCGTCAGTGACAGACGAGCAGCTGTTCGAAGCAATGGCACAAAACCCTAAACTGTTCGAGCGCCCTGTTGTGGTTGCCAACGGCAAAGCGAAAATTGGTCGTCCGCCAGAGCAAGTACTGGAAATTCTATAAATGGATTGCCAGATCCTCATTTTGTATTTCAGCCGTCATGGCTCGACAAAACAGCTGGCAAGACAAATAGCAAGAGGGGTCGAATCGACTCCTCATTGCGAAGCGATTTTGCGTACAGTTGAAGAATTGTCACCTCACTCACATACCCCTTCCGATCCAATTGTTACTCTAGATGAGTTGAAGCAGTGTGATGGCCTCGCGTTTGGCAGCCCAGTATGGTTTGGCAACATGGCAGCACCGCTTAAGCACTTTTGGGATCAATCCACACCTTTGTGGGTGAACGGCGATCTTATCGATAAGCCAGCTTGTGTGTTTACCTCATCATCCTCAATGCACGGCGGTCAAGAAACCACGCTACAGAGCATGATGACCCCACTTCTGCATCACGGCATGATGGTATTAGGAATCCCTTACTCAGAGCCAGAACTGCATACCACTCAATCAGGTGGGACCCCGTACGGGGCAAGCAGTGTAGGACAAGAACCAAGTCTTACGGCAGAAGAGATTCGTCTCGCACAACAATTAGGAAAACGACTGGCGACCGCAGCGAAAAAGCTCAAAGGAAGTCAGTAAGCTCAAGGATAAGAAATCGATGTCTGACATTATTGACCAACCACCTCTAAGCACCCGAACCCAAACCTATCGCTACATGGCGCTGTTCGGTAATTTGGCATTGTTAGCTTGGGTCGCGATTTGGCAATTAGCGCTTTCCCCTCACCCGCATCTAAGCAGTACCACGCTGGCGATAGCGTGGTGTATCCCGCTACTTTTACCATTGCCGGGAATTCTTGCAGGTAAACCATACACGCACGCATGGGCAAACTTTGTCTTGATGCTGTACTTCTTACACGCACTGACAATTTTGTATATCGATGGTGGTGAGCGTTGGTTAGCAGCTGTGGAACTACTCCTTACTTCACTCGGTTTTGCAGGTAACATCTTGTTTGCACGAGCGCGTGGTAAAGAGTTGGGGTTGAAGCTAAAACGTCTATCTCAAGTAGAGAAAGAAGAGAAAGCTAAATTCAATAAATAGCAGTTTCAATAAATAGCAATTTCAATAAGTAGCTAGCCCAATACGTATCTGGATGATGAAGCCTCCAGTTTTCTCACTCCCAGCAAGAAATACCAAACAATAAAAAAGAGTCGCACTTGGCGACTCTTTTTTTGTTCAGCTTGTTGTTCAGCCTAATGCTTAGTTTAGGTCTTCAACCACATCCGTTTCTAGCACTGGCGCAATCTCTGAGTTTTCTTCAGGCTCGACTGGCGTGCGAACTGGCGCATTCCACTTGTAGATCAAGTCGTACTGTTCTGGTGCAGGCTTCACCACGACAGGCTGTTCTGGTTGCGCAGTATCTGTATTTAGGTCGACCACTGCCGCTGTTTGAGCGTCTTCTGTCGTTGCTGGCAATTGCGTTGGCTGTGCAGGCTCTTCAGGTAACTGGGCCGGCACAACTTCTTCCATACCAGCCATTGGGTCTTCCGTTACTTCCAAAGAACGAATAGAAGAGACTTCTTGCTCAAACGCTTGTTGAGAAGCCAATAGATGGATAGTTAAGGTGACTTGATTGCCTTGAATACGCTTAATTTCAGCACCAGCAACCGAACTCAACTTTGTTAGTGAGTTTTCTAGCTCGAAGAAATCCATAGCAGAGGAAACGCTAAGTACTTTCACATCAATCGCTTCTGATGATTTGCTGGAAACGACGACAGCGCTCTTCTTCGCATAGTAATCGGCAATGCCACCAACCATTGCTGGAATCGCATTTGCGCCAGATGCTGAGCCACTGCGTGGAGATTGTTTAGACTCAGAAAGCTGAGCTGGCGATTGGTCGTACAGTGTCCAACGAATCTTATCGCCTTGAACACGAACAATCAGTACCGCATCCACAGGGTAGCGTTGGCTCGCTTGGCTGATTGGGTCAACAAAGTCACCCCATAGATCTGAAACGTTCACGCCTGTTACATCATCGAAATCACCCACTGGCATCGTGATTGGAAGACCACGTGCTTGTGCAGCATCACGAAGGGTCGCTGCACTCGTTGAGTCTGAATGCTCCCATGTAATCGTACGATCGTAGCCTTGCTCTTCTACCATCCAAACCAGAATGTTCGCACGGTTTGGTGACCAAAGAGGAAGTTGAGCTTGCGTTAGTAGTGAGCGGATCTGACCACTGTTAAACAGCATTTTTAAGCTGCTTTGACCATCCATTTGGCCATAGCCAAGTTGTGAAATATAGCGAGAACTTGAGCCCACTGCTTTCTTAATTACTGGGTTGCTAAGGGAAGATTGGCTGCCTGTCGCACGCACAATCACATCTTGCATACCTTGTTGACGCGCGAGTTCTTCGCCGTCTTTTTGCTCACCGTCGATCGCCACTTCGGCACGATAGATATCTACCTGAGTTAATGCATAAACTGGCAGAGACAACCAACCTATCAATAAGAGAGCTAAATAGCGCATAGTTTTCATAATCCTCTGAACAAGAACACGCATGATAAGCAACTATCAAATCTTGAGCAAGAAGAGTACTGAGTGAATTGTCTGTATTCTGACCAACTTAAAAGGCACGCATGAAACTAAACATTCGCTGACCTTATAAATCCACACAAAAGTTTGATCTAGGCAACATTGCAATCGATTGCCAGATGATAAGATTCGCCGGATTTGTCTGCGTATCTTTGAATAGGGAATTATTATGAAAAATGCGTTACAAGGCGCTCAGATGCTCTTTGTCGCTTTTGGTGCTCTCGTACTTGTGCCACTTCTGACTGGCCTTGACCCAAACGTTGCTTTGTTTGGTGCTGGTGTCGGTACTCTTCTTTTCCAACTGATTACTAAACGTTCTGTTCCAATCTTCCTTGCCTCTTCTTTCGCGTTTATTGCTCCTATCATGTTCGGTATCCAAACTTGGGGTATCGGTGCAACCATGGGTGGCTTGATGGCTGCAGGTTTGGTGTACGTTGGCCTTGGTGCGATGATCAAAGTGCGCGGCGTTGGATTCATCCATAAAATTCTTCCGCCTGTCGTTGTTGGCCCAGTAATCATGGTGATTGGTCTTGGCTTAGCACCAACGGCTGTAAACATGGCGGTAGGTAAATCAGGTGACGGTGCAATTCAATTAGTGAACGGCGACGCAGCGATTATCATCTCCGCAGTGTCATTGCTAACGACAATCGCATTAAGCGTATTCGCAAAAGGCTTCCTAAAACTGGTTCCTATCGTTGGCGGTATCTTGGCAGGCTACACTGTGTCACTGTTCTACGGAGTCGTTGATTTCACTCCGGTTGCTCAAGCGGCTTGGCTAGCAATGCCAAACTTCACCGCGCCAGAGTTCAACATCAATGCTATTTTATTCATGATCCCTGTGGCTATCGCTCCGGCAGTTGAACACGTAGGTGACATGCTAGCGATTTCTAACGTAACGGGTAAAAACTATCTGAAGAAACCAGGTCTTCACCGCACGATTGCAGGTGACGGGGTAGCAACAATTGCTGCTTCTATGGTTGGCGCGCCACCAAACACGACTTACAGTGAAGTTACGGGCGCGGTAATGCTAACGAAAGCATTCAACCCTGTAATCATGACATGGGCCGCTATCACAGCCATCGTACTTGCGCTGGTTGGTAAGTTAGGTGCAACTCTACAAACGATTCCAGTTCCAGTTATGGGCGGCATCATGATTCTACTGTTCGGCTCTATCGCAACAGTTGGCCTGAACACACTGATCAAGAACCACGTTGACCTTCACAAATCACGTAACCTAGTGATCGTAGCAGTAACGCTAGTGTTTGGTATCGGCGGCATGGCTTTCGGTATTGGCGAGTTCAGCCTACAAGGTGTGAGCCTATGTGGTATCGTGGCTATCATTCTTAACCTAGTGCTACCACACGACCTTGGTGAAAACCACGTGGTGGATAACGCACAAATGGAAGAAGAGAACGCGAAGTAATTTGCAGCGCGGCTTAATCGATTTAAGCCGCCCTTACTGCTCTCGTATTTCGTATCTAGCTTCTATATAACAGGTACAAAAAAGGCTTGGTTTTCACCAAGCCTTTGTTTTTTCAATTCAGTAATAATCTAGCATCAAGCTCGAATTATTTAGTACCGAAGATCTTGTCACCTGCGTCACCAAGACCAGGAACGATGTAGCCTTTGTCGTTTAGCTTCTCATCGATTGCTGCTGTGTATAGCTCAACGTCTGGGTGAGCTTTTTCTAGCGCTTCAATACCTTCAGGAGCAGCTACAAGAACAAGTACTTTGATTGCCTGACAACCTTTCTCTTTTAGAAGATCGATTGTTGCGATCATAGAACCGCCCGTTGCAAGCATTGGGTCAACAACTAGAGCAATACGCTCGTCGATGTTAGAAGCAAGCTTGTTGAAGTAAGGTACTGGCTCAAGTGTTTCTTCGTCACGGTAGATACCAACAACACTGATACGTGCACTTGGCATGTGCTCAAGTACGCCGTCCATCATGCCAAGACCAGCACGTAGGATTGGCACTACTGTCACTTTCTTACCTTTGATTTGGTCAACTTCTACAGGACCGTTCCAACCTTCAATGGTTACTTTTTCTGTTTCAAAGTCTGCTGTCGCTTCGTAAGTAAGTAGGCTACCGACTTCTGTCGCTAACTCACGAAAACGCTTCGTGCTGATGTCACCTTCTCGCATTAGACCAATTTTGTGTTTTACTAGAGGGTGTTTAACTTCAACAACTTTCATTTCCATCTCCGGCTTTTTTGGCAATATTTAAACAAACCTTCAGATTATACATGATTTTTGCAGGGATATCAGGATAGATCACTAAAGAAAAAAACCGACGCAAACGTTTGCTATCTGTATTTAACCACTGGTAGAATAGCGCCGTTTTCATATCCAACTTAAAAACCGAGGACTTCCCTGTGAGTGGTAACAACTCTTCTCTTAGCTATAAAGACGCTGGTGTAGATATTGATGCAGGCAACGCGCTTGTAGATCGTATTAAAGGTGCGGTTAAGCGTACTCGTCGCCCTGAAGTGATGGGTGGTATCGGTGGTTTTGGCGCACTGTGTGAATTACCGACTAAATACAAACAACCTGTACTGGTTTCTGGTACTGACGGTGTAGGTACAAAACTTCGTCTAGCACTGGATATGAACAAGCACGACACCATCGGTGTAGACCTAGTAGCGATGTGTGTAAACGACCTAATCGTGCAAGGTGCTGAGCCGCTATTCTTCCTAGATTACTACGCGACTGGCAAGCTAGACGTAGACACAGCAGCAGACGTGGTTTCTGGCATTGCTGATGGCTGTGTTCAAGCAGGCTGTGCACTTATCGGTGGTGAAACTGCTGAAATGCCGGGCATGTACGAAGGCGAAGACTACGACGTTGCAGGTTTCTGTGTTGGCGTAGTAGAAAAAGAAGACGTGATTGACGGCACAAAGGTAGCAGCAGGCGACGCACTAATCGCTGTTGGCTCAAGCGGTCCACACTCAAATGGTTACTCACTTATCCGTAAGATCCTAGAAGTATCTGGCGCAGATAAGAACGAAGAGCTAGCAGGTCGTACTATCGGTGAACACCTACTAGAACCAACTAAGATTTACATCAAATCAGCACTTAAGATGATTGAGAAGCACGACATCCACGCGATCTCTCACATCACTGGTGGTGGTTTCTGGGAAAACATCCCACGCGTACTGCCTGAAGGCACAAAAGCCGTTATCGATGGTAGCAGCTGGGAATGGCCAATCATCTTCAAATGGTTACAAGAGAAAGGCAACGTTGAAACGCACGAAATGTACCGTACGTTCAACTGTGGTGTTGGTCTAGTCGTTGCACTACCAAAAGACCAAGCAGACGCAGCGGTTGCTCTTCTTAAAGAAGAAGGCGAAAACGCATGGGTGATTGGTGAAATCGCTCAAGCAGAAGCAAACGAAGAGCAAGTTGAAATCCAATAACTTGCGAATCAAGCTCAAAAAATAAAAAGAATGAGGACGCCATGTCCTCATTCTGCTATCTGGAACATCGAAAACCATTCTAATAGTAGGTAATTTAGTGATTACGCACGTCAAACCTACAGTATCAAGGCAGTCTCAATATCATGAAAAACATAGTGGTCCTCATTTCGGGTAACGGCAGTAACCTACAAGCAATACTTGAAGCCTGTGAAGCCAACATGCCAAACGCACAAGTGGCAGCGGTTTTTTCTAACAAAGCTGATGCCTACGGTTTGGAGCGTGCAAAACAGTTTGATGTGAATAGTCACTTTGTCGATCCTAAAGCATTTGAGTCTCGTGAAGACTTTGATGCCGAACTGATGAAGCAAATTGATGAATACCAACCAGATGTGATTGTACTCGCGGGTTACATGCGTATTCTCAGCAGCGCGTTTGTTTCCCATTATCTGGGTAAGATGATCAACATCCACCCTTCTCTATTGCCTAAATACCCAGGGTTACACACCCACCAGCGTGCCATTGATGCCGGAGACAAAGAGCACGGCACCAGCGTTCACTTTGTGACAGAAGAGTTAGACGGCGGTCCTGTTGTACTGCAAGCTAAAGTACCGGTATTTGAAGACGATGATGCCGATACACTTGCCGCACGCGTGCAGACTCAAGAGCACAACATCTACCCAATGGTGACGAAGTGGTTAGTCGACGGGCGATTATCGATGACCGAAGGCAAAGCGTATCTCGATGGTTTTGAACTAGGCGCTCACGGCTACGCCGCCGAGTAACTCTTAATTCCAAACACCAAACGTAAAAAGGCAGCCATCAGGCTGCCTTTTGTTTTATTCAAATGTTTTACTGCGAGAAAACCATCACTCCAACGGCTCAGTCGGCGCTTGGTTACCCGGCTTCGGCGCGGCAAACGGTACATCCGTTAGCGCTTCGGCGTTGTTCAATATCAACTCACCAACATGGAACAAGCCATACTCACCCGGCTTCATTCGATGCCAAGTCTCATTGCCCGTTAAAGGCTGAGTCGCAATCACAGAAACCACGTCGTTTGGTGTTGTCTCTTCTTGGAAGTTGATTTCTACATCTTCATCCAACAGAGCCGCCTTGCCAAATGGTGCTCGACGCGTGATCCAGTAAAGATGGTTGGTACAGAAAGTCATCACGAACTCACCGTCGCTGAGCAGCATGTTAAACACGCCCTTTTCTTTCAACTTATCGCAGCACTGGGCAACATAAGCAAAGACCGCTTCCATATCTTGAGGAGGCTCAGGGTATTTGTCTTCCATCTGCTTGAGTAGCCAACAGAAAGCCATCTCACTGTCGGTTTCTCCGACCGGACGGTGACGACCCGTATACAAATCTTGGTAGTCAGTTAGCTGACCATTGTGTGCAAAAGTCCAATAACGTCCCCAAAGCTCACGCGTAAACGGGTGTGTGTTTTCTAGATTCACGCCACCTCGGTTTGCTTGGCGAATATGGCTGACCACCGCACGACTTTTGATCGGGTAGTTTTGCACTAATTCAGCAATTTTCGAGTCACAACTTGGGTTTGGATCTTTGAAAGTACGGAACCCCTTTCCTTCATAGAAAGTAATTCCCCAGCCATCACGGTGCGGGCCAGTGCGACCACCGCGCTGCATCAAGCCTGTAAAACTGAAACAAATATCTGTAGGAACATTTGCGCTCATGCCGAGCAATTCACACATGGTTTAACGAACTCCTTACCTTAAAACACAACTAAGCCAGTATTCGGCTTAGTTGTAAATCTTATTCCATCTCTTTTTCGATCAACTGAATGATGATGTGAATGATCTTAATGTGCACTTCTTGGATACGGTCTGCGTAGCCAAAGTGTGGTACGCGGATCTCGATGTCTGCAAGACCTGCCATTTTACCGCCATCTTTACCCGTTAACGCGATCGTCTTCATACCTTTCGCTTGTGCCGCTTCAATCGCTTTTAGGATGTTGCCTGAGTTGCCAGAAGTCGACAAACCAAACAGAACGTCACCTTTGCGGCCTACTGCTTCTACGTAACGAGAGAATACGAAATCGTAACCAAAGTCGTTACTTACACAAGAAAGGTGGCTTGGATCTGAAATAGCGATACCAGCGTAACCTGGGCGGTTTTCACGGTAACGACCTGTTAGCTCTTCTGCAAAGTGCATAGAGTCACAGTGAGAACCACCGTTACCGCACGACAACACTTTACCATCTTGCTTGAATGAGTCAGCAATCATTTTCGCTGCCGCTTCGATTTGCGCGATGTTGTGGTCATCACTTAAAAACTTATTCAGAACTTCAGCAGCTTCGTTTAATTCACTTCTAATCAGATCTTGGTACATAAGACGTTCTCTTTATTATTTCGGCCACAGCGGAGCGTTTCCGCTTCTCACTTGGCAAATTGTTCTGATGCGAAATTCACACCGGACAGTTCATTACTCTGAGTTTACCCACAAACGAGAATTAGTGTCGATAGCGATCCAACAGATTTGGATTCATCGCGGTAATAAACTTGTTAACTTGCTTACGAAATCATCACCCAACTCCCAACTTTAGAATTTTAACTCTACTTAGATCACTTTTTACTCAATCTTGGGTTTTACATTTTATTAATATTTTGATTACACTTATGAGAACTGGTTAGACCTCTTACCAAAATACAGACGTACAACATAATTAAAGTCTGAAAAGGAAAAAACATATGGACATCTTGCTCTCAATCGTAGCGATGACAGTTGTATTAGGCATTACGCTTTACCACAGAATGTCACTCGTGAAATCCGTCAGTCTGCTAACTGCTGCCATGCTAGCACTGACTATCGCAGGCTCAGTTGGTGTTATTGGCTGGGCACTTTACGTTCTTGCTGTTGCAGTGTTCGCGGTTTCTAGCATTCGCCAATCACTCATTAGCCGCAAAGCACTCGTCATGTTTAAGAAAGTCCTGCCTGCTATGTCTCAAACCGAGAAAGAAGCATTGGACGCAGGTACAGTTTGGTGGGAAGCCGAGCTATTCAAAGGCAAACCTGAATGGCAAAAGCTTCACGCAATCAAAGCGCCTAAGCTAAGCAAAGAAGAGCAAGCTTTCCTAGATGGCCCAGTAAACGAAGTGTGTGCCATGGTGAGTGACTTCCAAGTGACGCACGAGCTGGCGGACCTTCCACCAGAAGTGTGGCAATACCTGAAAGACAACAAATTCTTCGCCATGATCATCAAGAAGAAATACGGTGGCCTAGAATTCTCTGCATACGCGCAATCTTTGGTACTACAAAAACTAACAGGCGTATCTGGCGTGCTGTCTTCTACCGTTGGCGTACCAAACTCGTTAGGCCCTGGTGAACTTCTGCAACACTACGGTACAGAAGAACAAAAAAATCATTACCTACCGCGCCTAGCGGAGGGTAAAGAAATCCCATGTTTCGCACTGACTAGCCCAGAAGCAGGTTCAGATGCGGGCTCTATCCCAGATTACGGTGTGGTATGCAAAGGCGAATGGCAAGGTGAAGAAGTCCTTGGTATGCGTCTAACTTGGAACAAGCGTTACATCACTCTAGCGCCAGTCGCAACGGTACTTGGTCTTGCATTCAAACTGCGTGACCCAGAAGGCCTACTAGGTGACCAAGAAGATCTTGGTATCACTTGTGCTCTAATCCCAACTGACCTTAAAGGCGTTGAGATTGGTAACCGTCACTTCCCGCTTAACGTACCATTCCAAAATGGCCCAACTCGCGGTAAAGACATCTTCGTACCGATGGACTTCATCATCGGTGGCGAAAAAATGGCAGGCCAAGGCTGGCGTATGCTGGTTGAGTGTCTATCGGTTGGTCGTGGTATCACGCTACCTTCTAACTCAACAGGCGGCATCAAAACTGCAGCGATGGCAACGGGCGCTTACTCACGCATTCGTCGTCAGTTCAAACAGCCTATCGGTCACATGGAAGGCGTAGAAGAGCCATTAGCACGCCTAGGTGGTAATGCTTACGTCATGGATGCAGCGAGCAACTTAACCGTGGCGGGTATCGACTTAGGTGAAAAACCTTCGGTTATCTCAGCTATCGTGAAGTACCACTGTACGCATCGTGGTCAACAAAGCATCATCGACGCGATGGACATCGTAGGCGGTAAAGGTATCTGTATGGGTCCTTCTAACTTCCTAGCGCGTGGTTACCAAGGCGCGCCAATCGCGGTAACGGTAGAAGGTGCAAACATCCTAACTCGTTCAATGATCATCTTCGGTCAGGGCGCGATTCGTTGTCACCCTTACGTTCTTGAAGAGATGAACGCAGCATATTCTGACGCTGGCGATGCGGTAGAGAAGTTCGACAAAGCACTAGCTGGTCACGTAAGCTTCACCATGAGTAACCTAGTGCGCAGTATTTGGTTTGGTCTAAGTGACGGTCTAGGTTCTTCATCACCAACCAAAGACGCAACCAAACGTTACTACCAACAATTGAACCGTTACAGCGCAAACCTTGCTCTACTGTCGGATATCTCGATGGCAGTACTAGGCGGTTCATTGAAACGTAAAGAGCGTCTGTCTGCGCGTCTTGGTGACATTCTAAGCCAGCTATACCTGAGCTCTGCAACATTGAAACGCTTTGAGCAAGATGGCCGTCCTGTTGAAGATTTGCCATTAGTACATTGGGGCTTGCAAGACAGCTTGAAGCAAACGGAAGCGGCAGTTGATGAGTTCCTAGCGAACTTCCCGAACAAAGTGATTGGTCGTGCACTACGCGTATTGATCATGCCATTTGGCCGCGTACGTAAGGCACCAAGCGACAAGCTAGACAGTAAAGTCGCTCGTATTCTACAAACGCCAAGTGCAACACGTTCACGTATTGGTCGAGGTCAGTACCTAGAACCAACAGAACACAACGCAGCAGGTAAGATTGAACTGGCACTGTCTGTGATTCTTCAAGCTGAACCTGTGTTTGACAAGATATGCAAAGCGCAAGGTAAACGCCGTCCATTCATGCGTTTGGATATGATTGCTCAAGAAGGCCTAGAGCAAGGCGTGATTACTCAAGAAGAAGCTGATTTGTTGAGAGAAGCTGAACAGCATCGCCTAGACACCATCAACGTAGACGATTTTGAGCCAGAGCTATTGGCCGCAAAGCCGCTGTACCCTCAGATGGAAAACGTCGCTTAAGCGAATGATGGCTTAAACGATAAGTAGGAAAGCAAAACGGGAGCCGAAGCTCCCGTTTTTTATTGAATCTCTGCTTCGCACAACACGGCAATCGCAAAGAAGCGTTTATTGTTCGTTATCTTCTTCAACAATAAACGACTGTTCAATTCTGCGCAGTTCTTCCTGCTCTTTCAGCTTAAGTTCTTCTTGAAGCGTCGCTTTGCGTTCGTTCAATGCTTTCTTCTCTGACTTGGTCAGGAACTTCACCGCTTTTTTGTTCGCCAATGCGTACGCCACGACATCTTCACCTTTTTCACGACGTTCATTCACGCGTTGCGAGAAACGTTCGTTGTCACGTGCTTTACGTTCAGCTGAAGTTAATTTACTCATTTTTATGCCTTTAATAAGAATACAGCAGCCCAATTGCTGCCTTCAGGTAAACAAATGAGAAGTCATTCATGTAGCTGATGGCGTGAGTCTAGCATAGATACGTAAAGGAACAGCGAAGTGATTGTATGTGCGCACTAGAACCTACTGCCGAGTACTCTGTAGAGGGTGAAGAAACAAACGCCCCAGCGCGCTGACAATAGATTCTTAGTCTCGCTGGAGCTCGCTAGAATGACGGTTTACTTTGAGTTGTCAGGTTACTATACGCACATTGTTCCTAGGTTTTCGTCATTCTGAACAGTGAGGAACGAACGTGATTCAGAATCTACTCACCAAGAGAGCTTAACTAAGCAGACAAAAGATCCGGTTTAGAAAAAAATCCGCCAAACACTCTGACTCCGTAATAGATGTACGTAGCTCTAAAATTCGACATGCCATGTTCAAGGCATATTTGACGCAGAAGCCTATCCGCTTGCTCTCGACTGCTTTGCGGCAATACTTCCTCCCTCATGAGCTGATACAACGCATCATGCACCAAAGACGCCTTGAGGATGTTCTTGGTATCAATCGCCGGGCCACTCGCCCCATCCCATGAATAGCCTTGTTTGATCGTTAGCAACCCTTGACCGGATAAACTCAGAAACGGACTATCGAAAGGCTGCGCGAGGGTAATACCGGTTTCAATCTGTTCTTCGGAATGAAGGTTATATTTGTACGTCCGACGTTTTTTATACTTCATAAGAGACCTCCTAGTCACCTCACTTATTTGAGGCACTTAACCTTGTCTGCAAGTTTCTTTAGGTCGTTTTTTGCCAACTCATTGTTGTCATGACTCCGCCATTTTACATTCGCTTTAAAACAAAAAGGGAGCCAAAGCTCCCCAATATTCATAATTAACCCAATTGATACCTTTGGCCTACTCGAAGTTTACCTTCGCCACCATCGCCTTCCCTGAAACAGATTTACCAGACAAAAGGTAAGTATCATCTGCAACTTCAATGACACTGCTGACTTGCGCCATCGTTGCATCCGCATCGTAGATAATTTGGTCAAATGTACCTAGGCCCATGCCACCAGCATTATTGGATGGATTGCGTTTAATCTGTTCCGAAGTGATGACTTTGCCCGACTTCTCTAGAGTTAGAGTACTTGCCGTTTTGTTATTACAAGCACCTTTATTCACATCACAGCTTCTTCTCACTTGCCAAAGAACTGCAAATTTAGTGTCTTTATCTAAAACATCACCATTTTTGAAAGTAATTGGGTTGTTTACAAAAGTTGATGCTGTCAGAAGTCGACCATCTTGACTGACTTCCGCTAATTGATAACGCCAATCACCACCGTCACTGTTCTGACTCATGCTACGGTTACCGACCTTAGCAGGCGGCAGAGACCCATTCCCTTTAGTGATTTCAGTCTTTATCGGACGCCACTTACCGTCATCCAGTTCAAATGCAAATGGTCGAACAAGTTTACTGTCAGGAACTCGCCCATCAGCAATAAACATTGGGATGTCTTGTTCAAAACTGACTTGAGCAGTCACTTCACGACGTTGATCTTGAACCATCTGGAATTGCTTCCACGGCTTACCTTCATCTTGACTCGCCAGAGGTTCGACGCTAGTTGGACTAAAGCCGCAGTTAGTATCGTCAAAAACTAAACTGAACGTTGTTGTTAAGTGTCCTTTTCGCTCAATCGAATCTCCGTATGTAAACTTGTTGTCACTCTCACCTTTCAGTTTAGCGATGGCATGCAGTTCACCATCAATATCAACCAATGCGTTGATGTTGCCTTGGAAGTCGAGTGTACAAGTTTCAACGGACGTGGCAGCTTGTGCCCCTGTAGAAATAGCTAATATGGAAAGAGCCAAAAGGCTTTTAGAAGTAGAGTTTCTCATTATATGCTCTCGTGTAATTATTGATCCATCAAAATACACTCAGCAATGCAGCCCACAGTATCCCTGTGCTGTCACTTTGCGTCCCAACCTCACGATTGGTTTGCCCTTAATGAGTTGGCATAAATTTAGTATATTAGGATTACTATTCAAGCTCTTAATACCAATTTAGTATTAGTTAATTGAGCTTTATTGATAAAACAGTACTTACATCACTTTATGCGCAACGATACACTTATTATTGGTAAGCCATTAATATTCAACTAGGCTTATATTATTGTCATATATTCCAAAAAGAAACGGAGCCAATCGGCTCCGTTCTATAATCTAAATTCTGCGCCCTACTTCTTAGGCACTTCTAATTGCATCTCTGGCATGGCTTGGCGTTTAGCTTTGAGCTTACTCCAGATGATCCAGAATAGAATCACCAGAATCAGTGCGATGACGTTGCCGATGGCAATGATGATCATGCTACGTTTACGTTCGGCTTCGCGCTCGGCGATGATGCGTTTTTCCATTTCGATGCGGCGTTGCTCGGCGATCTCAGCTTCTTTCGCTAAGCGCGCCGCTTCTAGATCCACTTCATCGACGACGCTGAATGACTGCTCTTTAATTGGGAAGACCAATGAGCGCTTGGTTGCTAGGTCTGTGGCAAAGACTTCACCATGCCATGAGTACTTGCCTAACTCTGGATCATTATCCATCTCAAGCGTGGTTTTGGTGCCATCAGCAGACACTTGACCTTGGCTGTAGCTGATAAAGCCATCTGGCGCTTCTTGCTCAACGTTCACGGCAATGGATCCCGGCGTGATCATACCTTGCTCACCACTAACCACCAGCTGGTGTGGTTGGTCTGCATGACGCGCTTGAATAAAGGTGCGTGTGATTGGCGATGGGTAAACCAGTACCACTTGCTCCTGTGCTCGCAAAAATACGCCATTGCCCGATGTAATACGCGCACGGTATTTACCCGGCTCGATATCAATTGGCAGTTGAACGGTAAATACACCATCACCGGCTTTTTCATCTAGCCCACGGCCATCATCAGCAAACTCACCAATAACCATAGGTACGGGACGCGCTTCTTTGATCAGTTCGTCTTCGTTTTCTACAAACTTAGTGAAAGTGACGCGCAGATTTACGCGGTCTAGGAAATCACGCAGTACGAGCGGCTTATCGTCTGAAGTCAAACGTGCGGTGAACTTGAGCGCTTCATTCTGATAAAGGCGATTTGGGAACACATCAGTGCTGAGCTTTAAGTGCGAGATCAGACGAATGTTGTTTTTCGGGGTGACTTTTCCGACAGCCTGCCACGGACCTGGCATGGGTTTATCTACCGAGATGATATCGAGGGAAGATTCTTGATACCAACGAACGTTGTCGTAGGTGCCCCAAGCGTAATACTTTTTACCGTCAGGGCGGACAAGGACGACAGGCTGAGAGCTCTGTTCACGATAAACCAAAAAAGTAATCTGTTCGATGGTGGGATCGACACGAAAGCGGTTATCTAACAAAGACATGGCGGACTCGCTCGCGGCAAACGCGAAACAACTCCAGAACGCTAAAATAGCGACTGACAAAGCCCTCAACATAGTCTCTCCTATTTACTACCAAATACTGTCATTCACCAGTTCGAGTCTTTTCTGGTGTGCTTCTACTTCATCGGCAGTTGCACGCAAAACCTTTAGCGCTTTTCTTCCTTCAACACGACGAATGCCTTCCGCTTCACCGTCTTTTTTATTGGCATTAAATTCTAGGCTTGTTTGTCCACCTGTCATCAATAGGTAAACGTCGGCTAGAATCTCCGCATCGAGCAATGCCCCGTGGAGAGTACGGTGTGAGTTATCAATGCCGTAACGTTCACACAATACGTCGAGGTTGTTTCGCTTGCCCGGGAAGATTTTCTTCGCCATAGCAAGGGTATCGGTCACCTTACAGTAATCATCCGTCTTACCGATGCTTGGATTGAGCATTTCAAACTCGTAATCCATGAAGCCGGTATCGAAGGGCGCGTTGTGGGCAACCAACTCGGCACCTTTAATGAAATCTAGAAACTCTTGGTGTACGGCAGAGTATTCTGGCTTATCGACCAAGAATTCATCCGTTATACCGTGGACTCCAATCGCGTCTGGTTGGATTTCACGGTCAGGCTTTAAGTAAACGTGAAAGTGACGACCAGTCAGCTTACGGTTGATGATCTCCACGGCACCAATTTCGACGATGCGGTGACCCATGTAGTGAGGACCACCTTCTAGGTTCATACCCGTGGTTTCGGTATCGAGAACGACAATACGATTATGTTCAGAATTGCTGCTGGTATTCATAAGGTTATGTGTGTCAGACTATGCTTTATTAAATGTTTCGGCTAATAGTACCAAAAATATGACCAAACACGTTGAGATTTTCACTGATGGATCTTGTTTAGGCAATCCAGGCCCTGGCGGTTACGGCATTGTCTTGCGTTACAAGCAAACAGAAAAGACCCTCGCGAAAGGCTACACTCTGACCACGAATAACCGCATGGAGATGTTGGCCGCCGTGGTGGCACTTCAAACGCTAAAAGAGCCATGCCAAGTGACGTTAACGACGGATAGCCAATACGTGCGCCAAGGCATTACGCAGTGGATTCACAATTGGAAGAAACGTGGCTGGAAAACAGCGGATAAAAAGCCGGTGAAGAATGCCGATTTATGGCAAGCGCTTGATAAAGAAACCGCTCGCCACCAAGTCGATTGGCATTGGGTTAAAGGCCATGCAGGTCATCGTGAAAATGAAATCTGTGATGAGCTAGCGCGCGCAGCCGCGGAAAACCCAACTGAAGAAGATACAGGGTATCAAGCGTCCTAGTTTTTGCTGCTTGAGACCTTTTTCACTGCACTGCCCTCTCTGTTCATCACGCCAAGTGGTGTTAGCTTTCTCTTCAAGCGCCAATGTGGCTTGATAGGTTTGAGAGGGTACGTTCGTTTACGAGCCACGATATAATACAAACTCCCCGCCGGTGATGCCCAATCACCCAAACTGTTCTCTAACCACGTCCACATGGTTTTGTAACGCGTCATTGGAAACAGCGCATAGCGATCGCAGTGAATCACTTGGTAGTTCAACACCCCTAACCAATCTTTAATCCGGTTCACCGTGAACATGCGACCACTCCATGGCAAATTATTTCTTCGCCAAGGTAATAAACTCGCTAACCCAGTGAGACTGATCGGATTGAATCCCGTAATAATGAGATAACCATCATCCATCATGACGCGATCAACTTCGCGCAGCAGTCGATGGGGATCACTTGCATAGTCAAGCTGATGAGCAAGCACCACAACATCAAAGCTTTTTTCTAAAAAGGGTAATTCGTAACCATCTGCAATGACATTATGCAACGGGTTCTGGATATCTACGTTGACTTGGTGTTGAATGTTACAACTACAGCTGGTTAGCTCACAGCTCAAACCACCCAATTTCAACATGTGGTAACCGAACAGTTTCGGACACCACTCATCAAGTCGGGTTTGGATTGACTCAAGTACCCACGGCCCATTGTTCATGTCTGACCAAGTCGACGGGTGCTGTAAAGTTTTGTTGCTGAGTGCTGGTTTCATTAACCACCTGACTATATAAAGGGTGACGGAGAACGAATCGTGTTAGAGATCAAAAGCATACCCGCATTTAACGATAATTACATCTGGCTGATACAAAATAGCGACAAGCGATGTGCCGTGGTCGATCCGGGCGATGCTAAGCCAGTGTTAGAATATTTGCAGGCTAACGAGTTAACTTTAGAAGCGATCTTAATTACGCACCACCACAACGATCACATTGGTGGCGTTCCAGATTTAGTTCATGCTTTTCCTCATGTTTCTGTTGTAGGACCAAAAGCTGAACCTATCCCAACATTAACCAATGCAATGGAAGAAGGCGATAAGCTTGAGCTTTTCGGAGAAATCTTCATGGTGCTGGGTTTGCCGGGGCACACGCTTGGTCACATCGGCTACGCTGGTGACGGTAAGTTGTTCTGTGGCGATGTGCTGTTCTCTGCAGGCTGTGGCCGTATTTTTGAGGGCACACCAGAGCAGATGTTCGAGTCACTAAGCAAAATCATGAAGCTACCAGAAGAGACTGAAGTCTTCTGCGCGCATGAATACACCGCAAGCAACGTAGCCTTTGCCCTAGCGGTTGAGCCAGACAATGAGCACTTACGCCAGTACCGTGATGACGTAAACCGACTACGCGGATTAAACATTCCCACCATTCCTACCACGCTTCGCAAAGAGAAGTTAATTAACCCATTCCTGCGTGCAACAAACGCAGAGGTCATAAAATCTGTAACAAACCGTATCGAAAATAGCGACCCATGCTCGGTTTTTACAGCTTTACGTGAGTGGAAGAACGAATTTTAACCAATTTCTGCTTGTAACTTTGCTCGACGCAAGTATTATCGTGAGCTGATTTTCATAGAAGCGCCTCTGGCGCTTCTATTGCGTTTGGGGCTGATATAAAGCTGTTTGTATTTCACCCAATCGCATAAAAGTAGCGGCTTTCGCGCCCTACCCTTAGTTAGTGTTACAAGATGTCTATTATCTTGCGACTGCCACGCACCTTAGCTGCGCGACAGGCAGGAGAAGATAAACAGGCCCTAAATAGGCTGAATCCATGCGTTTAAAGTACAGTTGGGCGTTGGCGTTACTACTTTCTGGCTGTCAATTGACACAGTCAGATTCAACAAACACACCAACACCAGAAACCAATAAGTCCGAGCAAGCGGTAAAACAAGGCGCGGCTCAAGCGGACTCCGAGAAAAAGCAATCGATAGCGAAGAAACCTGCTAAAGAGACGCCGAAAACCCTTTCTCCTCAGGAACAAGAAGATGTATGGCGTCGTATCGGCATGCAGCTTGAAATGGACATCCCAGACAACAAGAAAGTCGCTTACTACCGTACATGGTATCTGAAGCACCCTAACCACCTGCGCACCGTCTCTGAGCGTGCACAGCCGTTTTTGTACATGATTACAAAACGCATTGAAGAACGTGGTCTTCCAATGGAATTGGCGCTTCTACCTATCGTAGAGAGCTCATTTGACCCATTCGCGTACTCACACGGTAGTGCGGCAGGTCTTTGGCAGTTCGTTCCTGGCACCGGCAAGATGATGGGCCTAGAGCAGAACTACTGGTACGACGGTCGTCGTGATGTGTACGCAGCGACAGATGCAGCACTTGATTACTTAGAGCAACAAAGCAAGCGCTTTGACGGTAACTGGGATCAAGCGATTGCTGCTTACAACAGTGGTGGCGGTCGTGTATCAAGCGCGATTCGTAAGAACAAAAAGCTAGGTAAGCCTACGGACTTCTTCTCTCTAGATCTTCCAAAAGAGACCAGCAGTTACGTTCCTAAGCTACTTGCGCTTGCAGACATCATTGCGAACCAAGATAAGTACGGCATCGACATTCCACCGATCCCGAACAAACCTGTGCTTACGCAAGTCGATCCAAAAGAACAATTGGATCTCGCAATTGCGGCAGACTACGCAGGCATTGGTGTGAAAGAGCTGCAAGGTTACAACCCAGCTTACAACCAATGGTCTACGGCACCTGACGGCCCGCATCAGCTTCTTATTCCTATCGAGAAAAAGGATCAGTTCCTTGCTCAGGTGAAGAAGAACCGTGGTAAAGGCATGAAGGTCGCACGCTACAAAGTGAAGTCTGGTGACTCGCTCAGCGTATTGGCTCAGAAGTACGGTACGACAACCAAAGTTATCCAACGTGCTAATGGCCTAAAGAACAACAATATTCGCGTTGGTCAGTACCTAATGATCCCAACGTCAACAAAAGACGATGCTAAGTACGCGCTTACCGCCGAAAATCGCCTGAACAAAACGCAATCTCAAGCTCGCGGTCAATTCAAACTGACTCACGTTGTGCAATCTGGCGAGAGCTTGTGGTCTATCGCAAAAGAGAACAAGGTTTCTCATAAGTCTCTGGCGAAATGGAACGGCATGGGACCAAAAGACACCTTGCGCGTTGGCCAAAAACTGGTGATCTGGAAAAACTCAGACAAAGGCGCAGTAATTCGCACAGTGTTCTATGACGTGCGTTCTGGCGACACCATCAGTGGCATTGCGAGCAAGTTTAAGGTGAAGAGCAACGACATCGTGAAATGGAATTCTCTTCAAAAGCAGAAGTACCTGAAACCAGGTCAGAAGCTTAAGTTGTATGTTGACGTAACTAAGGTAAGTGTATGAACCCATCGAGTAACCCGCTTGTAATGTTGTTGGATATTTTTCGCTCTCCAACATCTAGCTTCTTGGCGCTATATCAGCGTGGAGGCTGGGGATGGCAACC
Organism: Vibrio sp. B172a; assembly: GCF_030248355.1. Lineage (NCBI taxonomy): Bacteria > Pseudomonadati > Pseudomonadota > Gammaproteobacteria > Vibrionales > Vibrionaceae > Vibrio > Vibrio sp. B172a. The sequence continues at coordinate 240,345 of NZ_JAHGAC010000027.1, read as the reverse complement.
GTTCATCTTTTTGATGCTCAGTCCATTCCTATTCTGGGGTGCCTATTTCTCGAATGTGGATTTCACTTGGCTAAGTGAACAATTAACGGCTCAATTTCAACAGGTCGATCCTAAGCAGATTGAGCTGTTGGAGCCAAACACGCTGATGGCAAGTGCGATCATCAATGATGTGTTTAACCGCTTTGCAACTCTGCTGCTTTTGGCGCTGTGGTTCTTCCTAGCGACGAAAGCAAGCAAACAACAATACGGTTACTGGAAATGGTTTGCGGCGGCTTCTGCAATCTTATTCCCAGCGGTACTAGGCGACATCGCAAGCTATGCGAGCCTGTTACTGAAACACGGTCAGGTAATGACGTACGCAGCGGATTTAAACAGCCTAAATGGTTTGTTAAAACTGCCACTCACTAATGAATGGTCACATTTTGCTAGCTCATTACCGCTGCTTTTGCCTTGGTACATTGTGCTTGGTTACGGTGTGGTTCTGACTTGGACAGAGTTTGAACGTGGACAGGCTCTTGTGATTTCGAGCCTGCCTTGGATTGCGTTTTACGTGATTTGGGCGTTGTACATCGTTATTACTTAAGCCATTTAAGCGAGCTCATAAGAGCCCTTACCGGTCGTTAAGCGTAAACGACACCAATAATGGATTATGATCGGAAGCGTCGCTCTGCGGCGCTTTCGCGTTTTTGAGGGTCAGACCTCGATAAAAGACGTGGTCGAGTGGTAATCCGGTAATGAACTGAGTGCGGTTATCTTGACTGAACTTCGCTTCTTGTAGATCTGCCTTTTGAAGCGCATTCTTCATTGCTTTAACGCGGTCCTCACTCCAGCTATTGAAATCTCCCGCAAACAAAATTGGGCCTTTGTGCTCTTTTAGAACCATTTCTAAACCAGACAACTGTGAAGTGTACTCTTCAGTTCCAACGGTAAAGTTAATCGCGTGAATATTTACCACGGCTAGGGTCTCACCATTACTAAGTTGATACTTGCTGTACAGAGCCGACTTTGGCAAACGCAACCATGGTTCTTTAGAAGTGTATGCGCAAGCACGAATTGGCTCTTTCTGCGCAATACTGATTACCCCTGCACCACTTCCTAGTGCCTTAAACGCGCTTACTTGGTTGCTCATCCAATGGCCTTCCACCAGCCAGTTTTTAAACTCATCGGTCAAACTGGCTTCTTGTAAAAGCAACAACTGTTTATCGGCAGAGAAAGCATCGAGCGCTTGTTGCCAGTTGTCTCTGTTTTGCTTGTAGATGTTCCATACCAAAACGTTAAGCTCACCATCCTTATCAATCGCTTGTGGCTTATTAAACTCCATACAGCGGATATCTTGAGTAATGTTCGTCCCTGTTTGAGTAACAATTTGTGGTTGTTCCGGCACAGTAAAGATTACCTGAAAACTCACAAACCCAGCGATAATGAGAAAAACTAACGCAAAAGCTAAACGCTGATACATAGACCTACCTGAATGCAAATAAAATGGAATCAAAAATACGAGCAATAAAAAAGGAGCCATTCTCGGCTCCCTTTTAGCTTACTCAAATTTTCACCACATGCTGTAGTGAAATCTTATATCTATCTGGATAAAGATTAGATTGCGTCTTCGTCTTCTTCACCCGTACGGATACGTACTACACGCTCTACGTCGGTTACGAAGATCTTACCATCACCAATCTTACCGGTTTGCGCCGTTTCAATGATGGTTTCTACACACTTGTCTGCTACGTCTTCTGTCACAACGATTTCTAGCTTCACTTTAGGAAGGAAATCCACCATGTACTCAGCACCACGGTACAGTTCAGTGTGACCTTTCTGGCGACCGAAGCCTTTCACTTCAGAGACGGTCATCCCTGTAATGCCTACTTCAGCCAATGCTTCTCGAACATCATCCAATTTGAATGGCTTGATAATCGCTTCAATCTTTTTCATGTTCATCCCTTAAGCTTCAATCGTTTGCGCATATTATCGGTTAGCGTCTCACAACATTCAATCCTTGTTGTCACCAAGCACCTGAAAATCCTGACACTGGTGGAATTTATTTGCGGATGAATGTAACAAAGTCGCGCAGTCAGCAATCCCGCATACCCGAAACGAAAAAACCAGAGCACTGGCTCTGGCTTGGTCTAAATCTTTATCTGGGTTATACCCGCGCTTACTTCAAGCTTGCGTAGTACGCTGCTAAGTTTGCGATATCTTCGTCTGACAGTAGATTCGCTTGCGCTTGCATCACTGCGGCAAGACCACCTGTGCGTTGACCCGCTTTGTACGCCTTGATTGAACTTGCGATGTATTGCTCGTTCTGGCCTTTCAGGTTTGGGTAACCAGGAATCACCGCGATACCATCCGCGCCATGACAAGCAGCACAAACACCTGCTTTTGCTTGCCCTGCGGCTACATCACCTGCCGCCAGAGCTTGCCCACTTAACATGGTTAGCGCCACCATTGCGCCCATGATTGTTTTCTTCATTGCTTCACCTAATCGATTCTTATTTAAGGATTTTTATATTTTATAATCGACATTGTGGCATGAATTACAACGACTTGCGCCAGATAAGTTCACAATCTTGACCACTGAAGGCTTGATCAACAAACAAATCGCCGACCGCCACCACCTGATCTTGGTACATCAGAATCGGGATCTGGCGGCGCAGCCAACTCGGCACATTGTATTCTTGAAACAACTTTTTCAGCTTACGACTGTGATTACGCGTAGTTGGGTGCGCAGAGAGCCCTTCTGGATTAAACGTCACTCGTAATAGATCTGGCTGAGGCGGCATAGCAATGGTGGCTTGCTCTGAGTTGGTACTCAAAGTGAGCTCTCCTAGTCGCTCAGGCAATACCAAAACAGTATCAGTTTGAATGTTACTCTGCCACATCGTGACATCGACCGTTTCGGTTACCCAATACAGGCGATTCTGAAAACGGCGAACTTCACCCTGCTTAAGTTGCAGCTTAGGGTTCGCATCTTGCTGTGCCAATCCGACTTCATTCCAAATTAAATTGAGTTGCACTTGGGTTGGCATGTTAACGTTCAACTTAGCCAGCCACATACGTACCAATCGCGCACGAGCCAGTTCACTGTGCGTCGCTAACTCTTCAATACTCAGACTCAAATCACTTTGTAGAGCACGTTCAAACACTGCGCTAAGCAACTCGTCCAGCAAAGCTTCTTGCTGCGCGCACAAACTCGCACTGCGCTGCACCGCTTGATGGATACTCGGCCAACGTTCAGATAGCTCAGGCACAATGCGATGACGGAGGAAGTTACGATCGTAACGAGTATCTTGGTTGCTTTCGTCTTCTACCCAATCCAGCTTTTGTTCTCTGGCTGCCGCCTCGATTTGCTCTCGCTTAACGGCCAGTAATGGGCGAACTAATGTGCCATCAGCAAACGGCATGCTTTCAGCCATCGATGATAACCCCTTTGGTCCGCTGCCACGTTTAAGTGCTAACAAGAAGGTTTCCACTTGGTCATCGGCATGTTGCCCTGTCAGCAATAAGTCACCCATTTGGATATGCTTGGCTAAGGCTTGGTAACGTGCTTCACGCGCCAACAACTCAATGCTTTCACCACTATTGATGTCTAAGTTCACGTGCTCAACCGAGCATGAGATTCCCGCTTGCTGAGCCCAAACTAAACATTGATTTGCCCAGTCGTCCGCATTCGTACTCAAACCATGATGTACGTACACCGCGCGACAGCTAACGGATTTAGAATCTGCTGATTGATTGCCTATCGAATGCGCTTGGCGATAACGGCTAAGCAGCTCAAGTAATAAACGCGAATCCACCCCGCCACTAAACGCCAAGACAATCTTGGTGCCTGATTGGTAATAACGATCAAGAACTTGAGCAAATTGCGAGTAAAGCGATTCCATAAATCATCCGATAGAAACAAAAAAAGGTTGGACGCATGCCCAACCCTTTCTATTTTATCTGTAATCTTGCGAGAATTCAGCTAGCGCCTAGCGACAGCTGTAATTAGCAGTAACCGTAGTTCATTAGACGCTGGTAACGACGCTCAAGTAGCGTTTCGTGATCCAGTTGTTCTAGGTCTTCTAGCTGACGAAGCAAGTTTGCTTTCATGTTTTCAGCCATTTGAACGTGGTCACGGTGTGCACCGCCTAGTGGCTCTTCGATGATTTCATCGATAAGTTCAAGCTCTTTCAGACGTGGAGCGGTTAGGCCCATCGCGTCTGCTGCTTGTGGTGCTTTGTCTGAATCACGCCATAGGATTGAAGCACAACCTTCAGGAGAGATTACTGAGTACGTTGAGTACTGAAGCATGTTCACGTAGTCACCTACACCGATTGCAAGTGCACCGCCTGAACCGCCTTCGCCAACAACGTTACAGATTACTGGTACTTTAAGACCAGACATCACTTTTAGGTTCTTCGCGATCGCTTCAGATTGGCCACGCTCTTCCGCGCCAACACCTGGGTATGCACCTGCTGTGTCGATGAAAGTGATGATAGGCATGTTGAAACGTTCTGCCATTTCCATCAAACGTAGCGCTTTACGGTAACCTTCTGGTTTAGGCATACCAAAGTTACGTTTTACTTTTTCTTTGGTCTCACGGCCCTTCTGGTGACCAATGATCATCACTGGACGACCTTCAAGACGTGCAATACCACCAACGATCGCTTTGTCGTCAGCAAACGCACGGTCACCCGCTAGTTCATCAAATTCATCAAATGCGTGCTTGATGTAATCTAGCGTGTATGGACGTAAAGGGTGACGAGCCAGTTGAGCTGTTTCCCATGCACCTAGATTACTGAAGGTTTTCTTCTTAAGTTCTAGGCTCTTTTTCTCAAGCTGTTCGATTTCTTTATCAAGGTCAACCGCAGAATCACCACCGTGACGAGATACGTCACGTAGCGCTTCGATTTTCGCTTCTAGCTCTGCAATTGGCTTTTCAAATTCAAGAAAGTTTAGGCTCATCTATGAATCCTTTTTTACTCAGCGTCTTACATATTGCGCTGAATTTTTAGTTAAATTCGAGTTCTACTTGGCCTTTGCCAAGCAACTGTTTTAAATCGTCTAGTAATGTATCTGTTGGCGTTACTCGCCATTCGGTGCCCAATGTTAACCGCGCTCTGGCGTCGGCACGCTGGTAGTATACATTGACAGGTACGGTTCCGGCTTTGTGCGGTTCTAAAATACGAGTAAATTGCTCAAAGAATTTATCGTTGATCTGGCTAGCATCAATAGATACCGACAAACCACGTGCGTATTTCTCACGTGCGGTACCCAGATCCATAACTTCACGCGCCGACATTTTAAGGCCACCGTTGAAGTCATCAAAGCTGACCTGTCCAGAAACAACCAGAATTTTATCTTTTTCGAGAAGTTCTGCATACCTATCAAGCGCATCCGAGAACAACATCACCTCCATTCGACCACTTCGGTCGTCCAGAGTCATGATACCGATACGCGTACCGCGTTTGGTTGTCATCACGCGAGCTGCAATAACCAGACCCGCCACTGTCACGGATTGATCGCGACGAGTTGGGGTTGCGTCTTTTAGTCGACAACTAACGTACTTATTTAGTTCCTTTATGTATGCGTTAACTGGGTGTCCGGTCAAATATAAACCGAGCGTCTCACGTTCACCCTCTAACCATACTTTCTCTGGCCACGCTGGCACTTGAGTATATTTGTGTTCCACCTCTTCTGGCGCATCAGTCAATACACCGAACATGTCAGTTTGACCAAAGGCTTCCGCTTGGTGGTGTTGGCTTGCCGCTTTCACCGCATCATTGAGTGATGCCATCAATGCCGCACGATGTGGACCTAGCCTGTCGAGTGCGCCTGCGTAAATCAGCTTTTCGATTACACGCTTGTTGACCTTCTTCAGGTCGATACGCGCACAGAAGTCAAATAGGTCGATGAAGTGACCGCCTTTGTTGCGCGCTTCCAAGATTGCATCGATTGGACCTTCACCCACCCCTTTGATCGCGCCGATGCCATAAACAATCGCGCCATTCTCATCGACGTTAAAACGATACAAGCCGGCATTGATGTCTGGCGGAAGCACGGTGAGCTTCATGCGGAAACATTCGTCTACTAGGCCAACCACTTTCTCAGTGTTATCCATATCGGCGGTCATTACCGCTGCCATGAACTCCGCTGGATAGTGCATCTTCAGCCATAGCGTTTGGTACGAAACCAATGCGTAGGCTGCCGAGTGAGATTTGTTAAAGCCGTAACCCGCGAACTTCTCTACCAAGTCGAAGATCTTCATCGCCAACTCGCCATCGACGCCGTTGGCAATTGCCCCCTCTTCGAAGGTAGCACGCTGTTTCGCCATCTCTTCCGGTTTTTTCTTACCCATCGCACGACGAAGCATGTCCGCACCACCTAGGGTGTAGCCAGACAGCACCTGTGCAATCTGCATTACCTGTTCTTGATACAGGATGATGCCGTAAGTCGGATCGAGAATCTCTTTAAGCGATTCGTGTTGCCACTTTTCATCAGGATAAGAGATCGCCTCACGACCGTGCTTACGGTCGATAAAGTTATCTACCATGCCCGACTGAAGCGGCCCTGGGCGGAACAGTGCCACCAATGCAATGATGTCTTCAAAACAGTCCGGTTGCAGACGTTTAATCAGCTCTTTCATACCGCGCGATTCAAGCTGGAATACCGCAGTGGTTTCTGAGTTTTGCAGCAAACGGAATGACGCCGCATCATCCAGTGGAATCGATTCGATGCGAACAGGAGCTTTACCTTCACGTTCTAGACGCGGGTTAATCAGACCCAACGCCCAGTCAATGATGGTTAGGGTACGCAGACCCAAGAAGTCAAACTTAACCAGGCCGGCGGTTTCCACGTCGTTCTTATCGAACTGAGTAACCGGGAAATGACCTTCAGAGTCGGCATAAATCGGCGCGAAGTCTGTAATGGTGGTTGGTGAGATTACAACACCACCTGCGTGCTTACCGGCGTTACGTGTACAACCTTCAAGGAGGCGACACATGTCGATAAGCTCTTTCACTTCTTCGTCTGCGTCATACAACTCTGGCAGTGCAGGCTCAGCTTTGAACGCTTTTTCCAGCGTCATACCCGGGTCAGGCGGAACCAGTTTTGAAATACGATCAACGAAGCCAAACGGGTGGCCAAGTACACGTCCTACGTCGCGGATTACCGCTTTCGCCGCCATGGTACCGAAAGTGATGATCTGAGATACCGCATCACGGCCATACATTTCCGCTACGTGATCAATTACTTGGTCACGCTTATCCATACAGAAGTCGACGTCGAAATCGGGCATCGAGACACGTTCTGGGTTCAAGAAACGTTCGAATAGAAGGTCGTATTCCAATGGATCAAGGTCGGTGATCTTCAATGCGTATGCCACCAAGGAACCCGCACCTGAACCACGACCCGGACCTACAGGAATCGCGTTGTCTTTCGACCACTGGATGAACTCCATTACGATCAAGAAGTAACCAGGGAATCCCATTTGGTTGATTACGTCGAGTTCGATTTGCAGACGATCATCGTATTCAGGACGACGCTGTTTTCGCTCTTCCTCATCTGGGAACAGGAACTCTAGGCGCTCTTCCAGACCTTCACGAGACTTCATGACCAAGAAGTCGGTCTCTTCCATACCTTCAGTTGGGAAGGCTGGAAGGAAGTATTCACCAAGACGTACTGTCACGTTACAACGCTTGGCAATTTCAACACTGTTTTCTAACGCTTCCGGAATGTCAGCAAACAGCTCGCACATTTCCTCTTCAGTACGCAGGTATTGTTCTGGGCTGTAGTTCTTTGGACGACGTGGATCTTCTAAGGTGTAACCATCGTGGATCGCAACGCGAATTTCATGAGCGTCAAACAAGTCTTCACTGATGAAAACGACTTCGTTGGTTGCGACAACTGGCAGCTCAACCTCTTCTGCCAATTCAATCGCAAAGTGCAGGTAAGTTTCTTCATCTGGACGACCAGTACGAACCAATTCTAGGTAGAAGCGGTCTGGGAAGTATTGGTTGTAAAACTCGACACAACTGTCGACAACTTTGCGGTTGCCTTTGAGCAATGCTTTACCGATTTCACCGTTTTTCGCGCCTGAAAGAACGATCAAACCTTCTGATAGTTCAGCCAACCAAGCTTTGTCGAGCACTGGTTGGTGTTGTACATGACCACGAAGGTAAGCTTTTGAGATCAGCAAAGTCAGGTTTTTATAACCTTCATTGTTTGCTGCGAGTAACGTTAATTGCGTCAGCTCCTCACCAAACTCATCCGATTGCATTTTGAAGTCTGCACCGATGATTGGCTTCACACCACTGCCGTGTGCGGTGCCATAGTATTTCACCAAACCACACAGGTTAGTGAAATCGGTCAGCGCCATTGCAGGCATACCGAGTTCGGCGACTTTCTTAACGAGCGGTGGAACTTTGTTGATACCATCCACCATAGAGAAATCACTGTGGATTCTTAGGTGAATGAACTTGGGATCTGACATTAACAGGTACCGTAAAACTATATCTTGATTGGGATTCTAACCTAAAGCGGGCGTGGTTTATAACACCGATACGCCCATTCTATTACTTTGCTTTATTCTTCGATGCCGAGCGCTTTCTTCACAGGCTTGAAGCTCTTACGATGTTCACTGATCACACCATGTTGTTCAATCGCTTCAAAGTGCGCTTTAGTTGGATACCCTTTGTGCTTAGCAAAACCAAATTGCGGATATTGTTTATCCAACTCTTCCATTTCTTGGTCACGAACCACTTTGGCAATGATAGAGGCCGCACTGATTTCCGCTACGCGCAAGTCACCCTTCACCACCGCTTGAGAATCCATTGGCAACTGCGGGCAGCGATTACCATCGATAAGCGCTAAATCTGGCTGGACCTTCAAGCCAGCAATGGCACGTTGCATCGCAACCATGGTCGCTTGCAGGATGTTGAGTTCATCAATCTCTTCAGGAGAACAACGGCCTACCGCCCATGCTAAGGCTTTCTCTTTGATTTCTGGTAGCAATGCGAGGCGTTTTTTCTCACTCAGCTTTTTAGAATCGTTCAAACCTTCAATTGGATTGTTTGGATCTAAGATGACCGCTGCGGTAACAACATCACCCACCAAAGGACCACGCCCTACCTCATCGACACCTGCAACCAGCTGATAGCCTTGCGGGTATTCAAACGGTGGTAGTTCTACTTTTGCTTTGGTCGTTTTTGGTTTTACAGCCATGGTAAATCTCTATTTATTAATCAGTTTTAGAACCGCATTCGCGGCTTGTTGATCCGCATCTTTGCGAATCCAATGATGCATTTCAGTAAACTTATCCAACATTTCTCGGTTGTCGCTCTCTAATAAACGAGAGACTTCATTGAATAGGTTTTCTGGCGTGCAATCTTCTTGCAGGTATTCTTTTACAAGTTCGGTGTCAGCCAAAATGTTCGGCAGCGACACGTATTTGGTTTTCAATAGTCGCTTAGCAAGGAATGCCGTTACAGCATTAACACGGTAACCCACCACCATTGGGCGTTTAATCAACATACATTCAAGTGCAACGGTGCCCGAGGCTAACATCACCGCATCAGAAGCAGTAATCACGTTACGTGCTGTATCGTCCACCAACTTGAAATCAAGCTCTGGCGCGTGTTCTTTCCATGCTTGCTCAAATTGTTCACGGCGTTTTTGATTCACCAAGGCAACAACAAAACCAAGATCTGGGAATTTCTGATGCAGTTTTTTACAGGTTTCAATAAACGGTTGAGAGAGCATTTTTAGCTCGCTGCCACGGCTACCCGGAAGTACCGCTAGCCATTGTTTATCTTGTTCTAAACCAAGCAGTTCACGTGCAGGCGCTTTGTCCGATTGCAGTGGAATAGCATCTGCCAATGTGTGACCAATGAATTCACAAGGTACATTGAATTTGTCGTAGAACGCTTTTTCAAACGGTAGGAATGCCAGTACCAGATTGGTTGCGGCTTCAATATTGAAGATGCGCTTTTGACGCCAAGCCCAAACCGATGGACTGACGTAATGCACGGTTTTGATGCCCGCATTTTTCAGGTCTAGCTCAACTCGTAAGTTAAAATCTGGAGCGTCAATTCCGATGAAAACATCTGGTGGATTCTCGGTGAAATACTTCACAAGTTGCGCTTTGACTTTCAGTAGTCGTGGCAAGCGACCTAGCACTTCCACTAGACCCATTACGGCAAGTTCTTCCATATCGAACAGAGACTCACAGCCTTGCGCGATCATCTTAGGGCCACCAATACCAACAAACTCTGCGTCTGGGTATTGTTGCTTTACTGCTTTGATAAAGCCTTCACCTAGCGTGTCGCCAGACAATTCTCCGGCAATGATGCCGATACGTAATGGTCTTTCCATATCTACTTCGCTATTTTTCCTGTGCGCTATGGGTAACGTTTTAAACTATGTAGACACATAAACCGCAGTAGCCGCACAATCTGCAGCTTACAAACCGTTATCCATAAAACACAAAAAGACCGCAGCCCAATTTGGGCGCGATCTTTTCAATTTAACCGCTCATTCGTTGATTAACGAATAATGCCACGTTCCGTTGTTTCCAGAATATCTGAGAAACGTTTCACTGCCGGCCACTCTTGTGCCATTTCAGCTAGGATTGGTTTCACTTCTTCCAGAGTCTTACCTGAACGGTAGATTTCTTTGTACGCTTTTTGTAGCGCACGAATTTCTGGTTTTTCGAAACCGTTACGCTTCAAGCCAACCAAGTTCAAACCAAATGGTGTTGCGTGGTTACCTTGAGCAAGTACGTATGCTGGTACGTCTTGAACAACAGCAGAACAGCCACCAACGTATGCGTAAGCGCCAACCGTACAGAACGGATGAATCGCAGAAAGCGCCATCACACCTGCATGGTCATCAACGGTTACGTGACCACCAAGAATCGCATTGTTACCAATGTGAGTATGGTTACCAACGATAACGTCGTGTGCGATGTGTGCATTAACACAAAGAAGGTTGTCATCACCAATCACTGTTGTTGCTTTGTCTTGAACCGTACCACGGTGAATCTGAACCGCTTCACGAATCACGTTGCGGTCACCGATAACCACTGTTGTATCTTCGCCACCGTACTTCTTGTCTTGGTTTTCTTCACCAATAACAGCGTGTGGGAAAATGCGGTTGTCTTTACCAATTGTGGTGTGACCTTTGATCACTACGTGAGACATCACTTCAGTACCTTCACCGATTTCTACCGTTGAGGTGATGTAAGTGAATGGACCAACAGTCACGTTAGCGCCAATTTTCGCGCCTTCTTCTACCACCGCAGCTGGGTGGATTTTAGCGGTTTCATGAATCATATTAAAACTCTCGACGAGCACACTTCAGCTCTGCTGAACATACTACTTCGCCGTCAACCTTCGCTACACCTTTGAATGCAGCAATGCCGCGACGCTCTTTCAAAAATTCTACTTCAATAATCATTTGATCGCCTGGTACTACTGGTTTACGGAATTTTGCACCGTCAACACTTGCAAAGTAGTACAGTTCGTTTTCAGTTGGCGCACCAAATGATTTAAATGCAAGTAAGCCTGTCGCCTGCGCCATCGCTTCCAGAATAAGAACACCTGGGAAAACTGGCAGTTGTGGAAAGTGACCTGTGAACTGAGGTTCGTTAACCGACACGTTTTTAATCGCGTGAAGGTACTTCTCTTCTTGGAAGTCAATCACTCGGTCGATCAATAAGAATGGGTAGCGATGAGGTAGTAGCTCTTGAATTTCAGAGATGTTCATCGTTTTCTTTTCAGTAGTCAAAGTCGTCTTCCTATATCAATACTCAACAACCAAGATGGCAAGGCAGCGGCAAAAGCCACTTAATCAGGAAATGCCTGCAAAGTGTATACCAGCTTGGTGATAAATCTACTTATAGCGCGTCATTATAGAAGAAAAAGACCCGCATTTCGCGAGTCTTTGTTCAGAATTATGGAACTAAGATTCTTCTTTCGGTTCCAGCTGTTTCTCAACAGCTTTCAGGCGTTTGTTCATATCGTCAATGCGATGAACTCGAGTTGCCGTTTTACGCCACTCTCGGTTCGTTTGCAGTGGAATACCTGACGAATACAAGCCTTTCTCTTCGATACTGCGCATAACCATGCCCATACCGGTGATAGCTACACCATCTGCAATCGTGATATGTCCGTTAAGAACCGACGCGCCGCCGATCTGACAGTATTTACCAATTTTGGTACTGCCAGCGACAATAGTACCACCTGGCATCACGGTACCATATCCGATCTGCACGTTATGAGCGATTTGAAGCTGGTTATCAAGAATTACGTTGTCTTCGATAATGGTGTCTTCAAGTGCACCACGGTCAATCGTAGTACATGCACCAATCTCAACGCGGTTACCAATACGCACTGAGCCAAGTTGAGGGATCTTAATCCACTCGCCTTTGTCGTTAGCGTAGCCGAAACCATCAGAGCCAATGACTGTGCCAGATTGAACCAGACAGTCATCGCCCATTGATACTTCATGATAGATAGTCACATTAGCCCAAAGCTTGGTGTTGTTACCTAGCTTTGCGTTCTTACCGATAAAGCAACCAGCGCCGATGCTTACGTTGTCGCCTAGTTCAACACCCGTTTCAATCACTGCGTTTGCACCGATTGTTACGTTAGTACCCATCTTCACGTCTGCTGCGATGACGGCACTTGGTGCGATCTCATCAGCAGGCTTCGGCGTGGTGTCCATTGCTTGAACAACACGAGCGAATGCAACATAAGGGTCAGCCACAACTAATGCGTTACCCACACATTGGTCTTTGTGTTCGGCTTTCACCATCACAACTGTCGCTTTGCACTCAGAAAGGTGTTTTGCGTATTTTGGGTTAGACAAGAAAGTGATGTCACCTTCTTGTGCTTTATCCATTGGAGCTACGCGGCTTACAACGAGAGACTCGTCACCAAATAGCTCACCCCCGGTAATTGTCGCCAACTCGGCTAATGTTAATGTCTTCATAACTTCTTATTTTAGAGCTTTAATTACGTCTTCAGAGATGTTGTATTCTGGCTTACCGTACTGAAGTGAAGAGATGTCGATTACCATGTCGTAGCCTTTCTTAGTTGCTACTTTCTTCACTGCGTCTTGGATAGTTTTGAATAGCTTCGCTTTCTCTTCAGCTTCGCGACGTGCACTTGCTTTCTCTAGAGCTTGTGCCTTCACTTTGTACTCGCTGTCTAGTTTAGCGATGTCGATACGTAGTTTTTCAACTTCGTCTTGACCTAGAAGCTCACCATCACGTTGTAGCTTTTCAATCTTAGTCTTAGCTTGCGCTTGGATAGATTTCAGCTCATCTGCTTTGCTCTTAAAGTCTTTCTGCATTTTTTGTAGAACTACTTCGCGTTGAGGAAGCGCTTGGAAAACTTGAGCAGTATTTACATAAGCAATTTTCTGAGCAGCTTCAGCCGCGTTAGCAAATATTGAAGAGCTAAGTACTAGAAGGCCTAGGCCAGCTGCTTTGATCATTTTATTCAAAATATTTTCCTCTTTAGAAGGTTCTACCGATAGTGAACGTGAAGAACTCTTCATCGTCGCCATCATATTTCTTAATTGGTTTCGCTAGCGAGAATACTAGAGGCCCCATTGGAGACATCCATTGCAACGCCGCACCGTAAGATGAGCGGTAGTTGGTTGGATCTGAGTAATCGTAGTAGTAACGGTCGCCGTATTCCGCACCTGAGCTACGGTAGTCGAATTCCGTATCCCAAACACTCGCCATATCGAAGAAGATACTGGTACGAATTTGGTTACGAACTTCGTCAGAAGCAAATGGTGTTGGAACAATCAACTCAAGGCTTGCCAACGCAACCGCGTTACCACCAACAGAATCGTCTGTTGCAGTATCTGCACCGTTGTTCGAGCCTGAGTAGTCACGATAAACCGCTTTCGGACCTACGGTATTCGAGCCGAAACCACGTAGTGTTGTAAAACCACCCGCGTAGTAGTTTTCGTAGAATGGGAACAAGTTATCGTTGCCATCCGTTTGACCATAACCGTTACCATAACCTAGACGACCACGGAACAAGAGCGTGAATTCATGCTTCTTAGTCAGTGGAACGTATTGACGGACATCATACTGCATCTTGAAGTATTGAACGTCAGAGCCAGGTACGGTCATCTTATAGAATGCACGTTGGTGGTTACCCGCTGTCGGGAAGTAGCCACGGTTTAGGTTGTTACGTGTCCATGAGATGTTGAAGTCAAAGTCATTTGTGTTCAACGCGCCGCTAGAGTCAATGTTGTCCTCTTGCGCCTGTAGGAACTGTTCTACCTGTAGGTAAGGAGACAAGTTACCGATCTTATTGTGGGTGTAGCCAACACCAAACTCAAAGCGGTTCAGTTCGTCGAATGGGAAACCCCATGTCAAACTTGCGCCGTAACTTTGGTTGGTATAGTCAACGATACCCGCTTCAGATGCTTCGAACTCATCGTAGAAGATCTTACCACCCAAACTTACACCATCTAGGTTCCAGTAAGGGTCACGGTAGTCCAAGCTCACGTTTTTCTGGTAGTCGTTCATCATCGCGTTAATACCAACGCGGTTACCACTACCAATAAAGTTGTCTTGCTGTAGGCCAACCTGGAAGCTCACGCCCGATTCAGTACCGTAACCGACACCGAAGTTCACGCTGCCCGAGTTCGCTTCTTTAACAGAGTAAACTAGGTCAACTTGGTCGTCGCTGCCAGGAACTCGTACCGTTTGTACTTCTACGTTTTCGAAGTAGCCCAGACGGTTTAGACGCGTTTTACCAGTTTCGATTGATTTCGAGTTTAGCCAGCTGCCTTCCATCTGACGCATTTCACGACGCAGTACTTCGTCTTTGGTCGAGTTGTTACCCGTAAAGCGAATGTCACGTACGTAAATACGGTTACCTGGGTCTACGTTCACAACAAGCGATACTTGTTTGTTTTCATCGTCGAACTCAGGAATGGTGTTTACTTGTGGGTAAGCATAGCCAGATTCACCAAGCACACGCTTGATACCTTCTTCCATTGACGTTACGCGAGAGCCGTTGTAGGTCTCGTTGTCTTCAAATGGAACCAGCTTTTCAAACGTTGCTTCTTCACCAATTAGGTTGCCGCGGAATTTCACGTCCTTAACGGTGTACACGTCACCTTCCTCAAGACCAAGGGTAATGTATACGCCTTTTTTGTCAGGAGAAATCGCCACTTGTGTCGAATCAACGTTAAATTTCAGGTAACCACGGTCTAGGTAGTAAGACTTCAGTGCTTCGATGTCACCAGCAAGAACTTGCTTCTGGTATTTTTCGTCCGCTAGGAAGTTCCACCATGGCACGTCAACGTTTAGGTTGAAACGAGAAAGAAGGTCTTCATCAGAAAAGACTTCATTGCCGATAAAGTTGATTTGCTGAATTTTCGCCGATACACCTTCGGTGAAGACGAATTTCAAGTCAGAACGGTTACGAGGCAATGGAGTAACAACCGCTTTTACGGTCGCGTTGTATTTACCAACACTGTAGTAAAAGTCTTCCAAACCTTTTTCGATGTTGCTTAGCGTGGTGCGGTCAAGCGCTTCACCTTCACGAACGCCAGAAGCATTCAGGTTTTCTTGTAGCTGCTCGTCCTTGATTGCTTTGTTGCCTGAGAATGAGATGCTCGCAATAGTTGGACGCTCTTTCACTTGAACAACCAGAACATCACCATTACGCAGCACTTTCACATCTTCGAAGTTACCCGATGCGTACAATGCGCGAATGATCTCTGCAACATCGCCCTGGTCAACGGTATCACCGACACGTACAGGCATTTTCAGCAACGCTGCACCCAGTGCCACACGCTGCAATCCATCGATTTCAATATCTTGAACTACAAAGTTCTCTGCTCCGTTTGCAGATACACTGGTCGCCAGTAAACTTGCAAACAGAATTCGCTTAATCGCCATACTTGTTCTAATTATTCCTTGCTACTGCTTTTGTCTCTGAACTATCACAGACGAGTAAAATCATTAAATAGCGCTAACGCCATGAGCGAGAAGATAATCGCACCACCAATTCGATAGCCCATTTCCTGTACTTTCTCAGGTACTGGGCGTCGGATGACTGCTTCAATTGCAAAAAACAGCAGATGCCCACCATCCAACATTGGTAAAGGAACGAGGTTAATAATACCTAGGTTAACACTAATTAGTGCTAGAAAACCTAAAAAGTAGACCAGACCGTAGTCTGCGGTCGCCCCTGCTCCTTTGGCAATAGATATTGGTCCGCTCAAATTGTTCAGACCAACGTCACCTACAATCAGTTTCTTAAGCATACTGATTGTAAGTCCAATAACTTGACCAGTTTTGTCAATCGCTTTGCCAATAGACTCGAATACACCAAACTGTAATTCGAAGCGATAACTTTCTGGCCATTCTGCGACTTCAGGTGCGATACCCGCGAAGCCAACCGTTTCTTTGTTAGCTAGCTCACGACTACCTGGAGTCAATGTGAAAGATTGCTCTTCACCTTGACGTAACACCATCAGGTCAATTGGCGTTTCTGGGTTAGAACGAATGGCTTCAACCACTTCATCCCACTTAGAAATCTTATCACCATTAATCTCGATGATTTTATCGCCAGCTTGTAGGCCTGCTTGTTCAGCGGCACCACCTTCACTCACCTGTGCCAACTCCGTATAAATCTCTGGAGTGTACGGTTTGAAGCCTAGCGATTGCATCGCAGATTGTGTTTCTGGATCAAATTTCCAATCACGGATATCAAGTGTCTTCGTGACTTCCGAGCCTACTTCATTAGCCGAAGAAAGCGTTACTGTCATCGAATCATCACCAATGTGGGAAACTAATCCCATGTTGACTGATTCCCAGTCCGGAGTTTTGATACCTGAGATGGATTTTAGTTCCATCCCTGATTCAATTCCTGCTTCTGCAATGATTGAATTGGGCGTAACTTCACCAATTACCGGCTTCACTGCTGGTACTCCAATCAGGAAAACCAACCAGTAAGCAACAATAGCAAACAGGAAATTAAAGATAGGACCCGCCGCCACGATCGACGTACGTTTCCACAGTGGCTTTTGGTCAAACGCCAAATGCTTTTCGTGCTCAGGCACGTCATCAACACGGCTGTCCACCATCTTGACGTAACCGCCTAGCGGAATCATCGAGATGCTGTACTCAGTTCCGTCTTTGCCTACTTTTCTCCAAATAGACTTACCGAAACCGATAGAAAACTTTTCAACTTTTACACCGCAACGACGCGCAACCCAAAAGTGACCATACTCGTGCACAGCCACCAAGATGCCCAGTGCAACGATAAAAGAAACCAAATTCCACAAAATACCAGTCATTAGCTACGCTCGCGTAAAAATTCTAAGGCGATAGTTCGTGACATTCTATCTAGCTCTATCAAGCTTTCCAAGCTATTCACATTCTCACTTTTATGGCTTGCAGTGATTTTGTTCAAAACTGATTCATTGATGCGAGCGATATCAGTGAAACCAAGACGGTTATTCAAGAAAGCATCAACAGCGACTTCGTTTGCTGCATTCAGAGCGGTCGTAGCATGTTGACCTTCGTAACAAGCATCGACCGCCAGCTTCAAACACGGGTAGCGCGCAAAGTCGGGTTGCAGGAACGTCAACTCACCCACTTGAGTAAAGTCGAGTGGTTTTACACCAGCATTCACACGAGATGGGTAAGACATGGTCAGTGCAATCGGCGTTGCCATATCTGGTTCACCCATTTGCGCTAAGACTGAACCGTCTCGGTATTGCACCATTGAGTGAATCACAGACTGAGGGTGAATGATCACTTTCAGCTGTTCGCGAGCCGCATTAAACAGCCATTTTGCTTCAATGTACTCAAGACCTTTGTTCATCATGGTTGCGGAATCAACCGAGATCTTAGGTCCCATCGACCAGTTAGGGTGAGCGATTGCCTGTGCAGGAGTAACGCTCTCAAGCTCAGCGATATCGGTGTAGCGGAATGGACCTCCAGATCCAGTCAGCAGGATAGATGAAATGCCGTGCTCTTCTAAGTTACAGCGACCTAGGTTGGTTTGAACTTGTTGAGGTAAACACTGGAAGATCGCGTTGTGTTCGCTATCAACAGGAAGTAGCTCTGCGCCGTGCTCTTCAACTGCATCGATAAACAGCTGCCCAGACATCACCAGTGCTTCTTTGTTAGCAAGGAGAACACGCTTGCCAGCTTTTACCGCTGCCATGGTTGGAAGCAGACCTGCCGCACCAACGATAGCCGCCATCACGCTGTCGACTTCTTCTAGGGCAGACACATGGCAAAGCGCATCAACACCACCCAACACTTCTGTACGAGGAGACACTGAAGCCAACTCTGACTTAAGCGCCACAGCCGCCGCTTTATCCGCCATTACAGCGTATTTAGGTTGCCATTTACGGCAAAGTGCGACCATCTTTTCAACGTTCGTGCTTGCCGCCAATGCGACGATAGAAAACAGCTCAGGGTTTTGTTCAACCACTTTAAGTGTGCTTGCACCGATTGAGCCTGTTGCACCAAGAATCGTTAACTTTTGCATGATGTAAGACCGTTAGAAAAACTCAGGAGCGACGACGCCGCTCCCGATAAATTAGAATACGTAGTAAAGAAGAGCAAATACTGGGAATGCAGCCGTTAGGCTATCAATACGGTCGAGAATGCCGCCGTGCCCTGGAATGATGTTACTGCTGTCTTTGATGCCAGAAACACGTTTGAACATGCTTTCTACTAGATCACCAAGAACAGAAATCACAACTGTAATCAGTGTGATGATTACCATGTGAATTGGGCTGGTAAATTGAATGTCAAACCAACCTGCGAACAACCATCCAACAATTAATGCTGCAATGATGCCGCCAATCAAACCTTCGATAGTCTTGTTTGGACTAACATGTGGCGCCATTTTACGTTTACCCATGCTTTTACCAGCAAAGTAAGCGCCACTGTCTGCAGCCCATACCAAGAAGCAAACGTACAGCACAAGTTTTGCGCCGTGGTATGGATCTACTGAAATATCGGAAGCTCTAAGGATGATCACACTCCAAAGGAAAGGGATCAAAGTTAGAAAACCAAACACATGACGCAGTGCTTTACTGTTTTGCCACAGGTTGGTGGTTTTAGGGTAAGTAATGGCCATCCCACTTGCGATAATCCACCATGCAAAACCGAGCGCTAACACTGTGTAGTGCGGAGTTGCTAGTTGGTTAAGGCTTGCCGCATCTGGCGAGATGAATAGAAAACTGAGTCCGGTTACGACAACGGCTGGTACAAGCGCAGCGATGCGTGAATTGCTTTCTGTAAACTGGGTCCACTCCCAAAAACCTAATAGCGTAATCGCAGTCAAAGCGATAATGAAGCCAATTAGGGGTAATTTAAAAATACCTAAAATTACAAGGGGAGCTAAAATTAGTGCTGTTATTATTCTCTGTTTCAAACTAACTAGTCCTTATTGAGCAGCCATCAATGCCTTTACTTGCTCGCCAGTACAACCAAAGCGACGCTCTCGGTTAATAAACCAAGTCACAGCCTCTACTAAGCTGTCTTCATCAAACTCTGGCCAGTACTCCGGAGTAAAGTACATTTCAGCATACGCCATTTGCCACAGCATAAAGTTACTGATGCGACACTCACCACTCGTACGGATCAAAAGATCCACTTCAGGGAGATCTGCCATCGTTAAATGCTGGGTAATTAACTGCTCATTGATATCCTCTACACGGATTTCACCGTTACGCGCTTTTAACGCCAACGTTTTTGCCGCCTCTGTGATGTCCCATTTACCGCCATAGTTAGCCGCAATGTTAATCACCATGCCCGTATTGCCAGCGGTGAGTGCTTCTGCTTCGATGATTTTGCCTTGCAGTCGCTCACTAAAGCGGCTGGTATCACCAATAACGCGCAAACGCAGATTGTTTTTATGCAGCTTTTTCACTTCGCTAGAAAGCACGGAAATGAACAGCTCCATTAGGAGACCTACTTCTTCCTCCGGACGACGCCAGTTTTCACTACTGAAAGCGAACAACGTCATGGCTTTAATACCGAGTTTAGAAGCAGCAGCGACAGTCTTACGAACGGCATTAACGCCTTTTTTATGACCGAATACGCGAGGTTTTCCTTTGGACTTAGCCCAACGACCATTACCGTCCATAATGATGGCAATATGTTTAGGGAGGGAATCAGAGAAGGCTTGAGAATTTTGCATAGGGAGTTAATTGAGTTCCATCAGTTGGATAGATTAACACAAAAAAACGCTGCACTGTGAGCACAGCGTTTTCCAACAGTGATGTAGGTGGGAGTATTAAACTTCCATCAACTCTTTTTCTTTAGCAGCAAGAACTTCGTCGATCTTCTTAACTGCTACGTCAGTCAGTTTTTGAATTTCGTCTTGTGCTTTACGATCTTCGTCTTCAGAGATTTCTTTATCTTTTAGAAGACCTTTTAGGTCGCTGTTTGCGTCACGACGGATGTTACGAACAGCAACACGTGCGCCTTCAGCTTCACCACGAACGATCTTAACTAGGTCTTTACGACGCTCTTCCGTTAGCGGTGGAAGTGGAACGCGGATGATTGTGCCAGCAGACATTGGGTTTAGACCAAGGTCAGACATCATGATCGCTTTCTCAACTTTTTGAGTTAGCTCTTTGTCGAATACAGTAATTGCTAGAGTACGTGCGTCTTCAGCAACAACGTTCGCTACTTGGTTAAGAGGAGTCGGCGCACCGTAGTACTCTACAGAGATACCAGATAGTAGGCTTGGGTGTGCGCGGCCAGTACGAACTTTAGAAAGGTTGTTCTTTAGCGCTTCAACGCTTTTGTCCATGCGCTCTTGCGCGTCTTTATTGATTTCGTTAATCACGGTTTCACCTTAAAAATGTCATCTTTCATGAAGAAAGCTTAAAGGGCTTAAGCAAAGCGAAACGCCATCCAATATCTCTTGTTGAATGGCGTTGAGATTTACGCGTCAGCGCAGATCAACGTGCCTTCAGCTTCACCCATTACCACGCGACGTAGTGCGCCTGGCTTATTCATGTTAAATACGCGGATTGGCATTTTGTGGTCACGAGCAAGTGTGAACGCAGCCAAGTCCATTACTTTCAATTCTTTATCCAGAATTTCAGTGTAAGATAGCTTATCATACAGCTCTGCGTCTGGGTTTGCTACTGGGTCAGCAGTAAATACACCATCAACTTTCGTTGCTTTTAGAACTACGTCAGCTTCGATTTCGATACCGCGTAGACACGCTGCTGAATCTGTAGTGAAGAATGGGTTACCAGTACCTGCAGAGAAGATAACTACACGGCCTTGGCGAAGTTCGCGGATAGCGTCTGCCCAGTTGTAATCGTCACACACACCTTTTAGCGGAATTGCAGACATTACGCGAGCGTTTACATAAGCACGGTGAAGTGCGTCACGCATTGCTAGACCGTTCATTACTGTTGCAAGCATACCCATGTGGTCGCCTACTACGCGGTTCATACCCGCTTCTGCAAGACCTGCACCACGGAACAGGTTACCACCGCCGATTACCACACCAACTTGAACACCCAGTTCAACCAGCTCTTTCACTTCTTGAGCCATACGGTCAAGAACCGCTGGATCAATACCAAAACCTTCTTCACCTTGAAGAGCTTCACCACTTAGTTTTAATAGAATACGTTGATATGCTGGTTTAGGGTTCGTAGTCATGGAGTTTACCTTCCAAAGAGAGTTGTCGATTAACAGTCATGAATAGACACAAGGTCACTTATAGCTATTCATCACGGCTAATTTTGCCCGCTCTTTTCGTAAAAAGACCGCAGCCTAGGCTACGGTCTAATATTTACACAAGTCGCTAAGGATTAACCTTTTTGAGCTAGTGCTACTTCTTCAGCGAAGCTCATTTCAGCTGCTTTCTCGATACCTTCACCTACTTCTAGGCGAACGAATGTAGCAACAGAAGCACCTTTCTCTTTTAGCATTTCGCCAACAGATTTCTTAGGTTCCATGATGAAAGCTTGACCAGTTAGAGAGATTTCGCCAGTGAATTTCTTCATGCGGCCGATAACCATCTTCTCAGCGATCTCTTGTGGCTTGCCTTCGTTCATAGCGATTTCAACTTGAACTTCTTTCTCTTTAGCAACTACGTCAGCTGGTACGTCTTCTGGGTTAACGAACTCAGGCTTAGAAGCAGCAACGTGCATTGCAACGTGCTTAAGAGTTTCTGCGTCGCCTTCACCAGCAACAACAACACCGATTTTCTCGCCGTGACGGTAAGAAGCGATTGCAGTACCTTCAACGTAAGCAACGCGACGGATGTTGATGTTTTCGCCGATTTTAGCAACTAGAGCTACGCGCTCTTCTTCGAACTTAGCAACTAGCTCTTCAGCAGTAGCTTTAGTCGCTAGAGCGTCAAGTGCTACTTTGTCTGCGAATGCAGTGAAGTTACCGTCTTTAGCAACGAAGTCAGTTTGGCAGTTAACTTCAAGAAGAACAGCAACGCCGTTTTCTTCTTTGATGATGATTGCGCCTTCAGCTGCAACGTTACCAGCTTTTTTAGCTGCTTTCGCTGCGCCTGATTTACGCATGTTTTCAATTGCTAGTTCGATGTCAGCGTTTGCTTCTACAAGCGCTTTTTTACATTCCATCATGCCAGCGCCAGTGCGCTCGCGAAGTTCTTTAACTAGAGCAGCAGTTACAGTTGCCATTCTCTATTCCTCGTTTGATTCGAAATAAGGTAAAAAACAGGGGCCTACATTGTCGGCCCCCATTGCTAACTATAACTCAGTCTATGCTACAACAAGGTTTCACATAGACTAAGTGTGACACAGAGCCGTTATTATTCAGCTTCTACGAAACCGTCTTTTTCAGCAACTGCTGCAACGTCTTTGTTGCGACCTTCAGACACTGCAGATGCTGCAGCGTTTAGGTATAGTTGAACTGCGCGGATCGCGTCGTCGTTACCTGGGATGATGTAGTCAACGCCGTCTGGGTTAGAGTTAGTATCTACCACAGCGTATACTGGAATACCTAGGTTGTTAGCTTCTTTAATTGCAATGTGCTCGTGATCAGCGTCGATTACGAATAGAGCGTCTGGTAGGCCGCCCATATCTTTGATACCACCAAGAGATTTCTCTAGCTTCTCCATTTCACGAGTACGCATTAGAGCTTCTTTCTTAGTTAGTTTTTCGAAAGTACCGTCTTGTGCTTGTGCTTCGAAATCTTTTAGACGCTTGATAGACTGACGAACTGTTTTGTAGTTCGTTAGCATGCCGCCCAACCAACGGTTGTTAACGTAGTATTGGTTGCTTGCGATTGCAGCTTCTTTAACAGCTTCAGATGCAGCGCGCTTAGTACCTACGAATAGAACTTTACCTTTTTTCTCGCCAACTTTAGCTAGTTCAGCTAGAGCTTCGTTGAACATTGGTACAGTTTTTTCTAGGTTGATGATGTGAACGCGGTTACGAGCACCAAAGATGAATGGCTTCATTTTTGGGTTCCAGTAACGAGTTTGGTGACCGAAGTGAACACCAGCTTTCAGCATATCGCGCATTGATACAGTTGCCATTTTAAAATCCTCTATGGGGTTAGGCCTCCACATCCCCCATAATTCCGACCAAGCTTCTGCTCAGCACCCCGGAACATGTGACGGAATGTGTGTGATTTAAAGATAAAAGTTAATTGGAAGAAGCTTGCTTCGCTACTCTTCTAATGAAAAGTAAAGAGAACAGTCCTCGATTCCGGCGCGCTTTATACCATATTTTAGCCTAAGATGGCTAGTAAAAATTGTTTCTTACAATTCTAATTTACCTATCACACCTATCCCTACTCTCTTCTAAATTCCATGACTAGACTACAAGTAAGAATGACTCATATTCTTAACTGGCTTGGGTTAACCGCAAGATGTCTGATAGAATGCGCGCATTCGCACGTTTACGTGCTTACGAATAAGTAGAGAAAGCCAATGTCAATCAAGATTAAAACTGCTGAAGAAATCGAACGCATGCGTATTGCGGGCAAGCTAGCCGCAGACACTCTAGAAATGATCGAACCGCACATCAAGGCGGGTGTGACGACAGACGAATTAAACAAAATCTGTCACGATTACGCTCTAGAGCGAGGCGCTTACTCTGCACCGCTTGATTACCATGGATTCCCTAAATCAATCTGTACGTCAATCAACCACATCGTTTGTCACGGCATCCCTGCGACAGAAGATGAAAAAGGTGCAAATGGCCAAATGAAGCCAGCTGTACTTAAAGATGGCGACATCATTAACGTTGATATCACGGTTATCGTACCTAACGATGAAAACGCAGATCTAAGCGTTCGTCCACAAGGTTACCACGGTGACACTTCTAAGATGTTCCTAGTTGGTGATGTATCTCCAGCAAACAAACGTCTGTGTATGGTTGCTCAAGAATCTCTGTACATCGGTATGCGTCAAGTTAAGCCTGGTGCAACGGTTGGTGATATCGGTACAGCAATCGAGAAGTACATCAAAGAGAACAACAAGAACAACCCACGCAACAAGTTCTCTATCGTGAAAGACTTCTGCGGTCACGGCATCGGTGATGAGTTCCACGAAGAGCCACAAGTGGTTCACTACAAGAACAAAGACCGCCGCGTACTAAAAGAAGGCATGTGTTTTACTATCGAGCCAATGATCAACGCGGGTAAATTCGGTTGTACTGTTGATGCTCAAGATGATTGGACGGTTTACACTGGTGACGGTAAAAACTCTGCACAGTGGGAACACACTATCGTGGTAACTAAAGAAGGTTGTGAAGTACTAACACTTCGCAGCGACGATACCATTCCACGAATGATGAAAAACGTTTAATCGCCCATCACTTTCCATATCCCCGCCCATGCGGGGATATTTTTTATCTGCAGCAAATTTGTTAGATTGCTAATAGTTTTGGCTTGCACGGATAGCAAATATGACCCTTCAGTCACCTCTTACGTTTACCGATGAACAGATAAACATCGGCGAACTTAAGCAAGAACTCGAAAAATTCAGTTCATACCAAAAAGAAGAATTTCTACAGCACCACCCTGTGACCAACCTTGTTTTGTCACGTGCTGAGTACATGGATTTACTCCTCAATCGTTTGTGGCAACACTTTGGATTCAAAGACATCCATAATATTTCCTTAGTTGCCGTCGGTGGTTACGGACGTGGTGAATTACATCCTCTGTCTGATATCGACATTTTGATTCTGTCGCAGAACAAGCTGCCAAATGCTCTGGAAGCTAAAATCAGTGAGTTCATTACCCTATTGTGGGATTTACGCCTAGAAGTCGGCCACGCAGTGCGCACTGTTGATGAATGTGCAGAGATTGGACGTTCAGACTTAACCGTTGCTACGAACCTGCAAGAAGCGCGCTTGCTTTGCGGCAGTGAAGACACCTTTCAAGCCTTAAAGAAAGTGGTGTTGTCTGATTCTTTCTGGCCAAGCGAAACTTTTTACCGCGCCAAGATTCAAGAGCAACGTGAACGCCACGCACGCTACCATGACACCACTTACAACCTCGAACCCGATATCAAGTCCACGCCGGGTGGCTTGCGTGATATTCACACTTTAAGCTGGGTGGCACGTCGTCACTTTGGCGCAACCTCGTTACTAGAGATGAGCCGCTATGGCTTCCTGACCGATGCGGAATACCGCGAGCTGGTTGAATGTCAGGATTTCTTATGGCGCGTACGTTTCGCCCTACATATTGAGCTTCGTCGTTATGACAACCGTTTAACCTTTGCCCACCAAGCGCAAGTCGCGGAGCATCTTGGTTATGTTGGTGAAGGCAATCGCGGCGTCGAAATGATGATGAAGGAGTTCTACCGCACCCTGCGTCGTGTGGCAGAGCTGAATAAGATGCTGCTCAAACTGTTCGACCAAGCCATCATCAACGGAGGTGCATCGCAAGATGCTGAAATTATCGACGAAGATTTCCAACGCCGTGGTTCACTGATCGAGGCTCGCAAACCTGCACTGTTCCAAGCTCGTCCTGAAACCATTTTGGATATGTTCCTGCACATCGCCAATGATTCTAGCATTGAAGGCGTGAGCCCTCCTACGTTGCGTCAGTTACGTACTGCACGTCGTCGATTGAACAAGTTCTTGCACACTATTCCAGAAGCGCGTGAAAAGTTTATGGCGCTGTGTCGTCATCCAAATGCGCTGCATAAGGCGTTCAGTTTAATGCACAAGCTTGGCGTACTAGCGGCATACCTTCCGCAGTGGAGCCAAATTGTCGGTCAGATGCAATTCGACCTATTCCATGTATATACCGTGGATGAGCACAGTATTCGTCTACTCAAGCACATTAATACCTTCAGCTACGCCGAGAACCACAGTAAACATCCAATTTGCTGCGAAGTTTATCCTCGAATTCAGAAGAAAGAGCTACTGATTCTGGCCGCGATTTTCCATGATATCGGTAAAGGGCGTGGCGGTGACCATTCGGTGATCGGCGAAGGTGAAGCATACGACTTCTGTATTGAGCACGGTTTGTCTAAGCCAGAAGCGAAATTGGTAAGTTGGCTAGTAAGGCATCACTTATTGATGTCCGTAACTGCACAGCGTCGTGATATTTACGATCCGGACGTGATTACCGAGTTTGCCAAGCAAGTGCGTGATGAGGAGTACCTTGAATACCTTGTGTGTCTGACGGTAGCCGATATCTGCGCGACCAACCCTGAGCTTTGGAACAGCTGGAAGCGCACCTTGCTCGCAGAGTTATTCTATTCCACCCAACGCGCGCTGCGCCGTGGCCTAGAAAACCCTGTAGATGTGCGTGAGCGTATTCGTCATAACCAACAAATGGCGTCCGCCCTATTACGCAAAGAAGGCTTCTCTGCTCGTGAAATTGAAGTACTGTGGCAACGCTTTAAAGCCGATTACTTCTTGCGTCACACTCACAAGCAAATCGCTTGGCACTGCGAACATTTACTTCGTATGGAAGATCCAAGTAAGCCGTTGGTTCTGATCAGTAAGAAGGCCACACGTGGCGGTACCGAAGTATTCGTTTACAGCCCAGACCAACCAGCGCTGTTTGCTACCGTCGTTGCTGAGCTTGACCGTCGCAACTTTAACGTACATGACGCACAAATCATGACCAGTAAAGATGGCTATGTACTCGATACCTTTATGGTACTAGACCAACACGGTAAAGCGATTGAAGAAGGTCGTCACAGTGCAGTGACTAAACACATTACGCATGTACTGGAAGATGGCCGTCCGACAAAAATAAAGACGCGCCGTACACCAAATAAACTTCAGCATTTCAACGTTAAAACCAAAGTCGACTTCCTGCCAACCAAGAGCAAAAAACGCACTTTGATGGAGTTTGTCGCTCTCGATACACCGGGGCTTCTGGCGAAAGTGGGTCGTACCTTTGCTGATTTGGGAATTAACCTTCATGCAGCAAAAATCACCACCATTGGTGAGCGCGCTGAAGACTTGTTTATTCTGACGAGTGAAGCCGGCGGCAGGCTCAGTGAAGAGCAACAAGACGAGCTGCGTGAAAAGCTGATTGAAAAACTCTCTGACCCAGTTTCGGCTTGAGAGAAAACCAACGCTTGATCAACAACTAAGGTGGGCAAGAACGATAGCGATCTTGCCCACAAGTTGAGCAATTTGACTAAATATCAGCTATCTAGCTCATAAATGGGCTGCTACAGTTGTATGGACTCCAATTCAATATACAGAGGTAGCCTATGTATCCACACCTCACTGGTTTGGGCATCCATGACCCGAAACAGATTGAACGTTACTCCCTGCGCCAAGAAGCACACAAAGACGTCCTAAAGATCTACTTTCACAAACAGAAAGGCGAGTTTTTCGCTAAGAGTGTGAAGTTCAAATACCCACGCCAAGTTAAAAATGTATTAGTGGATAGCGGCAGTCATAAATACAAAGAAGTAACCGAAATCAACCGTAACCTGACGCTTGTGATCGATGAGCTAAACAAGATCACCAAGCCTGTGAAAGTGGCTGAAGTGGATGTAAAAGAAAAGATTCTCTCTGATCTTCGTCACTTGGAGAAAGTCGTTTCCAGCAAGATCGCCGAGATCGAAGCGGATCTAGAAAAGCTGAAATAAAACATTAAGACTGAAAAATTAAAAAGGGGTTGGTACCGATACCAACCCCTTTCTTTGTTTAATACAGCGAATAGCGGATCAACCTAACCGCTTATTGCACCAACGATGCATCCCACTCAAATCTCGCAAATAACTGCTGCCAAGTTTCATCGATATTGGCTTTCATCACGATTTCTTCATCGGTAAACGGATGCACAAAGCGCAACTCTGATGCATGCAGCAACAGTCGATGAGAGTCGAATTCGGTACGGTACAACTTGTTGTGCTTGCCATCACCGTGTGTCGTATCACCAACGATTGGATGACGTAGGTGAGCCATGTGACGACGCAACTGATGCTTACGCCCTGTCTTTGGCTTCATTTCCATCAAACAGTATCGTGTGGTCGGGAACTTACCTGTTGAATAAGGTACTTCCACTTTTGCCAGCGGTTTGTATGCCGTTACTGCTTCTTGTGCTTCTTTCTCTTGCGAAGCAAACTTATCGGCAATCTTATCGAGTTCGACTTTCAGAGCGTAATCCAGTACGCCTTCTTCCTCGATCCAGCCTCGAACGATCGCATGATAGGTTTTCTCCATCTTGTGCTCAGCAAACATAGGCATGACTTGTGAAGCAACTTCACTGGATAAAGCAAACACAAGTACACCTGAAGTTGGGCGATCCAAGCGATGCAGTGGAAACACATGCTGACCAATTTGATCGCGCAGCGTTTGCATCACGAATTGAGTTTCATGCTTATCCAACCAACTACGGTGCACTAGCATTCCGGCAGGTTTGTTGACCGCAACAAAGTACTCGTCCTGATAAACGATCTCTAATACAACGGGTTCAACGGATGGTGATGTTTCTTGTTCTGACATTGAGGTTACTTACATAGTTCGTCGATGGTTCGAATAGTCACTAATAGCTCGGCGTAATGCGGCTCTTGTTTCCACGCTTCTGCAAAATACGGCTCAATAGAAAAGCCACGTGGCAAAGGTTGGTTACTTTCCACTAAAGCATGCATACGGGCAATAAAGATCCACTGCAGCCACTCATGCGGATGAAGTGTATCAATAGCAAATGGTTCCGTACTTTGCAGTGCTCTTTCCGATGGCATAGTGTGCTGCCACAGATCATGATGGCGCAATTGTGCTTCAAGTTGTTGAAGTAAGTCGATCAATTGGGTGTTTGTTGCCATTAATTCCGCCTCGAACCTTGAATTAGCCGAGAATGATACCATTTCTTGTGAAAAGAACATTAGGATGTCGTATTTAATGGAAAACATTCAAACACTCACTCAGCTGTTAAACAACAGCCATTGTGAATATCAAATCTTCGACCTTGGTCGTCGTATCAAAACCATCGATGCACAAGTGTTTGCGGATGTGGAAAAAGGCCAGTGCCCTTACCCATTCCCAATGCAGCGTAAAGCGCACCTCGCAATCGCGTACTGGAATGAGCAAAAGCAGCCTTGGATTTGGTTTCTAAAGTTTGAGCTGGATGAGCGTGGTTTGCTTAAGCAATCCGACATCGGAAACTTCATTAAATACGTCGTTGAAGCGATGGGTACTCGCCTGAGTGAGGAAATGTCGGAAGAGCAACAACAAAAGCTTTCTAACAACCCATACACGTTTAAACCTGCAGAAGAAAAGATGGCAGTCTTCCACAGTCAAGTTCGCGCGAACTTAGACTTACCCACCAGCCAGTATTACGAGCACACTCAGCACTACTTTACCGGTGACCTAGGTTGGGACAACTGGCAAACGGTTGGTCTACAAGGCATCACTGATATGGCTGCACGCTTAGGCAAAGAGCAAAATGCCGTGACTTTGCGTAAAGCGCTTAACCACTTGCCTAATGAACCACTTTACGCCCTACTCGGCGCGCTTGAACATGTCGACCTACAAGAACGTTTGGCAGAGCGCATTGCGGAGAAAGCGCAGCAAGAAATCGAAAGCAACGAACCTGACTTGTTCTTACTCTCTGCTTTGATTCGAGCTCTGGCGGGTGCACCAACCGAGATTTCCTTGCCAATCTTGAAGGCAATTTTACAAAGCCCACGTTTGAGCCACCAAGAAGTATTGATCGGCATCGCTGGCCGTACTTGGCACCTACTCGCTGACGTTAACGTCGCTGAGCAATTTTTGCTGCGCCTCGCACAAACAGGGAACCAAGCCCTATTTAATCAATTGTTTGCCGATTTAGTTATGCTGCCAGAGCTAAGAATGGTATTGCTACCTTTGCTGCACTCTAGCCCATCGGAAGAGCTAGCGACGGCATTAGTCAAACTGCAGCAAGCAACAAAGGGATAATGAAGGATTAGGGATGATCGGTGACCTACTAGCCATTTTAGGACTGTGCTTTTTTTGTTTTTTGTTTTGGCAACAACGACGCCAGTCAGAGTTGGCAAAAGCGGCTATTTCGCGTAAGTGCGATCAGTTAGATTTGCAATTGGTCAGCATTGCATTTGGTGCGCATAAATTGAAAACGCCAGACGGAATCTGGCGTTGGCATACAGTGTATCAATTTGAGTTTTCATCCCTTGGTGATGATTGCTACCAAGGTGAGTTAACGATGATCGGGTTTAGGCCGCTGAACTTTCACCTACCGCCACATCGCTTGTAAATTCCATTTCAAAGTAAGGGCCGTAAAGGTCCTTGCTTTCTCTCGTTTTTGTAAATCCTAGTTTTTCCAGCACTGCCATGGATGCTTTGTGGTGGCTATTCACATTTGCTTTGACTTTGTGTAGCCCAAGCTCACGGCACGCTTTCGGGAAAAACGCCTTTAGCGCTTCTGTCGCTAACCCTTTACCCCAATAAGCTTTATCAAAGATAAACCCTAGCTCTGGTTCATGATCTAGGTTTGAAATGAACACGTGTCCCATATAATCACGGCTGGTACTCTCAAGCACCGCCATACTGTGGACATTCTCATCGTCCAGAATCTTCTCAAACAACTGTTTGGCAGAAGACACGGTATGAGGTCCATTCATCTCTGCGCGATTTTTAGCGCAGCAATTCAACATCACGAACTCTAGTTGCAACGACTCATTGTAGGGTAGAAGAAGCATTCTTCTGGTTACTATGGTCACATCTGTTCCTTGATTACAGCAAACTTAATTTATCCGCATAGCAGAAGCTCAAGAGCTATCGATTGAAAAGCCATCGATTTGTATGCGGCACATAACGCCTTTTAGAGAAGCCGAAAGTTAAACCAACTGATTGGAAAGGATATTGATCTGGATTGTTTTTTATTCAGTGTTATGAGGAATTTATAAATAATGTGATATCGCCTACTTTCAATCATCCAAAAATATGAAAGCGCGATAAATAAGAAAGACCCCGACACAAAAGTATCGGGGCCATAGTCTTACTCGCAGCAGTCCGGCTACTAATTAGTGCTCCATGCATCATCCATAATAGTGGCTGAATCCGTCAGCTTAGTCCTTACGTCGCCGTCCTAGCGGTGTCCTTATCATCCTGATAGCTAACATTCCCCGTTAGCACACATCACTTGTTCCTTGAGCGGTGTCCTTTGCATCGTCCTGATGCTGTCCTTACCTCAATCCTATGAGGGGTCCATTGTCTATCCTTAGTCATCAACATCCTATTGATGAATGTATCCTTACAATGTCCTACGCTCCTTGCTTGATCACTCATCCTGAATAATCAAATCGTCGTCCTGACGATGACCAAATCCTTGGTGCTTTCCTGTTCCATGTCTGCTTCCTGCCGACAAGGTTTAATTTACGCTTTTCCTTTTAAATCACAATCTACCCGAGAAAATCTTTTGTTGAAAAACTTAGTTAACAGCATGTTAAAACGATATTTTTCATACACTTAAGTATAAAATATTCTGTTTGGCTGATGACGAAATCGTTTTCTCTCACAACCCGTGTGAGAGATCTCGCACAAGGCACTGCCGAAATTGCTATTCGCTAAAATCAACCGCGCAAAGTATGATGATAGAAGTCATTTTAGTAGGGACAAATTATGTTAACTCAAGACGTCACTAAAGAGCTGGAAGCCGTGATGGAGCAGCTACAGCAGCAAGGCAAAGAGCCCACTGTGGCACTGGTAAAAGCACGAATGAAAACGCCCGTGCCGATGCCTGCATTAATCGCAACCATCAAAAGTTGGAAGAGCGCAAACCGTATCCCTAAAGTGGAAGTAGCGGTACAAACTCCGAAAGAAGAAGATCGCATTGTTGCGCTGGAGAATACCGTGGCGAAGTTGGTTGCTCGAGTAGAGGAACTGGAAGCAAAACTCAATGAGAAAACATCATGAAGCTGTGGGTAGATGCGGATGCTTGTCCGAAAGTAATCAGAGAGACGATTGTACGCGCCGCTGAGCGCACAGGCGTTGAATGTACATTTGTAGCCAACCATGTGGTACCTGTACCAAAACGTGCCAATATCCACTCCTTGCAAGTCCCTGCTGGTTTTGATATTGCCGACAATGAAATTGTTCGTCGTGTCGAAGTCAATGACTTAGTGATCACCTCTGATATTCCATTGGCAGACGAAGTGATCAGCAAAGGTGCTCAAGCACTGAGCTCACGAGGCGAGTTATATACCAAAGACACCATCAAAGCGCGCTTGAATATCCGTGATTTCATGGACACCATGCGCTCAAGTGGCATTCAGACTGGCGGCCCTGCAGCTTTGTCTCAAACGGAACGCAGAGAGTTCGCTAACCACCTCGATAGAATCCTTGCCAAGCGTTGATTACGCCTCATCCCCCGCACGAAATTCATTCGTTGATGAAATAGGAATCACAAAACTCCGTTCTTTGTTGTTAGAACAAGAACGGAGTTTTATTTATGAAGTCACGGATTGCCTTTTCTCTCACTTTGCTTTTATCGAGCCCTCTTTCATTGGCTAACAATGAGTCTTTTGGCATTGTTGGCGGCAGTGTCACCTATGGCGAAAGCGTGTTTTCCGTCAAAGACACCCCTCAATTTGGTGCAACACCGAATCTGTTTTATTCAGGACCGATAGGTTTTATCGATGGCAGCTTAGCCAACTGGCAAGCATTACCCTACGTCGGCGTATCGGCCAATTGGCGTTTTGCAGAAGTCTCCGATACCTTTGCCGATTTGCCAAATGGCATCAACGACCGCGATGGTAATGGCGAGCTTGGTATTACCTTAGGAACGGTTGGCGCGAGACTGACTTATTTGCATGATGTCACTTCAGAACACAATGGCTATGAAATTCAATTGCATCTCGGTCGGACGTTAGAAACTTGGTTGCCACCTTTTACCCTGACTCCATACTTTGAAGTCGACTATCGTGACAAAAAGCTCTCTCACCACCTTTACAGTGTCTCTGCACAAGAGGCCGCTGCATCTGGGTTAAACGAGTTCAAAGCCGATTCTACTTTTGTTTATCAAGCGGGAATTATCGGTTTGTATGAGTTCACACCATCTTGGATTGGCATTTCTAAAGCTGAGTTTGTGCATCACGATAGCGACAGCCCTTTAATTCAGCGTGATGTGGGCTGGTCGTTTGAAGTCGGCCTAACTTATCGCTTCGCCGGACTTTAAACAAAAAAGCCTGCGATAAACGCAGGCTTTGAGAGCTGAGTGAGGTTGCCAATTAAGGCGTGTAGTACGTAGCCGCACCAGGACCAACTGGTAGACCAAATACGAATACCCATAGGTAGAACAGCACACTCCAACCTACGATAAAGCAGATTGAGTATGGCAGCATGGTCGCAATCAACGTACCGATACCTAGGTTCTTCATATAGCGTGTTGCTACCGCAAGGATAAGACCGAAGTAGCTCATCATTGGAGTGATGATGTTCGTCGTTGAGTCACCGATACGGTAAGCCGCCTGAATCGTTTCTGGCGCGTAACCCACAAGCATTAGCATAGGAACGAAGATAGGTGCTGTTACAGCCCACTGTGCCGATGCAGAGCCGATCATAAGGTTAATGAAGCCACACATTAGGATGAATGCGAAGAACAACATTGGGCCAGTTAGACCGATGCTTTGTAGGAAGTCTGCACCCGCTACTGCGAATACTTGACCAAAGTTAGTCCACTTGAAGAAAGCAACAAACTGAGCGGCGAAGAATACCAATACAATGTACATACCCATTGAAGACATTGACTTCGACATTGCGTCAATCACGTCACGATCGTTTTTCATTGTGCCAACCACTCGGCCGTACACAAAACCAGGAATCGCGAAGAACACAAAGATGAATGCTACGATACTCTTCAGGAATGGAGAGCCTGCAACCGTGCCTGCATCAGAACGCAGAACACCATCAGCAGGAACGATAGTCCATGCCAGTAGCGCCGATACTGCTAGAACAGCGATACCCGCCAGTTTAAGGCCTTTCTTCTCTACGTCAGTCAGCGTACCCATCTTGTCTTGAGACAGGTCTTCCGCTGCTTCTTCATCGTTGTATTTGCCAAGTTTCGGCTCAACGATTTTCTCCGTTACAAATGCACCGGTAATCGCGATAAAGAAGGTAGAAACAAACATGAAGTACCAGTTTACTTCTGGGCCTACCGTGTAAGTTGGGTCAATCATCTGTGCAGCTGTTTCAGTGATACCTGAAAGCAGTGGGTCAACCGTACCAATCAGTAGGTTTGCTGAGTAACCACCAGATACACCAGCAAATGCGGCTGCTAGACCAGCAAGTGGGTGACGACCTAATGAGTGGAACAGCATTGCAGCTAGTGGGATCAATACCACGTAGCCAAGCTCAGAAGCCGTGTTTGAAATGATACCTGCGAAAACAACAGTAACGGTAACCATGCGCTGAGAAGCGCCCATTACTAGGCCACGCATTGCAGCAGAAAGTAGTCCAGAATGTTCTGCAATGGCAACACCAAGCATCGCAACCAAAACCGTACCTAACGGTGCGAAGCCAACAAAGTTTTTCACTAGGTTAGTAACAATCAGTTCTAAGCCGTCAGCATTGAGCAGACTGATTACTTGAATCATACCGTCCGCTGCACGACCCGGTGCGCCTTCTGGGCGAGGATCCATGACTGCGACTTCAAAGTAGCCCGCGATACCGGACATAACTAGGATTGCAAGACAGAAAATGGCGAAAAGTGTGATTGGGTGGGGTAAAAGGTTCCCCAAATATTCAACTGTATCTAAGAAGCGCGTGAATAGTGGCTTCTTTGGCGAGTTTTGTTTCATTGAAGCAGATGAACTCATCTGTTCCCTCCTTGTATTTATTCCTGCGCATTTGTGACAAAAATGTCATAAAGCTTGCGCAGGGTACTCGACACAAGGGTTAAGTGAAAGTTCAAAACGTTACAGAATGTAACTTAAAGGCGGATTTATGACCTATTATCGATAAAAATATAGTTATATCACCCACATATAGATCATAAATCAGCATTATAAGTAACTACATCCCATAAATTATTACGATATTTATGGTTATTTCTGCACCGCCTTGAAGCGCGGGTTCGACTTACAAATAACGTATAAACGCCCTCTTCTTTTTACGATTTGGCAATCAGGGTGTCGGCTTTTTGCGCTCTTTAATGATTTAACAACTTTCATCTCTTAGTCCTTATCTTTATTAAATTGACCAAAGCGACGATTAAAGTTCGCAATACGACCTTCCGCTTGAACCACACGTTGCTTACCGGTGTAAAACGGATGAGAAGCGGATGATACATCGAGAGTGAAATATGGATAAGTTTTGCCATCTTTCCATTCGATAGTGCGATCAGTGTGTAGTGTCGACCCCACAACAAAGTACTCATCTACGCTTGTGTCGTGAAATACCACGGGGCGGTATTCTGGGTGGATACCTGGTTTCATATTAATTGTCCTTTCGATTAATTGTTACGTTATAACAATGCAATTAAGAATCATTATCAACAAAAAAGCAAGCGGAATTTTGTGGTACTTTAGCTTCCATCTCCCATGCATAAGACAACGTATCCATGTATTCCATTGAGCCTATTGGCGTTATTGAAAGCCCATACAAAGAGAAATTTGCTGTCCCTCGCCAACCTCGTTTGGTGCCAGCCGCGCGCTCACGCGTCAAACTTCAAGGCACAGCAAATAGCCCAGAAGCCGTGCGCGGATTGGAGCAGTTTTCTCATGTTTGGTTGTTGTTTTTGTTTGATCAGAATTTAGAAGCCGGATGGAAACCAACGGTGCGCCCACCTCGTTTGGGCGGCAATGAGCGTATTGGTGTGTTTGCTTCACGTTCGACCTTTCGTCCCAATGGCATTGGTATGTCAGCGGTAGAAGTTAAAGGTATCAGCAAGCAAGGCGATCAGATCTATTTGGATCTTGGTAACGTAGACTTGGTCGATGGCACGCCAATTGTTGATATCAAACCATACATCCCCTACTCAGATTCTATTGCAGAGGCACAAGGTGGTTATGCGGAAGACGAACCTGAAAAATCACAGGTCGACTTCTCTTCTGTGGCACTGGCGGCACTCGAAAAGCGTGACGATACTGAGTATGTCAAAACGGTGATCGAGCAGGTTCTGGCGCAAGATCCTCGTCCGGCTTACAAGAAAAACAAGCCTGACAATAAGGAATATGCGGTAAATTTGTTCGATCTGAACGTTAAGTTCATGGTTAGCGATAACTTAATAACAGTTACTGCGATTGAAAGCTTTTGACAAAGGCATTTGGCTGATATTATAAGCGGCTAACAATTTTCCCCTTGTGGGACCTTCATACTCCTGTCCATTCTGGCTTGAGTATCTAACTTTAATAAACGGATAAATTTAATGCGTACCAGTAATTATCTTCTTTCTACTCTGAAGGAGACTCCAAACGACGCAGAAGTAGTGAGCCACCAGCTCATGCTACGCGCGGGTATGATCCGTAAGCTGGCTTCAGGTCTTTACACCTGGCTGCCTACTGGTCTACGTGTGCTGCGTAAAGTCGAAAACATCGTTCGTCAAGAAATCGACAATGCAGGTGCAGTCGAAACTTTGATGCCCGTTGTTCAGCCGTTTGAACTATGGGAAGAGACAGGTCGTTCTGAGAAGATGGGTCCTGAGCTACTTCGCTTTACTGACCGTCATACTCGTCCGTTTGTTCTTAGCCCTACAGCTGAAGAAGTGATCACTAGCCTTGTGCGTAACGAAGTGAGCTCTTACAAACAGCTTCCGCTAAACCTGTACCAAATCCAGACTAAATTCCGTGATGAGCGTCGCCCTCGTTTCGGCGTAATGCGTGCACGTGAATTCTGCATGATGGATGCATACAGCTTCGACATCGACAAAGAAGGTCTAGAGAAATCTTACCAAGCGATGCACGATGCTTACTGTAAAGCATTTGATCGCATGGGTCTTGAGTACCGTCCAGTACTTGCTGACTCTGGCGCTATCGGTGGTAGTGGTTCTCAAGAGTTCCACGTACTTGCTGAAAGCGGCGAAGACCTAATCGCATTCTCTACGGAGTCTGATTACGCAGCGAACATCGAAAAAGCAGAGGCGGCAGCACCTGCAGGTGAGCGCGCTGAACCAACTCAAGAGATGACGCTGGTTGATACGCCAAACGCGAAAACAATCGCGGAGCTTGTAGAGCAACAC
The DNA here is from genome assembly GCF_030248355.1 of Vibrio sp. B172a. Lineage (NCBI taxonomy): Bacteria > Pseudomonadati > Pseudomonadota > Gammaproteobacteria > Vibrionales > Vibrionaceae > Vibrio > Vibrio sp. B172a. Next base: position 202,757 of record NZ_JAHGAC010000027.1, on the reverse strand, counting down.
GGTCTAGCAATCGAGAAGACAGTAAAAACTCTATTCGTGAAAGCGTCTGATGAAGTAGATGCTGACATCATCGCTCTTATCGTTCGTGGTGACCACGAGCTAAACGAAGTGAAAGCAGAAAACCTACCTCAAGTTGCTTCTCCACTAGAGATGGCAACAGAAGAGGAAATGCGTGCACTTATCGGCGCTGGCGCTGGTTCTCTTGGCCCTGTTGGCCTTGAACTGCCATTCATCGTAGACCGCTCTGTTGCTGTAATGAGCGACTTCGGCGCAGGCGCAAACATCGACGGTAAGCACTACTTCGGTATCAACTGGGGTCGTGACGTCGAACTAGGCCAAGTTGAAGATCTACGTAACGTAGTAGAAGGCGATCCAAGCCCATGTGGTCGAGGTACGCTAATGCTTAAGCGTGGTATCGAAGTTGGTCACATCTTCCAACTAGGTAACGTTTACTCAGAAGCAATGAACTGTGGTGTTCTTGGTCCTGACGGTAAGAACGTAATCCTAGAAATGGGTTGTTACGGTATCGGTGTTTCACGTGTTGTTGCTTCTGCAATCGAGCAAAACCACGACAAATACGGCATCATTTGGCCAGACGCACTAGCGCCTTTCCAAGTGGCTATCGTTCCTATGAACATGCACAAGTCTGAAGAAGTGAAAGAAGCAGCTGAGAAGCTGTACGCTGAACTGACGGCTATGGGTATCGAAGTACTATTCGATGACCGTAAAGAGCGCCCAGGCGTAATGTTCTCTGATATGGAACTTATCGGTATTCCTCACACTATCGTGATCGGTGATCGTTCAATGAAAGAAGGCAACTTCGAGTACAAGAACCGCCGCTCTGGTGAGAAGACAGCCGTTGCAATGGCAGACATCGTTGAGCACGTAAAAGCTCAACTACAATAAGCTGCACTAAGCACACTGTGCTGGATATAGCGATGAAAAGGGTTGGCTTCGGTCAGCCCTTTTTTACGTCTGATTTTCTAAGTGTGTAGACCCTCTCTAATATTTGCGTTGTTAATCTTTGGTTCAGATTTATCACCTTACACTGGATTCAATCTAGTAAGGAGGTTACTCATGGATCTAAAAAGTCTTCTTAACCAAGCACTCAAATCAGACCTACTTAAACAAGGTAGCGATGCGCTTAGTAAACAAACGAGCAATATCAAATCATCATCAAGTTCTAGCCAGCTAAAAACGCTTGGCGCAGGCGCGATTGGTGGTGGCCTTATCGGCATGTTAATGGGCTCTAAAAAGAGCAAAAAGATGGCCAAGAAAGTCGGTACGGGCGCACTCAAAGTCGGTGGCGCAGCGGCACTAGGTGCTCTGGCTTACAAAGTCTACAACGATTGGCAAGCGAAGCAAGATACACAAGGCGTCAACGAAACCTTCGATCCTGATGACAACAAACATGCAAAACTGATCCTTAAAGCCATGATTGGTGCAGCCAAAGCCGATGGCCATGTCGATGAAGAAGAAATGGCTCGCATCGAACAAGCACTGACAGAAATGGGAGCAGATGATCGTGTAAGACAGTTGGTTCATCAAGAGCTACATAAGCCTCTCGATCCGGCAGAAATCGCACGCTTAGCGACCTCTCCACAACAGGCGTCAGAAATATATCTGGCATCACTGATTGTGGCCGATGAGCAAAACTTTATGGAAAAAGCGTATTTGCAGGAACTTGCTAAGCAGCTAAACCTTGCGCCAGAAGTGACGCATCAATTGGAAGCACAGTTGCAGTGATGAATGTTTGCTCAAGTTGCTTGTTAACTTGAGCCAAAACAATTCTCTGCTTTGAGTTTCAAAACGGCTATGTGTATATTTGAGAGCAGTTATCATTTATTAAGGATTTAGCCATGCAAGTATACGGCTGTTGTGAATTAGTTCGTGAGCTTTACGCTCAAATCGGTAGTGGCGATCAAGCTTACGTGCCTCAAGCAATCTCGTGTGCCGTAAGAGCACTGAATGACGTTGCGGCAGACGAATCTCTACCAAAAGACGTTCGTGAAAAAGCGGCGTTCGCTGCGGCAAACCTACTGATCTCTGATTTCGAGGATAAGTAATGAATCTAGCGAATTTCGAATCCATGGACCCAATCATGCTGATGAGCATCGTCAACATGAAGCTACGTGACGACTTCGGTGGTGATCTGGATAAGCTGGTTGCATTCTTTGATATCGACCGCGCAGCACTTGAAGCAAAGCTGGCAACAGCAGGTTTTGACTTTCTGCCTGACGCAGGTCAGTTCCGTTAATCGCTCATCGCGACGGACAACGTAAACAACGAATAGAAAAAAGGGCTTGATGGATGCATCAAGCCCTTTTCTTTTGTACTTTGCGTAAGCTGATTAGCCGAACGAAGCCCAAATAACGGTCGCTACCAGAATCGGACAAACAAACTTCACGTATGCTGGCCACAACTTACCGAACCAACCTTGAGTGAACTCAGGACAACCTTGCTCAAGCTCTTTGATTTTTGAGTGACGATTCCATACCCAACCACCAAATAGACAGAACAATAGCGCCGCCATTGGTTGTAGATATTGCGTTGCGATGGTCGCTACCATGCCAAACAGTGCGCCGAAGTTAAATACGATAACCACACTGAACAGCGCAATCAGGCCACCCAATACCCAGCTTGTCGTGCTGCGTTTCGTGTTGAACCGCTCACCCACCAGTGCAACCGGGCATTCAAGCATCGAGATAGAAGACGTCAGTGCTGCGATCGTCAGTAGTAAGAAGAACACAATTGAGAACAGTTGGCCAAGCAAACCTAAGCTATCAAACATCAGCGGTAGAACTGTAAATACCAGTGTATCTGAACTTAACAGCGAACCATCTTCTGCATAGATTTGAACACCTTTTTGCATCGCAACGAACATTGCAGGCATCACCACTAGACCAGCAATAAAGGCAACGGCGGTATCGACCATAGTCACGTTCATCGCCATCTTCGGCAGGTTCTCTTTCTTACTTAGGTAAGAGCCATAGATAAGCATCGAACAGCCACCGATGGTCAGAGAGAAGAAGCCTTGGCCCATTGCGGCAAGGATTAGTTTGCGATCCCATACTTTCTCGAAATCAGGCACTAGGTAGTGCTTCAAACCTTCCATCGCACCGTTTTGCGTCATGATGTAGATGAACAGCAAACCAAACAGAACAAACAGTGCTGGCATTAGGCGCGTAGACCACTTCTCAATGCCCTGTTTCACGCCGCCTTGTACGATCAAAATGGTTAATACATAAAATGTAATCGTACCGAACAAGTTGCGTTCAACGCTGAAGCCTTTCAACCATTGCGTTGCCGCTTCCATGCCCATGATGTCGGTCACTGCACCCAACATAAAGCAGATCAACCAGCCGCCTACAATCGAGTAAAACGCCAAAACCGCACTTGGCACACTCAGGCCAATCCAACCAACTAGGCCGCCAAGCTTCTTGCCCACAGGGTTGTCTGTTAGAGAACGCATGCTGTCTACTGGGTTTGCTTGACCATGACGACCGATCGCCATTTCAACCACCAGCATTGGGAATGCAACGATAAGAATCATCACCAAGTACACCAACAAGAAAGCGCCACCGCCGTTGCTTGCTGCTTGGGTAGGAAAGCCCCAAATGTTACCTAGACCCACTGCAGCACCTGCTGCCGCTAAGATGAATCCAAGGCGCGAACCAAAATGCTCACGAGGCTGAGAAGAAGTTTGTTGTGTCATACCACTCACACAAAATATCAATGAACTAGCTGACTAGTACACTATAGCAATATCTTCTACTCAACAAGAGTCACTAGGTTAATTACTCGACAATCAAATCAATTAGCAGACATTCAGTTTGTAAATTTTCACGTACATCTCATATTCGCCAAGTATCGTTTTCTGTCTTTTTGATGAATTTATAAATCAGCGTGAAGTGAGCCGAAAAATAATGAGCCGAGTTGTAAAGTACGAATAGTTCAACGTGATTTCGTGTTGAAAAGTGAAACATAACGCTTCGAATTTCTCTCCTGAGGTCTATTTATCAACTAGTTATCTAACTATATCTGTTCATGTTCTTACGAACATCGAGTAACTCAAGGAGAGAAAAATGAAGTTCACTCTACTGCATGGTGCAGTGATAGCCGCTCTTAGTGTCAGCTATCAAGCTCAAGCCTACAACTGCCAAAACTTATCAACGTGGGATAGCACAACCGTCTATAACTCTGGCGATCAAGTGCAAACCAAAGGTGCTGCGTATGAGGCTGCTTACTGGACACAAGGTAATGATCCGGTAAACAACTCAGGCCCATGGGAGGCGTGGAAAGGCCTTGGACAATGTGATGGTGGCGGTACAAACCTCCCTCCAACGGTGTCTTTCTCCTCTCCTGCAGATAACGCTCAGATCCCTGAAGGCAGCGTAATCACTTTGTTAGCGAGCGCTGCTGACGAAGACGGCCAAGTGGCTCAAGTCGAATTTCTTGCTGGTAACCAGACCGTAGCTGTTGTTACCCAAGCCCCTTTCCAAGCTGACTGGACAGCAGTAGAGGGCGTCTCTCAGTTAACGGCAATCGCCACAGACAACGAAGGGGCGGTAACCACAACCAATGTATCTATCTTCGTTCAACCGCAAACCGAACTACCACCTCCAACCGTTTCTCTAACGAGCCCAACGGGTACAGAAACACCAAGTGTAGGTGACACTATTTCGGTAACGGCCGATGCAGCAGACAGCGATGGTTTAGTCACCCAAGTTGAGTTCTTCGTAAACAACCAATCCGTTGCCGTCGATACTGCGGCTCCATATGAATACGTCTGGACGGCGGCAGTCGATACTCATACCTTCAAAGCGCAAGCAACCGATGATTCAAACCTGACAACTATGAGCCAAGAAGTCTCACTCGTCGTCAGCGATTCTAGCTCTGGTGGCTGTGCGGATGCCGTACCTTATGTAGCTGGTAACCGCTATGAAGCAGGTACACTCGTCTCTAATCTCAACCAGAAATACCGCTGTGATGTTGCAGGTTGGTGTTCTTCTGATGCAGCCTGGGCTTATGAGCCGGGTGAAGGTTTGTACTGGCAGGATGCGTGGACTGGGCTAGGTGCATGTTCTACACCGCCTCAAGTCGCTATAACCGCACCAAGCGAAGGACAAGTCTTACTCGCAGGTGACAGCGTTGAAGTCTCGGCGGATGCCAGCGATGCAGACGGTAGCGTGACTCAAGTAGAGTTCTTCGCCAATGACACCAGTTTAGGTGTGGTTGCTCAAGCACCATATTCCGTTCTATGGAATGCAACGCTAGTTGGTGCCAATCAACTAAAAGCCGTTGCCACAAACAACGATAACAATACGTCCGAGTCTGTCGTTAATGTGACTGTGAGTGACCAAGATTTGGTGATTTCATTGACGTCACCGAGTGCAGGTCAAACCGTCGGTTTAGGTAAGAATCTCGTTCTAAGCGCAGATGCAACCTCACTAACCTCTGGCGTGAAACACGTCGACTTTATGGTGAACGGTGCAGTTGTCGCAACCGACACAACGGCACCTTACTCGGCGAACTGGACACCTGCCGCGATTGGTAGCTTTACGGTAAGCGCTCAAGCCACCGATCTTGCAGGTACAACCGCGCTTTCTGATGCGGCATCGATTACCGTTGTTGAACAAACTGAGAAACGTCATAAGTTGATTGGTTACTGGCACAACTTCGTGAACGGTGCAGGCTGTCCTATCCGCCTCGCCGACATGTCTGATGCATGGGATGTGATTGATATTGCCTTTGCAGAAAACGACCGTAACAGCGATGGTACCGTGCACTTCAACCTGTACTCTGGTGACATCTACAGTGATTGTCCTGCGCTAGACCCAACTCAATTCAAGCAAGACATGGCCGCACTGCAAGCTAAAGGTAAGAAGTTCGTTCTGTCTCTTGGAGGCGCAGAAGGCACAATCACGCTAAACACAGACCAAGATGAAGCAAACTTCGTATCGAGCTTGACCGCATTGATTGCCGAATGGGGCTTCGATGGTTTGGATGTGGATCTAGAAAGTGGCTCTAACCTGCTGCATGGTTCGCAAATTCAAGCACGTTTGGGTGGTGCTTTGTTGCAAATCGAGCAGAACATGGGCGGCGATATGTACCTAACCATGGCACCTGAGCACCCTTACGTACAAGGTGGTTACATTGCTTATAGCGGAATTTGGGGCGCGTACATTCCTGTGATTAACGAGACACGCAGCACGCTCGACCTTCTACACGTTCAGCTATACAACAACGGCGGCCTGCCAAACCCATACATGTCTGGCTCGGCTCCAGAGGGATCAGTGGATATGATGGTAGCGCAGTCTAAGATGCTGATTGAAGGTTTTGAATTGGCAGATGGCACCATGTTTGAGCCACTGCGTGATGACCAAGTGGCGATTGGCTTACCATCGGGGCCAAGCTCAGCGAACTCAGGTCAGGCGCCAACACAGAACATCCTAGACGCATTAGATTGCTTAACCAAAGGCACTTCATGTGGCACAGTGAAACCAGCGTTTAACTATCCGAACTACGCTGGTGTGATGACATGGTCGATCAACTGGGATGAGCACGATGGCTTCAACTTCTCGAAACCAGTCGGCGATAAGCTAACTCAGATGAATGCGGAATAACTCGAATAGATACTGAATAGTACCCATGTAAAAAGAGCGCCGATAACAGGCGCTCTTTGTTATTTGTGTTTCGCGAATTAGATCGTGAAGACTTGGTAATCTTTTAATGCTGGGATCTTCTTCAGCAGATCTTGTTCTTCACCTGCCATATCATCCAATGATTCACACAAATCCTCCGCTTGTTTTTCGACGTCTTTCGAATGCTCAGCTAAGCGTTCTTGTACCTTGGCTTGCAGTTCCGTCATGCTTTCAGACAGCGCAGTTAAGTTCAAACCACCGTCTTCTTTCATCTTGGCAGACAAAGCGTCAAATGCGCTGGTTAGGAATTCTTTGTTAAAGATTTCTTGTGCCTTTTCGAAGTCTTTTGACCATGATTCTGTCATCGCGTCAAAACTGTCAGCAGGTAGAATAAAATCACCGTCTTTGTAGTAACGGGCTTCTACATCGGCAAAGAAATCCTTTACCGCCACCTTAACGTTATCAAACGAGTCAGGTGCATCAAGGCTTACTGCGATATCATCGATGATGTCATTTGCTAGGGCTAAGCCATCACTCGCGAGCTGTTTCGCTTGCGGAATATAAGCATTCATCTTCTCGCGGTAACTTTCAATTGCCGCTTTTTGATCATCGTCTAGCTCGATCATTTCACCTTTGATGAACAGGTTATTGTCTTCATCGACGACCGCTTTTTCACCATTAGCATGTACGATTTCTAAGTTCTGACCATCCATACGAACTTCGTTGTTAATATCAACGCGACACTGAGCTGCGTAGCCACTAGCACTGATAGTCAACAAGGAGAGCGTGAGCAGTTTCTTCATTACTTTCTCTTTTTCATGGTTATTCTGTTTAACTATAACAGCCACCTATGGGTGGGATGTCAGCAAATCGTCACGACTTCATAACAAGTTGTTTTATCGCCAATTTTCATCTCCACTTCCTCCCCTTCTTCTTTGCCCATCAAAGCACGACCAAGGGGGGATTTCGGCGTAAGAACAAACACCTCTTTGCCTTGCCATTCGACAGTCAGCCCGCCTGAGCAAGGACCGATAAAAAAGGCTTTTTCAACATCGTTCTCGTCCACTAATTCCACATAAGCACTAACCGCGATACGAGCATCAACAAAATCACGCAACACAAGAGTGCGGTACTGGCGAAGTTCTTCTTCACTCTCTTGCACGCGCATCGCTTGCCCATGTGCGAGGTAAGAAGCCTCTAAAGCTAGCGTATCGTACTTATGCTCAGGCACGGTTTCTTCATCCGTCGCGGCATCAATCGCTCTCTGAGTCGAGGCATGAGCAACTTGGAGTTTATCTTCGAGTTGTTGAATGATTATTTGGACTAAATCGACTTTGTTCATACTTTTAGGGCGCGCGTTTGGCACTCAGGGTGTGTTAATGTAACCCAGTTTATCATCAAACCAAGGTTTCCCTATTATGCAAAGTGACTCGCTTCAGCAAACGCTTCAATCCGTGTTCGGGTTTGACTCATTAAGACCCGGCCAACAACCGGTGATTGAAGCAGTAATGAACGGACACTCAGCCGCTGCCATCTTTCCAACTGGCTCAGGGAAATCGCTTTGTTACCAGCTTCCTGCAACTCAGTTACCACATCTGACGTTGGTGATTTCACCGCTTCTTGCGTTGATGAAAGACCAACTTAGTTTCTTACAAGGCAGAGGCATTGCTGCGGCATCTATCGACAGTAGCCAAAGCCGTGAAGAAACCCAACAGGTGATGGCTGGCGTAAAGAATGGACATATCAAGATTTTGATGATCTCGGTAGAGCGGCTCAAGAACGAACGTTTTCGTGAGTTCATTCGTCAAATTCCACTTTCTCTCATGGTGGTCGACGAAGCGCACTGTATCTCGGAGTGGGGTCATAACTTCCGTCCTGACTACCTTAAACTGCCGCAATACCAGCGTGAGCTGAATATCCCTCAAACACTCTTGCTGACTGCAACAGCTACGCCAGCAGTTATCGAGGACATGCAAAGTAAGTTTGATATCGCTGGCGAGAATATTACCGTTACCGGTTTCTATCGCTCTAACCTTGATATTTCAGTACTTCCATGTGAAGAGGAAAACAAGCTAACTCAATTAAGCGACATTATTGCTGCTGCACCGAAACTGCCAAGCATCGTGTACGTGACTCAACAGCAAACCGCAGAGCAAGTTGCTAACTCCCTGATTCGTTTAGGTATCAATGCCCACGCTTATCACGCAGGAATGAAGAGCGACATTCGCGAGAAAATCCAACAACAATTCATGGACTCGCAAATCGACTGCATTGTCGCCACAATCGCCTTTGGTATGGGGGTAGATAAATCCGATATTCGCCGTGTGATTCACTTCGATTTACCGAAATCTATCGAAAACTACGCACAAGAAATTGGCCGAGCGGGACGTGATGGGCAACGTTCTGAATGTATTCTTCTGGGTAATACCTCTGGCTTAACGGTACTAGAGAACTTTGTTTACGGCGACACGCCTGAGCCAAGCTCAATCAATTATGTACTGGAACAAATTCGCGAGAACACGCCTCAGTGGGAAGTGATGGCGCTGCGCTTATCTCGCGACAGCAACATTCGCCAACTGCCGCTGAAGACCTTGTTGGTTTATCTAGAGTTGGCAAAAGTGATTGAAGCCAAATACAGTTATTTCGCGGAATATCGCTTCAAGTTCCTGCAAGACCGGTCTTTCATCCTCAATCAGTTCCAAGGTGAGCGACGCCAGTTTATTGAAGCTATTTTTGCTTGCTCGACCAAAGCGAAAGTGTGGTGCCAAGTGGATTTAGAAGCGTTGTGGATGAACTATCAATCTGAGCGCAGCCGTGTGGTTGCGGCGCTTGATTACTTCCACCAAAACGGTTGGATTGAATTAGAAAGTAAACAGCTAACGGATGTGTATTCGGTTCTCCCGGTTACTCAAAACCAAGAAGCGACCTCTCAACATTTGGTTGAACTGTTCCAATCTAAAGAACAAAAAGACATTGAACGAATTCATACGATGTTGAATCTGTTCCAATCATCTGACTGCTTGAGCTATCAATTAGCGCATTACTTTGCTGATCACAATGCACCGACGCAATGTGGTCACTGCTCAGTATGTCGTGGACAAGTCGCATCATTCCCTCAGCCACAACAAGAGCAACCTGAACTGGCACATTTATCCGCTTGGGTTGATGAGTTTGTTCAGCTTTCACCAACGGCGATCAGTAATGCCGCCGTAGCTCGATTCCTATGTGGTATTAGCACGCCAATCATCACTCAACTCAAAGCCAGTAAACTTCGGGGCTATGGTTCAATGGCGAATATCTCTTTTGAACACGTGCTAAAGCAAGTTGAGTTAGCGCGAGCTTAGAAGAAACTCAATTGCCGTGCTTGTTCTTCAGGCTTGAGCATCACACTCAAGCCTAACAAGCGTATCTCTCGGCCGTTTTGACGCTTAAGAATGTCTCTTAACAGAACTTTGAAGTCATCCAGTTCCAATTGAGGGTGAATGTGCTCAATCGTTGTGAGCTGAAAGTCAGCAAACTTGAGCTTGATACCCTGCTTGATGATCGATTTATCTGGACTGGCTTTTTCTAAGCGTCTCTCCAGTTCAGGGTACAGCTTATCTTCAATCACCTTCCAACATTCGTCGTAAGTCGAAATGTTTTCGCTAAAGGTTCGCTCTACTCCAACCGATTTGCGTTCACGTTCCACCACCACTTCACGATCATCAATACCATGGCTGCGTTTCCAAAGCGAAGCACCTTGACGGCCGAACTGACGCAATAGTTCACGGTAATCACTGTTTTTTATGTCTTCACATAGATAGAAGCCAGCCTGATGGAGTTTCTCTAAACTCACTTTGCCAACACCTGGGATCTTTTCCAAAGGCAATTTATCGACCACCTCTTGGACTTTATCGGGTGGAATCACAAACTGGCCATTGGGTTTGTTCATGTCGGAGGCGACTTTGGCAAGAAACTTAATCGGAGCAATGCCTGCAGATGCAGTAATTCCCAGCTCATTTCGGATATCATTGCGAATCGATTCCGCAATCAAGGTCGCGGAACCACGACATACCGTAGAGTCGGTAACATCGAGATAAGCCTCATCAAGAGAAAGCGGTTCAATCAGCGATGTATATCGTTCAAAAATGGCGCGAATCTGCTGAGAAACTTGTTTATACACGTGCATGCGCCCCGGAACGACGAGGAGGTTCGGACATAGTTGTAATGCTCTTGCGGTTGGCATTGCACTGCGTACACCAAACTTACGTGCTTCATAATTACACGTGCTGATGACACCTCTCTGCTTCTCATGGCCACCTACTGCAAGCGCAATCCCACGGTAATTTGGATTGTCTCGCATTTCTACCGCCGCATAGAAACAATCCATATCTACGTGAATAATTTTTCTTACTCGCTCAATCACGCTCTACACACAAATACACTGTTCAAAAACACAGTATAGCTGCAAATATACGTATTGGAAATACTGTTATCTGGAGTCAATATTGGAAATTTTTGTCGGAGTTTTTAATAGCGATGTATTCATATTTCGTTATTATTGATTCAAATAACACTAAAAAAGTAAGGACACTTCTTTGAGTAATAAAATACTGGTCGTCGAAGACAGTCGCGCCTTTAGAAACTATCTCGTACAGATCTTAACTCAGGCTGGTTATGAGGTACTTGCTGCAGAGAGCTATGCGGACGCTCAATCCATTTTAGCGACTAAACCAGAGCTGTTGTGTGCGGTATTAGATTACTGCTTACCTGACGCCCAAGAAGGCGAAATCATCGATCTCTCTTTAGCTCATCAACAAAAAGTCATCGTGCTTACGGCAATGTTTCAAGATGATGTTCGTGAAAAAATGCTGGCGAAGGGCGTGTTGGACTACATTCTAAAAGACAGTATGGCTTCCGTCTCGTACCTCCTTCCACTGATCAAACGATTGACCAATAATCAGCGACACAAGTGCTTAGTCGTTGACGATTCGATGACGGTTCGTCGCCACGTTGTTCAATTGTTAGAACACCAGTACATCCAAACGTTGCAAGCTGAAAATGGTCAACAAGCCATCGAGTTGATCGAGCAAAACCCAGATATCACCCTAGTGCTGACTGACCACGATATGCCAGTAAAAGATGGTATTACCATGATTCGCGAGTTGCGCCAGAAATTGGATAAGAACCAACTTGCTATATTAGGCATCTCAGGAAGCGACGATCACACCATGACCGCACGTTTTCTTAAGGCTGGTGCGAATGACTTTCTATATAAGCCTTTCAATCAAGAAGAATTCTTTTGCCGCGTTCATCAAATCTTAGACATGAAAGAAGCAACCACTGAGCTATTTAGAATGGCAAACCAAGATGCTCTAACTGGTTTATGGAACCGCCGCTTTTTGTTTGGACAAGCTTGTGGTGGCTGTGAGAAGCGCAATATCGCTATGCTGGACATCGACTTTTTCAAGAAGGTCAACGATAACTACGGGCATGATGGCGGTGATGCTGCACTGGTGATGGTAGCGAATATCCTAAAGATTTACTTCCCTGAAGACGTCATCGCTCGCTTTGGTGGGGAAGAATTCTGTATTCAAGCTTGTGGAAGCTATGATGATTTCGTCACTCGTTTAGAGCAAATGCGCCAAAGGGTAGAGAAAACCCCTATTCCGTATCAGGAAGAAGACATTCAAGTGACCATCAGTGTTGGCGTATCAAATATACAGGGTAATCTAGACCAACAGATAAAAGTGGCCGATGACCGTTTATATCAAGCGAAAGAAAGTGGTCGAAACCAGACTGTCTACCAATAGCGCCCTGTTTCTCGATTACAAAAAAACAAAACCCAGCGACAAGGCTGGGTTTTCTATTTTGATTATCGCCGATTAAGCAATGCGGTCTTTTTCCCATGCTGCGAGCTTCTCAGCACGCGCAGCTTCACGGGCTTCTCGCTTTTTACGTGCATCACATGGTTCTGGGCAGTTACATACTTTCTCGATGCCTACTGCACCAAGACCACCACAGCTACCTTTTACAACCTTCTTTTGGAAGATGTAACCTACTGCCATCGCTGCAATCACCGCAACAAAGACAGCAAAAGTAATTAGAAATGTACTCATAAGGACATGCTCACTTCTGTTGTTATTTCTTCATGAACGGCTTGTATGCTTCCGAAGCCAGCTCTTTAAAACCATCATCCGTTTTCACAACCATGAAAACAGGAATGTTATTCTCGTTCGCGATTTCCATGCCTTTGTCTTCACCTAGCACCATTAGGCCAGTTGCCAGACCATCAGCCGTCATCGACGATTTATCCAGTACCGTTACAGACACCACTTTATGATGGATTGGTTTGCCTGTTTGCGGGTTAATGATGTGAGAGTATCGCACACCATTGCTCTCAAAGTAATTACGGTAGTCACCGCTTGTTGCAATTGCCATATCACCCGGCTCAATAATTTCTTGAATTGAGCGCTCATCGACGGTTGGCTTTTCAATTGCAATACGCCACGGCACACCTTCACGGTTAATGCCTTTTAAACGCATTTCACCACCAACTTCTACCATGTAGTTGTGAATACCTTCAGATTGTAGGTAATCCGCAACCACATCAACACCCCAACCTTTTGCGATAGTTGATAGATCAACGTAAAGGTTTGGAATGTCTTTAGACATTTTATTGCCTTCAATAGAAAGATGATGGATACCTGTATTCGCTTTGCGAGCCGCTAGCTCTTCGTCTGTCGGAACCACATCTGGACGCGCTTCAGGTCCAAAGCCCCAAAGGTTAACCAAAGGACCAACAGTGACGTCTAATGCACCTAAAGTAAGACCGTTTAGACGAATCGCTTCTTTCACTACTGTTGCAGTTTGTGGTGATACCTCGAATGGCTCACTCGTTGTGTGTTGGTTAAAACGGCTAAGCTCTGAATCTTCACGGTACGTCGACATTTGATCGTTCACTTCTTCAAGTAGGCGATCGATTTCTGTCTGGAGCGCTTCAGGCGATGGTAGGCCATCTTGCTGAATGTATTTGATGTTGTAAGTTGTGCCCATTGTTGGGCCACTTAGATGAATTTGATCCGCAGACTTTTCACAGCCAGCCAAAACCAATAGAGAAGCGAATGCAACAAGCCACTTTTTCACTTGTACTCCTATTGTCGTTAAATTGATATGGAAAATGGGTTCTCTTGAGATAAACCGATTTCCTATATCAACTGTTGAATATCGTCGTGTTTTCTACAAAAAATAATGGCTAGCTCTTAGAGAGCTAGCCATAGATTCAATCACTTGGAGGGATTAACCACCGAAGTCATCTAGTAGGATGTTTTCATCCTCTACACCTAGATCTTTTAGCATGCCGATTACAGCAGCGTTCATCATAGGTGGACCACACATGTAGTATTCACAGTCTTCTGGTGCTTCGTGATCACGTAGGTAGTTCTCGTAAAGAACGTTGTGAATGAAGCCAGTGTAACCATCCCAGTTATCTTCTGGCATAGGGTCAGACAGTGCACAGTGCCATACGAAGTTATCGTTGTCAGCCGCTAGGCCATCAAAGTCTTCTACGTAGAACATTTCACGCTTAGAACGTGCACCGTACCAGAATGACATCTTACGCTTAGAGTGCAGACGTTTTAGCTGGTCGAAGATATGAGAACGCATTGGAGCCATACCTGCACCACCACCAACGAATACCATTTCAGCGTCAGTGTCTTTCGCGAAGAACTCACCAAATGGACCAGAAATCGTACACTTGTCGCCTTCTTTTAGAGACCAGATGAACGATGACATGATGCCAGGTGGTACGTCTGGGTTGTTAGGCGGCGGAGTAGCGATACGCACGTTAAGCATGATGATACCGTGCTCTTCTGGGTAGTTAGCCATAGAGTATGCGCGGATCGTTTCTTCGTTTACCTTAGACTCGTAGCGGAACAGGTTAAACTTGTCCCAATCTTCGCGGTATTCTTCAGGTACATCGAAATCAGCGTATTTAACGTGGTGAGCTGGCGCTTCAATCTGGATGTAACCACCAGCACGGAAAGGTACTGATTCGCCATCTGGGATTTGTAGCTTAAGCTCTTTGATGAATGTTGCTTTGTTATCGTTAGAGATAACAGTACATTCCCACTTCTTAACGCCGAAGATTTCTTCAGGAAGTTCGATGTCCATGTCAGTTTTCATTGCAACCTGACACGCTAGACGCTCACCTTCACGTGCTTCACCTTTAGTAATGTGGTCAAGCTCGGTAGGTAGGATGTCACCACCACCTGATTTAACTTTTACGCGACACTGACCACAAGAGCCACCGCCACCACAAGCAGAAGATACGAATACGCCAGCACCAGCTAACGCAGATAGTAGCTTACCACCTGGTTGTGTAACGATCGCCAGTGAAGGGTCATCGTTCACAGAAATTGTAATGTCACCTGTTGGTACAAGCTTAGACTTAGCGAAAAGAATCACTAGTACTAGCGCAAGTACGATCAGAGTAAACATCACTACACCAAGAATAATGTCCATTGACTATTCCTTAATTGTTGCGGTTTACCCGACTTACAGTTGAACACCAGAGAAAGACATGAAGCCTAACGCCATTAGACCTACAGTGATGAACGTGATACCTAGACCACGTAGACCTGGAGGTACATCTGAATACTTCATCTTCTCACGGATACCTGCAAGAGCAACGATTGCTAGCATCCAGCCCACACCAGAACCGAAGCCGTAAACAACAGATTCAGCAAAGTTGTAGTCACGTTGTACCATGAAAGATACACCACCGAAGATCGCACAGTTTACTGTGATCAGCGGTAGGAAGATGCCTAGCGCGTTGTACAAAGGTGGGAAGAAACGGTCAAGAACCATCTCTAGAAT
This sequence comes from Vibrio sp. B172a, assembly GCF_030248355.1. Classification (NCBI taxonomy): domain Bacteria; kingdom Pseudomonadati; phylum Pseudomonadota; class Gammaproteobacteria; order Vibrionales; family Vibrionaceae; genus Vibrio; species Vibrio sp. B172a. The sequence continues at coordinate 187,257 of NZ_JAHGAC010000027.1, read as the reverse complement.
CTGTACAAGTGCCGCAATTACACCGATAAAGGTGATGAAGTTTAGGAAGCTAAGGTCTACGCCCTCAACTAACGCGTTCTCTTTCAAAACTAGGTTGTAAACTAGGTTGTTCACAGGAACCGCGATAGTTAGTACTACCACAACTGCAACACCTAGACCGAAAGAGGTCTTAACTTTCTTAGATACGGCAAGGAAAGTACACATACCTAGGAAGAAAGACAGTGCCATGTTTTCGATGAAAATCGATTTAACTAGCAGACTGATGTAATGTTCCATGACGTCCTTACTCCTTCGCTTCGATTTGTTCAGGTCTGATAATGCGGATAGCCCAGATCATGAAACCGATTAAGAAGAATGCTGATGGTGCAAGTAGCATCAGGCCGTTTGGCTGGTACCAACCACCGTTGCTCACTAGAGGTAGTACTTCCAGGCCAAATAGTTTGCCTGAGCCAAATAGCTCACGGAAGAAACCAACAGTGATAAGAACGAAACCGTAACCAAGACCGTTACCGATACCATCGATTAGAGATGGGATTGGCTCAGACTTCATCGCGAACGCTTCAGCACGACCCATTACGATACAGTTCGTAATGATCAGACCTACGAATACCGATAGCTGTTTAGAGATATCGTATAGGTATGCTTTAAGCACTTGGTCTACCACGATTACTAGAGATGCGATGATCGCCATTTGAACGATGATACGCACACTGTTAGGAATGTGGTTACGGATTAGAGAAACAGAGAAGTTCGACAGTGCAGTTACGAATGTTACCGCTAGTGTCATTACAAATGCTGTTTCTAGTTTAGTTGTTACTGCAAGAGCAGAACATACACCAAGAACCTGTAGCGCGATTGGGTTGTTATCCAACACCGGCGCCATAATGCTCTTTTTAATGTTTTGTGCGCTAGACATTAGTTCAGACCTCCGTCACGAACTTTTGCTAGGAAAGGACCAAAGCCCATGTCACCTAACCAGAAGTCGAATGTACCTTGAACACCGTTACCAGTTAGTGTCGCACCAGATAGGCCGTCAACGCCGTGTTCAGAACCTTCTGGAGCACCACCTTTAACAATCTTGATTGCTGGTTTGTGGTTCTCGTCGAATAGTTTCTTGCCAACGAATTGAGCACGCCATGCTGGGTTCTCTACTTCACCACCAAGTCCAGGAGTTTCACCTTGCTCGTAGTAAGTGATACCAGACACAGTGTCACCGTCAGTTTCAACCGCAACGAATGCGTACATCATTGACCAAAGACCAGTACCGTGAACAGGGATGATAACTTTAGATACTTCATCACCGCTTTTCACTAGGTAAACGATACCTGTGTTAGCACGACGTAGGATCTTAGCTTTGTCTTCTTCAGCCGTTAGCTTGATAGACTCAGATGGATCTTTCGCTGCTTTACGTTGGTCGTAGTTAGCTGCTGTAGAACCGTCACCCGCAGTCTCAACAAAATCACCTGTTTTGAAGTCAACTAGACGAGGTTCAATGTACTCAGCAAATAGCTCAGGTACTTTTTTACCGTCAGCTTCAATGCCAGCAACTTCTACAATCTTTGATTGCTTATCTAGGACAGCGTTAGCTTTTTGCTTATCACGCAGGCCTACTGCCGCTGTTGATACGATGATTGAACAAACAAGGCTCAACCCGATAACAACACCCAGCGTCTTTTTAATGCTGTCGTTATTACTTGCCATAGCGTGCTAGTCTCCGCTTGATGTTCTTCTCGATAACTACATGGTCGAACAGAGGTGCGAATAGGTTCGCGAATAGAATCGCCAGCATCATACCTTCTGGGTAAGCTGGGTTAACTACACGGATCATCACACACATTGCACCGATTAGGATGCCGTACCACCACTTACCACCGTTGGTAAATGAAGCTGATACTGGGTCCGTTGCCATGAAGAACATACCGAATGCAAAACCACCTAGAACTAGGTGCCAGTGCCATGGCATGTTGAACATTGGGTTGGTGTCAGAACCGATCACGTTGAACAGTGTCGATACTGCAATCATACCGATCATTACACCCGCAATGATGCGCCATGAAGCGATTCGCATGTATACGATCATCGCTGCACCGATCATTAGAGCAAGCGTCGATACTTCACCAATTGAACCTGGGATGTTACCGATGAAAGCATCCATCCAAGTGATAGGAGCGCCAGTGATGTTGTTGATCAACGCGCCGCTACCGCCGTGAGCCCATTGGCTAAGAGCAGTTGCACCAGAGAAGCCGTCAGCAGCTGTCCATACTACGTCACCCGAGATTTGAGCTGGGTAAGCGAAGAATAGGAAAGCACGACCTGCAAGTGCAGGGTTCAGGAAGTTACGACCTGTACCACCAAAGATCTCTTTAGCAACAACAACACCAAATGTGATACCTAGTGCCGCTTGCCATAGAGGTAGCGTTGGTGGAACGATAAGTGCGAATAGAATAGAAGTTACAAAGAAACCTTCGTTCACTTCGTGCTTACGCACCATACAGAAAAGCACTTCCCAGAAACCACCAACAATAAATACTGTTGCGTAGATTGGTAGGAAGTAAGTCGCACCGAGTAGCATTTTACTGCCAACGCCTGCTTCCGCACCGATGGTGCCGCCAAGCATTTCTGTTAGCCAGTAGTGCCAGTTACCAGAGATAACTGTCGCTAGTTGATCACCAGCGTACATGTGGTTAAGTGCTGCGATAGCTTGGCCACCCGCGTTGTACATACCCCAGAACATTGCTGGGAATACCGCGAACCAAACCATGATCATGATACGTTTTAAGTCAACGCTATCACGGACGTGCGAGCTACGTTTTGTTACTAGACCTGGCGTGTAGAAAAGCGTTGCCGCTGCTTCGTACAGTGCAAACCATTTTTCGTGTTTGCCGCCTGGTTCAAAATGATGCTCGATATCCTCTATGAATTTCTTAAGCATGGATTACCCTTCCTTCACAATGGTATCTAGGCATTCACGAAGTAGCAGACCGTACTCGTATTTACCAGGACATACAAAGGTGCACAATGCTAGATCTTCTTCATCCAGTTCAAGCGCACCCAGTGCTTGAGCACTGTCTGTATCGCCTGCACATAGATCACGAAGTAGCAAAGTAGGTTCCATATCAAGAGGCATTACACGCTCGTAGTTGCCAATTGGAACCATTGCACGATCACTACCGTTAGTTGTCGTTGTCATGTTGAACAACTGACCTTTAAAGATGTGACTCAGGAAAGATTTAGTGATTGAGAATTTGTTTTTGCCAGGAACAGCCCAGCCAAACAGTTCTTTCTCACGACCTTCACGCAGGACAGAAACCTGCTGATGGTAACGACCAAGGTAAGCATGTGGACCAGACGCTTGAGTACCAGAAAGTACAGAGCCTGAAATCACACGAACTTCACCTGGCATCAATTCGCTGTCAGTTAGGTCTTCAAGAGAAGCACCTACAACAGTACGAAGAAGACGTGGGTTATTCACTACAGGACCAGCAAGAGATACAACACGATCTGTGTATAGCTCACCAGTAAGGAATAACTTACCGAACGCGATAACGTCTTGGTAGTTGATGCTCCAAGCCACGTTTTGTGCATTTACTGGGTATAGGAAATGCATGTGGGTGCCAGCAAGACCTGCTGGGTGAGGGCCATCGAAGACGTGTTCTTCTACGTTAGACTGAGAAGAGCGTGGCAAGCTAGTGCCAGATTTACATACGTAAACCTTGCCTTCTGTCAGGGCTGAAAGAATGTCTAGACCGGCAACGAATGCTTCTTGTTGTTCATTAATGATCAACTCAGGCTGGGCTGCTAGTGGATTAGTATCCATCGCAGTTACAAAGATAGCCTTAGAATTTGATTCGATTGCTGGAACCTTGCTGAACGGACGAGTACGTAAAGCGGTCCAAAGGCCAGATTCAACCAATTGAGTCTTGATCACTTCGCGATCTAGACCTGCTAGTTGAGCTGCTTCGAACTTATCAAATGTCACCTGCTCTTCGCCTGCCACTTCAATCACTACAGATTGAAGAACACGCTTAGCGCCACGGTTAACTTCGATCACTTTACCGGCTGCTGGAGCTGTGAACTTAACGCCAGGGTTCTTTTTGTCTTCAAAAAGAACTTGCGCTTTTTTCACTTCATCACCAACGCGGACATGCATGGTAGGACGCATGCCAACGTACTCTTCGCCAAGCAAGGCGACTTTTTTGATGGTCTTACCATCATTAATCACCTGGGATGGAGTTCCTGCGATAGGAAGATCCAAGCCCTTCTTTATTGTAATCATACGCACTTGCACTACTTTTATCGGGAAAAAGATTCTTTTGATTGCGTAACTTTTAGACACGACATCAGTGTCCGGTTTCGATGCTGTTTAAAACATCAAAATCGCAACATCCTATTAATTATCTCGTCACAAATATTAGGCGAGATTTATCAGGTGCGGTAGTCTAGCATTTTTTGGGAACTTGATGCCATGACCAATCTTAGGAAAGGTGGGTTTATTTCGGTAGAATCGAGTGTAAAAGGTTAAAGAATAGTCATAACTTTGACCCATCGCACAAATGCCAAATCCCTTGCATCTGTCATGGAAATAAAACATTCACGCTTTGAAACATGCATTAATTTTCATTCATTTGTTGAAACACTGTTAACACATTTTTTAACCTTCATTTGTGCCACATTTTAATCCCGAAAAGATGTAAAACAAAAAAAGATGGCCGAAACCATCTTTTTCAAATCAGCGAGTTAAAGCCGGTTTAACGACCGCCACCCATACACATAGGACTATCTGGCGCGCCATCTTGCTCTAATTTCCACTCTTCGTTAGTGTAAGTATGAATCGCCAACGCATGAATGTGATTATCGAGTTCATCAGCAAGCACTGTGTGCACCTGACGATGTCGACCAATAAGGCGCTGACCCGCGAACGCATCACTGACAACAATCACTTTGAAGTGACTCTCAGAACCCGGCGGAACATTGTGCATGTAGCTCTCATTGATCACTTTCAAATAATTAGGTTGCAGCTCACTATGCAGTTTCTTTTCTATGATTTCTTGGATCATATTCAGTCCTCATCGATACTAGTCCGGTAAGTATATACTCTAGTTTGACAAATGAAATCAACGAAACCTCCTTGCTCTACCTTCTCATAATCCACACAGTTCGCTAAAAGCCTGTGAAAATCAGTAAATTTGACAGCTTTTTGTATCTTGAATCTTCATCATTTGCGACAATAATCACTAATTTCCAAATCCACTTACGTTTAGTTATGAAAACCGAATTAGACCTTCACGATCGTAGCCTCACGCTACATCGTTTCCCAAAGCGCTCCAATGAGACTCTTCAAGCATGGGATGCGGGTGATGAGTATCTTATCAATCACGTAGAAGAATTAGCGCTGCCAGAGAATCAAAACATCGTGGTTATCAATGATAATTTCGGCGCGTTGGCATGCTGGTTTTCAGAGAAACATAATGTCACATTGATGAGTGACTCTTTTATTTCTCATAAAGGTGCCAAACAAAACCTCGAAGATAACCAATGTAAGCAAGTTGCCTTTCTCAGTACGATGGATGAGATCCCTGAGAATACAGATTTGGTTTTGATGCAATTGCCGAAAAGCAACCGCCATTTGGTTTGGTTGTTAAGTCAATTGCGTAAATCGCTTCCGGCCTCTTGCCCTATTATTGCGGTGAACAAAGCCAAAGAGATCCACACTTCTACTCTGAAGCTCTTCGAAAAATACTTGGGTGAAACCACCACCTCCCTTGCATGGAAAAAGCATCGTTTGGTGTTTTCCCATGCAACTGCGCCGATCCATGCCGTAGATCCGATGACAGTCTGGGGCGTAGACGGAGAGAACATCCGACTGAAAAACCTGCCAAATGTTTACTCAGGTGAAAGCTTGGATTTAGGTGCACGCTTTATGTTGCAGCACCTACCTCAAGATCCTGAGTTGAAGAACATTATCGACTTGGGCTGTGGTAATGGTGTGTTGTCCATCAAAATGGGGCAGTTAAATCCAAAAGCTCACCTAACTTGTGTTGATGAGAGCTTCATGGCGGTGGAGTCTGCAAGGCAAAACCTTATCGCTAACTTAGGTGAAGGCCGAGATATTGAATGTATCGCGAACAACTGTTTAGACGACTTCAAACCTGAAAGCACATGTATGGTGATGTGTAACCCACCTTTCCATCAGCAACAGGCCATTACAGACCATATCGCTTGGCAAATGTTCTGTGACTCAAAACAAATTCTGAACCAAGGTGGGAAGTTATTGGTCATAGGTAACCGTCACCTTGGTTACGATGCAAAGCTGAAACGTCTATTCGGCGACAAAAATGTGAAATTAGTCGCTTCTAACAATAAGTTCGTGATTTTACAGGCAACGAAAAATCCTGCTAAATTAGGCGCTAAGCAATAAAGTCCTGACTTTAGCAAAATGTTTAAAAGGAATAATAAGATGAAAAAACTGGTACTAGCGGCTTCGGTTGCCTTGCTTGCTGCATGTTCTGCGCCACAACAGCAACCTCAACTGAACCTGATGCCTGAAACAACGCTTAGCACTAACCCTATCGTGCAAGGTAAAAGCTACAGCCTAACCAGTAAAGATGTGCGCGCCGCACAATACGTTGCGCTAGTCGACAACGGTCGCTCAAACATTTTGCCGCTTCACGCGAAGCAGAACCTACGTATTTCTCTTGAAGAAGCATTGGAGAAGCAATTCTCTTCTCAAGGTTTCCACTCTGATCTGAACAGCGACAACTCGATTGAACTTGAAGTGCAAGAAGCATTAGTAAACGTGAAGCACTCTGTAATGGAAAACGAGATGGACGCAAAAGTGGTTTTAGAAATCACAGCAGAAACTCCGCAAGGCAAGCTAGTTAAGACCTATACTGGTACTGCTAAACGTTCAGGCACACTAAGCGCTTCAGACTCTGATATTGAGCAAACTCTTAATGATGTTGTTGCTCTTACTTTGAAAGAAATCGCGAATGACCCTGAGCTTCGTCAATACATGCAGGAGCGATTCTAATGCTACGCAAAGCCATTCTTTCTCTCGCGCTATTAAGCTGCAGCGTTTTTGCTGGTCCTAAAGTGGCGTTTGAAACCACTCTAGGTAACTTCACTGTGGAGCTCAATGAAGAAAAAGCACCGATTACTGTCGCTAACTTCCTCAAATACGTGGAAGACGGCAGCTACGAAGGTACGATTTTCCATCGTGTGATTCCTGGTTTTATGGCGCAAGGTGGCGGCTTTAATCAAGATATGCAGATGCAAAAAACTTATGCGCCAATCAAAAACGAAGGTAACAACGGTTTGAACAATGACCGTGCAACCATCGCGATGGCACGTACAAACGCTCCTGATTCTGCAACACGCCAGTTCTTTATTAACCTCGTCGACAATGACTTCTTAAACTATGGTGCTCGTCCACCTGGTTATGCAGTATTTGGCGAAGTCACTGAGGGCTTCGATGTCATTCAAAAAATGGCCGCTCAGCCAACCAAATCTATCGGTCGCATGCGCGATGTCCCAGAGACGCAAATCGTCATCACCAAAGCAACACTACTCAAATAGCCAAAACCATAAGCCCTTTGAATATTCGAAGGGCTTTCTCTTTTAGTGGCTCTATTTTAACGGATTGATTTATGTCTTCATTACCTTCCATCACTTGGTTGGAAACGGTAAAAAGTTACCTCGATAAACGCCTACTTTGGGTTTTCATGCTTGGCTGTTCCAGCGGCTTTCCATGGGTGCTTATCGGTTCAAATATGTCAGGCTGGCTGAAAGATGCTGGCTTAACACTTTCTGCAATCGGCTACTTTGGTAGTGTATTCGCGGTCTACGCGATCAACTTTCTGTGGGCGCCATTGGTCGATCGCGTCAAATTGCCTGTTTTGCATCGTTTATTGGGACAGCGACGCAGTTGGATTTTCTTATGCCAAAGCATCGTCTTAGTTGCCACGCTGTTTATTGCCGGCGTAAACCCAGCAGAAAACCTGATGTTAACGTCACTTCTTGCTCTGTGTATTGCTACGGCTTCCGCAACACAAGATATTGCCATTGATGCATTTCGTATCGATACTTTCCCTAAAACGGAGCAATCTAAGCTTCCGCAAGCTTCAGCTATGGCGGTGATTGGTTGGTGGACAGGTTATTCCTTACCAGGCTATTTAGCTTTCATCAACGCTGACAGTATCGGTTGGAACGGTGTCTACTACGGAATGGCATTTATTGTCGTTTTACTGATGATTTTTACTCTATTGGTCGGTGAACCGAAAACTCAACGAGAACAACTTCAATCTGAAGCGGAGCAACGCCATAAAGAAGTAGTGGGTTCTAAAGTAGTGGCTTGGTTTACTGTAACGGTTGTAGAACCCTTCTTAGACTTCTTTAACCGAAATGGCGTTCGTGTTGCCATCACCCTGCTTTTGTTTGTTTTCCTATTCAAGATTGGTGAAGCCTTCTTGGGACGTATGTCGATCGCCTTCTACAAAGAGATTGGTTTCAGCAACGAACAGATTGGTTACTACTCGAAACTGATTGGCTGGGGCGCGACCATGCTGTTCACCTTTGTTGGCAGCATGTTCAACGTTAAGTTTGGTATTGTGCGTGGCCTGATGATTGGCGGTATCGCCATGGCGGCAAGTAACTTGATGTTTGCTTGGATTGCGAAGGTGGGCCCGAACGAACACTTGTTCCTAGCAACAATCATTGTCGATAACTTTACGACTGCTTTCTCGACCGTCGCTTTTGTTTCCTTCTTAACGATTTTGACTGGGCAAGCTTTCTCAGCTACTCAATACGCGTTGCTAGCTTCACTGGGTAACTTTGGACGAACGACACTAGCATCATTCAGTGGCGAATTAGTTGATTATCTGAATGACTGGACAACATTCTTTGCGATTACCGCAGTCATGGTCGTTCCAAGTTTGATCATGCTCTATTCTTTACGCCATTACTTTACCGAACTACTCGAAAAAGCAAGGCAAAGGGACTAAAGAAAAACAGTTGAAAAAAACCACCGACTTCGGTGGTTTTTTTGACCGTTAACTATTTACGGGTACATGCCTTTGCCAAACATATTAAATATTCTGGCGACGCCTTGGGTGAAGATCATTGGCTCTGTCAACACAGTTAGGCATAAGCAATCTTCGCCAGGCTTAGTAAATGGGCTATGTTTTACAGATGCATCTCGTACGAGTACATCCCCAACTTCATAATGCCCGTCCTCATCACTGAAGCCACCGTGTAAAACTAACGTTGATTCCTGACCTTTATGCGTGTGCTGCGGAATTCTTACGTCTTCGCTGATGTACATCAGGTTGACGCGCGCTTCTTCCCCTAAATCAACTTGCGCACTGTAGACTTTACCCCCGTAGCTCTTCCATTCGCCCACCAAGTCTGAAAAACGGCTCAGTGTTTTCGGTAGTTTGAAATCTTTGCCTGCGACCATGACTTTGGCGACATCTCTAATGATGATGCTGTCAGACGTTGGTTCTGCAGTGATGATGTCGTTAAACATGCTATCGAACTCAGAGTCGTAAACAGATGGTATATCGTTCACCGCACTGGCCTGAGCCGCTTCTAGTTGATTGACATAAGCTCGGCATTTAGGGCAAGTTTCTAGGTGAGTGGCAACCACCAGACCAGAAACCGCATCAATACTTCCCGAAGCATATGCCTCTAACAATATTTTGTCTGGATGTTTGTTCATAATTGCTCCGTATGCATCGAATGCCTTAGCTTTTCTACCGCTAGCCTCAAGCGAGACTTCACGGTGCCCAAAGGTATGTCGAACAACTCTGCGACCTGTTGGTGTGGAAGTTCTTGAAGGTACACCGCTTGGAGTACTTCTCTTTGGTTTTTCGGCAGTATGTCTAAAAATTTGACTACCTGTTCTTTGAGCATGTCTTGCTCAGGTGAATAATGGTCAACCAAATCAGGTGGGTAGTAATCTGACGGCCAAATGTCATCAGAATGAATGTGTAAATCCTTACCTTTCTGTTTCCTTAAAAGGTCGAAGCAAAGGTTACGGATGATGGTATAGATCCATGTCGACAATGCACTTTTTGTGCCGTCATATAAATGAGCTTTTTGCCAAACAGTCGCCATGGTTTCTTGCACCATTTCCATTGCAACTTGCTCATTACCAACATGTTTGTAGGCGAACTGCTTAAGCTTTGGTGCATAAAAACGAAATACGAAGGCGAAAGCGTCTTTGTCTCGCGCTTTCACTTTGTCCATATAATCGTTCCATTCGCTTCGCCCGAGCTTTTGTGGGCTTTCACTCATCATAATCAGCCTTAATCATTGGGAGGAGTTTCCCCCTCCCCCTTTCGTCCTAGTCGGTGATGTCATCAACAATAAGATTGAAGCCACCGTTATTGCCATCATCAATGGCGACTACTTGATATACGACGCCGTTCATTACCGTTACAGGTGCAGAATCAATCGCTACTGTATTTGGGTCTCCCGCCACTGTCACAGTGACAAAATAAGAACCTTCGGCAACGTACACGCCTTGCACACTATCTTTATACGCGAAGTTTGCTATTGCTGGATCACTTCCGTCGATTCCTGCGCTGGTTGTGAGATAGATGTCTACCATTTCAGCCACTGGATTCGCTGCTGCGTGCGTAACATTTAACGTCGCGCTGGTTGCGACTGCACGGCGCATGTCTTCGACTACAAGCGGTTCGATTGCGATTGCAGGGGCTACAACGCCAACTGCATAGATGCTGTAATCCATACCGCCTTTCACTTCTAATCCGTCAACATCGATAATTGGATCCGTCGTTGTACCATCAACAAACACATCAATATCGTATGCTTTTGGCGCAAGGTCTAAGTACCCACGAATTTGTTTGAACTCCAAATCCGCAAGCGGAGCAAACGCAGCACCGTCAACATGAACATCAACAACAGGTGCATCGTCGACTAAATGACCAACGCGCACCTCTGCTTGGCTTCCCGTATCTTCAAGTATAGAAGAGCCAGAACCATCCAATACCATTAACTTCACCGGAGAAGTACTGTTGGAATCCCCCGTCTTAATAGCAGCGATCGTCAAGTTAGCATTGGCTGGTAGAGAAATAGTTCCCGAGTCAAACTCTACTTTGTCACCCACCGCTAGTCTCACTTGATACTCGCCTGCAGGAATGTTCAGCACGTCCGTCGACGCTTTATAAGCTAGATTAGTAATCGGTGACGAGTCTGCTAACGCTGCACCGGGTTCAGTGACGTAAAGATCAACAGCTGGTACGCCAGAAGCAGCATGTACCACCTGAACGTCTAGACTGTTTGCATCAGCCATGGAAGTCGCGCTTCGAGTCACGATAAGAGGTTCAACAGGGTTTGGTGTTCCAGAAGCATCACCCACAACAAATGCGGTGTAATTAAGATCCGAGTCCAGATCGAGCGTTGTTTTGTCTACGACCGTCGCGACATCTCCACCTGGCAACTGCACATCAACCTGTACTGAGTTTGCCCCTTCAGGAAGCCTCACGTAACCAGACCCGACACCGTAATCGACGCCCGTCAGAGCGGCTTGGTCGTTAATCCATACATTTGCAAGAGGCGCATCAGAAGAAGCATGTACCGCTTGCAAATTCGAATACTCAATCGAGTCGCTGTCTGACCCGCACGCAGCAATCCCTAGCACAGCAACCAAAGTTACTGCGGTTTTTGTAAGTCCTTTCATATCCTAGTCTCTCTTTGAAGTGGGGCTTCTATGGCATCATTAAGAAAGTGCAATGCAGGAAGGCAATCCTCTGCTCCAACCAACTGCTCAAACAGCTCACAATCTAGTGGAAGAAGTTCAAGCCATCTTTGGGCGACCCATGATGGATCGTCGTAAAAGCGGTGTTGGTAAAGCGTCCCTAATTGAGGAAATTGTTCGTACACATGAGCGAGTTGATGACTTAAATAGAGGAAGTCGGGATGAGACCTTGGCTCTTGCCAGTTATCTAACCACTCGACTTCAGCGTGGCGAAGGCCATCAGAATCAGCCCTCACCCTTTTGACAATAAAACGTCTCTCTCCCGCCACGGTAATACCAAGAAGCCCATCACTGAGTGTTTCAAAATCAACGATGGTGACCAAGGTTCCGATGGATGACACGTTTCCCACAGCTTTCGGATCGCCGTCATTACCAACGAGACAAACGCCAAAACCTGAATCTTGGAGGCTGCATTCTTTCACCATGCGTTTGTATCTAGGTTCAAAAATACGCAGATTCATTTTGCCTTCTGGTAAAACGACTGAGGTTAATGGGAATAACATGACTTCTTTCATTCAAACGTCCTCTTTGGTTCCTCAACTGATACGAATGGCCTATTAGTCAGATCACTAACGATTTGTGTTGGTTAATCGACTGGCTTAAAAAGTCATAAAAACGATTACGCAAACGACATGCGTCACATATTTATTGCAAATCAATGCAACAAACAAAAAGTTCCGTGAAATAAACTTGTTTCGTGACAATGCTCACGAAAAACCTTCATTTTTGCATCCTTTATCACTTTCATTTGGGATTTTTATCGCTATTATTCCCGCCAATTGGAAAGCGCAGCACAGATTGCGTGTTCTGAATCATTACAAACATAGAGAGTCCCCTTATGCGTAAATCACTTTTAGCTCTTAGCCTTCTAGCGGCTACTTCAGCTCCAGTTATGGCTGCTGACTACTCAGACGGCGATATCCACAAGAACGATTACAAGTGGATGCAGTTCAACCTAATGGGTGCATTCGATGAACTTCCAGGTGAGTCATCTCATGACTACCTAGAAATGGAATTTGGCGGTCGCTCTGGTATTTTCGATCTTTACGGTTACGTTGACGTATTTAACCTAGCGTCAGATAAAGGCAGCGACAAAGCTGGCGATCCTAAGATCTTTATGAAATTTGCTCCACGTATGTCTATCGACGGCCTAACTGGTAAAGACCTATCTTTCGGTCCAGTTCAAGAGCTATACGTTGCAACTCTATTTGAGTGGGATGGTACTGATTACAAAACTAACCCATTCTCTGTAAACAACCAAAAAGTTGGTATTGGTTCTGACGTAATGGTTCCTTGGTTGGGCAAAATCGGCCTAAACCTATACGGTACATACCAAGGTAACCAAAAAGATTGGAACGGTTTCCAAATCTCGACTAACTGGTTCAAGCCATTCTACTTCTTCGAGAACGGTTCATTCATCTCTTACCAAGGTTACATCGATTACCAATTCGGTATGAAAGATGAGTACTCTACTGCTAGCAACGGCGGTGCTATGTTTAACGGTATTTACTGGCACTCAGACCGCTTCGCAGTGGGTTACGGCCTGAAAGGTTACAAAGACGTTTACGGTATCAAAGACACTGACGGCTTCAAATCTACTGGTTTCGGTCACTACCTAGCTGTAACTTACAAGTTCTAATAGAACCGATAAGTTCCCCAAAAAATGGCGCCTCTTGGCGCCATTTTTATTTGCTTTCATTTTTTCCCTCATTATCCTTGCAGCAAACCTTTTTAATGAGAGCGTTTGGTGAATATTCTCATCTTAGGTCCAGGAGCCGTTGGCTCACTTTGGGCGACTAAATTCAAACTTGCGGGACACAATGTTTCCTTATGGGGAAGAAGCTCAAACAGCGAGCAGTTGCTCCAACTTGATGACAATACTGCAATCAATTTTTCTAATCAGCACGTCCCTTCTGTTCAAAGTGCAGATCTGATTGTTGTGACAGTAAAAGCATGGCAAGTGGAAACCGCGATTGAGCCTCTTCTTCCTTATATCAACACTGACACCATCATAATGTTGATGCACAACGGAATGGGAACCGCACAACTCATCGAAACCAAACTTGCTGATAATCCATTAATCGCTGCCACAACAACACACGGTGCTTACAAACCAAGTAAAGAGCAGGTTCTGCATACTGGTCAGGGAAATACTCAACTAGGTGGTTTTAATGCTAAAGGTGCTCAATGTGACTTCTTAGCGGAGGTGATGAATCACGCTTTGCCAGAGGTCAATTGGAACCCAAATATCAACGCTGCCCTGTGGACCAAGCTTGCGATCAACTGTGCTATCAACCCCCTGACGGCCATTCATCAATGTAAAAATGGTGAGCTTGCCGCTCCGGAATTTGCCACCGAGTTGGCGAACATCACTCGCGAGTTGGTAGAGGTAATGAATAAAGAAGGGATAAAGATCGATTTTGATTCTCTTCACACCACTGTTCTGCAAGTGGTGAACGCAACAGCAGCCAACTACTCTTCAATGAGACAAGATGTTTTTCACCAACGTCGCACCGAAATTGATTTTATTACCGGCTATTTGCTGAAAACTGCTGAAAAGCATCACATTAGTACGCCAGAGAACACCAAACTCTATCAACGCATCAAACAGATTGAACAAAGCTGGACAGAACAATGAATAAAAAGATCTTAGTACCTATCGCGCCGGGCACAGAAGAAATGGAAGCGGTAACCGTTATCGACTTGATGGTTCGAGCTGGCTATGACGTAACCGTCGCAAGCGCAGATTTCGATGGTGCACTTACCATGAAAGCGTCTCGAGGCGTGACACTTACCGCGGATTGCAAGCTGGTTGATATTGCCGATGACGAGTTTGATGCGATTGTTCTGTCTGGTGGCGTAGGTGGTGCAGAAACCTTCCGTGATAGCACCATCATGATCGAGATCCTAAAACAGCACATGTACGAAGGTAAGCTGGTTGCGGCAATTTGTGCTGCACCTGCTTTGGTTTTGCAACATCACAACCTTTACCCTGAAGCCTTGATGACATGCCATCCAAGCTTCCAATCTCATATTCCTGAAGACAAATGGCGAGCTAAACGTGTCACCATGGATGTGAATCACAACCTACTGACAAGTCAGGGACCAGGAACCGCACTTGAGTTCGCGATGGAAATCATTATCAAACTTTCTGGTAAAGAGCATGGATGGATGGTTGCAGAGCCACTAGTTACCATCCCAACACTGCATTACCACGAATTCGGTGACGAATAATGTTTGACGTAAACGCTGTACGCGAACAGTTCCCCGCCCTAAATCAAGACGTAAACCAATCACCTTTGGTTTACCTTGATAGCGCAGCAACAACGCAAAAACCACAGTGCGTGATCGATGTGATTAGCCGTTACTACAGTGCACAAAATGCTAACGTGCACCGTGGCAGTCATAGCTTAACAGCCAACGCGACCAGCCAATTTGAAGCCGCTCGTGAAACCGTTGCGAATTTTATTGGGGCGAGCATTTCAAAAGAAATCATTTGGACTCGAGGCGCAACCGAAGCACTAAATCTCATCGCGCAAACTTATGCTCGTAGCACACTCCAATCGGGTGATGAAATCTTAATCAGTGAAATGGAACATCACGCCAACATCGTGCCTTGGCAAATTGTCGCGGAGCAAACGGGCGCGAAAATCATTAAGGTTCCGATGACCTCCGATTGCCAATTCGACATCAATGCGTTTGAAGCAGTGTTGTCGGAGCGCTGTAAAATCGTAGCGTGTGCACAAATCACCAATGTGACGGGCTCTCGTCAACCTATCGAGAAAATCATCGCCATGGCACATGCGGTAGGCGCTGTTGTTGTTGTCGATGGTGCACAAGGTATTGTTCATGAACAGTTGAACTTGGCAGAGCTCGATGTCGACTTCTATGTCTTCTCTGGTCACAAGCTATACGCCCCCGCTGGGATTGGCGTACTGTATGGCAAGCTTGACCTTTTAGAAGCGATGCCACCATGGCACGGCGGCGGCAAAATGGTTGAAAGAGTCTCATTCGAGAGAACCACCTTCTCTGCCTTGCCGGGTAAGTTTGAAGCAGGAACACCGAACGTCGCAGGCGCGATTGCTCTAGCGAAAGCCATCGATTGGTACCAAGGTTTCGATCACGTCGCAGTGGAGGCACATCTGCATTCTCTACAAGACAAAGCTTACCAAGCGTTAAGCCAGTTGGATGACATTCAAATCCTTGGTTATCAGCCGAATGCTTCAGTGCTTACTTTCGTTATGGACGGCGTTCACCACCAAGACATTGCCACGCTACTTGATCAACAAGGTATCGCTGTTCGTGCTGGGCATCACTGTGCTCATCCTCTGATGGATGCACTTAACGTCAAAGGCACGGTGCGCGTTTCTTTTGGTATCTACAATACGTTAGAAGATGTTGAAAAGCTGATTGCAGCAGTCGAGAAAGCGGTCGATATGCTTTAATAATAAGAATACCACTATAGATATAGAAAAAGGGTTGAAGCCGTTTGGCTTCAACCCTTTTCTTTATTCTGTTCTTTGTGCGGTTTTAACTAACGGCAACTACTGAGCCTGTGCTTTGATCTGCTCAACAATCGCTTTCAAACCATTGCCACGCGATGGGCTTAGGTGAGCGATTAAACCCAGCTTTTCAAAGTAAGCATCAATATCAAACGCTTGAATTTGCTCTGCTGTTTTACCGTCGTAAGCCGCCATCACCAAGGCAATCAGGCCACGAACGATACGCGCATCAGAATCAGCACAGAAGTGCCATACACCGTCTTGCTCTTTGCTCACCAGCCATACTAGGCTTTCACAACCAGATACCGTAACTTGTTCTGATTTAAGCTCTTCAGGCATTTGAGGCAATTTTTTACCCCATTGAATCACCTGACGGTAGCGGTCTTCCCAACCTTTAAATTGCTGCATGGTTGCGGCGATGTCTTCACTGGTGATGTCAGTGCCAAACGGCGAAACAGGAAACTCAGTCATTGGTATGCTCTCTTCTCTGAATTACTTCTTATGCTTTTGGATCAGCTTTTCAACGATGCGTGATACCGCAACAAAACCGAACGTTGCGGTTACAACCGTCGCTGCGCCAAAACCACTCGCACAGTCCATACGTTTTGGACCTTCTGCTGTCGATTTCACGCCACATACTGAACCATCGGCTTGTGGGTACTTCAATTGCTCCGTAGAGAACACACAATCGATACCAAACTTACGCGCTGGATTTTTCGGGAAGTTATGATGACGACGCAATGTGTCTTTGATCTTTTTAGCCAGTGGATCTTGGATAGTCTTGGTCAGATCCGCCACCATGATTTGGGTTGGATCGATTTGACCACCAGCACCGCCAGTTGTGATCACTTTAATCTTGTTGCTACGACAGTAAGCCAATAGAGACGCTTTTGCTTTTACGCTATCGATCGCATCCAACACGTAATCGAACTCTTTGCTCAAATACTCATGCTGGTTATCTGGCGTGATGAAATCGTCAATCAAATTGACCTTACACTCTGGGTTAATCAGCTTAACGCGCTCTGCCATCACTTCAATTTTGCTTTGACCAACCGTGCCAGTCATCGCATGAATTTGACGGTTAATGTTGGTCACACACACGTCATCCATATCGATAAGCGTCAACTCACCAATACCAGTACGTGCCAGCGCTTCTACCGCCCATGAACCAACACCGCCAATACCAATCACACACACGTGTGCAGCACGAAGAATTTCTACTTCGCTGTTGCCGTAGAGACGACGAGTGCCACCAAAACGTTGGTTATAGCTGTCAGATGCCGGAGTATCGAGTTCACGCATATTGAAGTTCCAGATGATCGATAGAAAAACAAAGAGTGCGATTTATACGCACTCTTTGAGGAAATGTCTAGATGATGAGAGGTGATTCCTCTCGCTAGGCGGCTATTGTAACTTCTCTGGCGGCAAAGCCCAAGGTGCTTGCGTTGGCGTGTTTTCTAAGCCCAGTTTCCACACTCGACCAAAATGCTTGTAGTGACCCGCTTCGGTACCGGCACGTGGTCCCATGCCGTGGTATAGGTCAAGATGGTTTTGTTTGACCGCGCCGCCAGTGTCTAACACAATTAGAAGACGAAGCTGGTGCGCCCCACTCCATGTACCGTCTTTATTAAGCAATGGTACTTCCGCCAAAATTGGCGTACCCATAGGTAGAATCGAACGATCGCCTGCTACCGATGCCATTGGTAATAGTGGAATACCTGCAGAGCCCGTTACTGGCGCATCCGCTTGTGGAGCAAAGAACACATAAGAAGGGTTCTGCTCTAGCAACTCACGAACTGTTGCTTCATCATTCTTCATCACCCAATCTTTGATGGCTTTGAGTGACATTTCTTCACGTGGCACTTCACCACGCTCAATTAGAATTCGGCCAATACTCACGTACGCTTTATTGTTCTTACCTGCGTAAGCAAAGTATTCCAGCGTATCGTCATCTTCGAAATGAACAAAGCCACTACCTTGCACTTCCATCATGAATGGATCAATACGGTTTGGTGCGTAACCCAATACCAGACCTTGCCCTTCAAGCGCACCGTTATAAATTTCAGCACGAGTTGGGCAATCAGAGCTACATTTTGGCTTGCCGTAAACCGGGTACTTATATGTTTCATTCGGTTGATGACGCAATTCCATCACAGGAGAGAAATAGCCTGTGAACAACACGTTGCCCTTCTTATCACCACCACCAAGCTGCGCGGCTTGGATGCCGTAAGCACTGAGCGCAGTCGTGTCACCACTCTGCAATGCCCATTCACTCAACTTCTCGTAAAGTGGCTGATACATTTTTGCCATTGAAGGCGACTTAGTCACAACCTGTTCTGCTTGTTTGTTGAACTCAGTGAAATCTTGTGGCTTGTTGGATTCAACGACATCAGCTTTGTTCAAGATATGCGAAAACTCGCCATCGTAATCTTGCTTAGCAAGTAGGTTTTGTTCTGGCTCAGTCGCACAACCAAATAGCAGACTTAAAGCGACAATAGGAAGGAGTTTTTTAAACACGTGTTTTTTCCATAAAAGAAGATAGCAAAAGGATGGCAAACAAATGCAAACGACGCAATTGAAAAGCTGCGACAAAGTGTATCAGCGATAAGGCAAAGACTTGGTTTGCTGCCAATTTATCCATTTAAACTGGGTTGAGGATAATAACAGCAATGGAATCAAACGATTGTCCGAAAAATGTCTGATGGAAGTGGCAGGAATTTTAAGATACCCGAAAACGCTGGCCCTCTCACACTGAGACCCAGCGAGCAGTTATAGAAAGAATTTTACGAATATGACGCGCTAGCGAATAGCTAGGTTCGAATGACCTTCTAGGTGAAAAACGGGCAGATAGTGGGCATTTGAATCCAACTTCATTTCAGAATGATGCTGATCGAGGAAGTCAAATCGACGCACTGTAGAGCCGACCTTATAAGAAAGCGTATCACCATCAAATTCGAAATCCGTCGCCACGGTAGACCCTCTCACCGTTACACCACGCTCACTAAGAATAAACTCTTCACGAGCATATGGCGCCACATCTTGCTCTACCCACTTGCCATAAATCACAGACTTGGAAACTGGTGGGTTTATATAGCGCGTGATCAAATCACCATACATCATAAATACGACTATCGTACCTACGATCGCCGTTAGCATTAGCGAACGTTCGATCCATTTACGAAGTGGCGATTTTGTAGAGATATTTTGCTCTGATTGAGCAGCGATAGCAGCATTCTTATTTACAACTGAAGACATGAGGCTCACGTGTTTGAACTAGACGGGAGCATTGTACCCTCATCAGTCAAACACAACCAAGCATCACGCTCACGATGTTTGTGCTTTATTCCAAAAAATTACCTTGCCAACATTTGAATAAAAAGACAATATTAAAGCATAAATAAACACAAGGAATGGCTGTAGTGAAAATTCGTAGTACTGCCCTGGTTAAAGGATTCCGTCAATCCACACCTTATGTGAATGCTCACCGTGGAAAAACCATGGTACTAATGCTAGGAGGTGAAGCGGTTGCCGATAAAAACTTTGGTAACATTATCAATGATATTGCTTTAATGCATAGCCTTGGCATTAAAGTCGTTGTTGTTTATGGTGCCAGGCCACAGATCAACCAACTACTAGAGAAACAAGATCTTACTACGCCATACCACAAAAACGTTCGAATCACAGATGAAACCGCGCTTTCGGTAGTTATGCAAGCCGCGGGACAGCTTCAACTGGCGATTACCGCACGCTTATCCATGAGCCTCAACAACACGCCGATGGCGGGTACTCAACTTAACGTTGTGAGCGGCAACTTTGTCATTGCTCAGCCACTCGGTGTGGATGACGGCGTCGACTATTGCCACAGTGGACGCATTCGTCGAATTGATACCGATGCAATCCACCGGACACTCGATCAAGGTTCAATTGTATTACTCGGCCCAATCGCCAGCTCAGTGACAGGGGAATGCTTCAACCTTCCCTCAGAAGAAGTCGCGACTCAACTAGCGATTAAGCTTGGTGCGGATAAATTGATTGGCTTCTGCTCTGAGCAAGGGGTTATTGATGATAATGGTAACGCCGTCGCGGAATTGTTCCCTATTGAAGCCGAACATGTCATCACGAAACTCATGGCAGACACCTCACCAGATTCCGACTACAACTCCGGAACATTACGTTTTCTCAAAGGTTCGATTTCTGCTTGCCGTGCAGGTGTGCCAAGAAGCCACCTAATCAGTTACAAAGTTGATGGCGCACTCATTCAAGAATTGTTCTCTTTCGATGGTATCGGTACACAGGTTGTAATGGCCAGTGCCGAACAGGTACGTGAAGCGGACATCGATGATATTGGCGGTATTTTAGATCTGATTCGCCCATTAGAAGAACAAGGCGTGCTAGTAAGACGCTCTCGCGAACAGCTTGAGCAAGAAATTAATAAGTTCACCATTATTGAAAAAGACGGCTTGATCATCGGTTGCGCCGCTTTGTACCCATATATCGAAGAGCAAAAAGCGGAGATGGCTTGTGTGGCGATCCACCCAGACTATCGTGATGGAAACCGTGGGTTATTGCTACTGAACTATATGAAGCATCGTTCAAAATCAGACAACATCAATCAGATCTTTGTGTTGACCACACACAGCCTGCATTGGTTTAGAGAACAAGGCTTCTATGAAGTGAATGTTGATTACCTTCCGGGAGCAAAACAAGGGCTGTACAACTTCCAACGTAAATCGAAGATTCTGGCATTAGACCTCTGAAGAATAACGAAACGTTATTTATTCAGTGACTATATCATTATGCAAAGCTTTACATTGACACTGGTCGCAATTTAACCTTTTCAATATACACATGGTTGGTTATACTCTGCGCGACAAACGGTTGGTTTTTAATCAACTCACAAATGGATCTAGGTGAATATTGTTCACCCTAAAGTGCAGAGCGAGCTTCATCGCGCCGCATGACGCATCAAGGACAGTTGTTACTCTTAAAATGAATAAGATGAGCACTGTTATGAGAACCATTATTTGCAATTCACTTCAAAGCTTTTGGGATATGGCGGATAACCATTTTCTAGAAGGGCTCGACGTTCATTGCGTATTCCCCGTCAATGACGCCATTAAAGATTTTATCTTGGCTTACCAACAGCAGTACAAAATTCGCAGCGTGTCATTTACCAATGCGTTTACACAAAATTAAAAAAGACCGAGCATCGCGCTCGGTCTTTTTGTACGTATGCTCAGTGAAAGGTCATAATTAATAACGTCGAAAATATAACGAATAGAATGATTAGAAGTATCAACCAATAAACCACGCTAACCTTAATGAGCCATTGAGGGCTTATGTTGCGTACATCGCTCAGTCCCCGCTTTTTCCCAAGTCGAGGAAACGCGATGGTCGCAAGCAGGCCGGTGCCATAGATAAGAGAGCCAAAATGAAAACCGGAGCTGATGGCTAGCTCAACTTCAGAAAAATGTCGCTCGTTGAAAGCGTACTGTTTTACATTTTTGGGTGTAAAGAATACGAGAAAAGCACCTAGCACTACAAACCAAATAAACAACGCAGCACCTGATACAAAAAAAGCGATAAATGCGATATGTAGAAGCCAGGCAAAGTCCACGGTCACACCTCATTCGACATCAAAGCTCAAACAATATCGTCGAAAAAGCATAGGGTTCAATGCAGGTCGAACTACTCATACATAAAAATGGCGGGATTACGACCCGCCACATAAAAACATATTCAGTTCATGAAAACTTCTCACTTTTGAATGAGTAAACTCAATTTCTTAGTCGCTCAACCAATCCACTTGCTCGAGTTGTTTTCACTTTAATACCACGCTTGAGGACATTCATCTCGGCGTACATCGCAAGACGTTTCTTTGCACGAGTAATACCTGTGTAGATCAGCTCGCGAGTGAGGATTGGGCTGAAATCTGGCGGCAAAATCATTAGCGTGTATTCAAACTCACTGCCTTGTGATTTATGAATGGTCATCGCATATGCGGTTTCATGCTCAGGGACTCGGCTTGGCAGCACCGACTTCACGCTGCCGTCTGGCAGTTCGAAGAACACTTTAAGGCGCGGCTCACCTTCGCTGTCGTCTCGCATACAAATGCCGATATCACCGTTATACAATCCCAAGCCATGATCATTACGCGTGACCATCACAGGTCTGCCTTGATACCAAAGTTCATCTTGGGTTTGAATCAACTTACGTGCAGCTAGTGCTTTTTCAATGCGTTGGTTTAAACCGGTCACACCAAAATCACCTTCACGGATAGCACACAATAATCGGCATTGATTAAAGGTATCCAACACGGCTTTAGCTTTGTGGGTCAGTGTTTCTGGTTCCCCTGTCTTTTGGTCAATCTCTTGCTGTCCGATGCGTTTTAAATAACGACCATATTCGGCAACCAAAGTCTGCATCATCTGATTGTAGTTTTGGCTGCTCAGTGCGAAATGCTCGATATCAGCAAAATCACGATTCCAAACGTCGTCTACTTTTGCGGCTGAGCCAGCATTGACCGCTTTCGCTAGCTGACCGATACCGGAGCGAGCATCGAATCGGTAACTCTTTTGCAGCATACATAAGCTATCGGCAATCGAAGTATTACTGTTGGTGCTGTACGCCAAGGTGTCAAAGCCTGTTAACTTCGCGACCGCAGACGCCTGCTCTTTGCCAAAGCCAAATGCGTGGAACGAACAGATATCACCGAGCACCGCACCCGCTTCTACCGATGCCAATTGATCTTTATCTCCGAGAAGAATCAAACGTGAATGTTTTGGTAGCGCATCAACAACTTTGTACATCATCGGCAAATCGACCATGGAAGCTTCATCCACCACTAAAATATCGAGGTGCAGCGGATTTTGTTTGTTGTGACGAAACTCTGCACTGTTTGGAATCGCGCCCAACAGGCGATGCAAAGTGCTCGACTCGGTTGGAATTTTCGCTTTAAGCTCAGGCTCCACTGGCAACTCTTGAATCGCTTTACCAATCGACTCCGTCAAACGTGCTGCCGCTTTACCCGTCGGCGCCACCAGCTTGATGGTGAGGTTTTTCTCTTGTCCTGCTTGCTCAATCAGCGCGGCAAGCAATTTGGTTACCGTGGTAGTTTTACCCGTCCCCGGCCCACCAGAAATCACCGCAAAACGACGCGTCAGTGCTACCGCAGCAGCGACCTTCTGCCAGTTAACACAAGCTGACAACGGTACCAGCTTGTCCAGCACTTGCAGATCGTGAACTTGTTTCGCTTGGCAGACTGCCGCATCAATGGCAGCCCAATCGAGACTGTCTACAGTAACCACATCCAAATGGTCACAGACTAATTGCTGGCGTAGCACTTGGTTGCTGGTTCCCGACTCTGTCGCTTTGGCTAATGCATTGAACAGAAAGTGGTACTGACGAGCGAACAAATGATGCAGCAACTCAGGCAAACGTGTGAACTCTTGAGGCTGTAGATTTACAGCCGCACTGAGTTGATTGAGCTTGTCCGCCAACGTCACTTCATAGTGCCAGTAACGATGCAAGTAGAGACGTTCACCATCAAACATCATTGGCAAAGCTTCACCTTGAGCACCAACCAAAGGCGACGCTTGCAGAAGCTCAACCCAATTAACGCCTTGCAGCTGAGTATTAAGCGCTAACGCAGACTCCCCAAACAGACCGAGCTTACTGGCAAGGTCTGTTGGTTGCCCTTGGCTATCGAACAGAGGCAAGCAGATGTGTCCTTTGCCTAACTCACTACTGACCACGCCAGCAATAAATGCCAGTTCTTGGCTGTTCGCTTGTTGCTCAACTTGCGAATAGATAAAGCGCGCGAACTGGAAATCCAATTGGCGAATCGCTCCTTTGTTTGCCAACGATTCTAAAGTTGCCAATAGATCTCGTGTTGCCGCTAGATCTTTTGTTGCCAGAGGGCTGCTTTGCTCAGAAAGAAGATCATTGGTTTTCATCAAATTAACTCCATCTGACCCAATTCACTGGATCGCGTGTCAGGTGCTTGACCATCAATCAAATGATCCATCTCTTGTAAAAATTCAAAGGTTGGCTTGGCAGAAAAAACACCATGATCACTTTGCCCATCCATACCACGCAAGAACAGGTAATAAACGCCGCCAAAGTGCTGTTCATAATCATAATTTGGCAATCTGCTACGCAAGAAACGATGCAGCGCCAAAGCGTAGATTTGGTATTGCAGATCGTAGCGATGATCCGCCATCGCCGACTTCAACGCATCGCCATGGTAATGGAATACATCATCACCTAAGTGGTTCGATTTCCAGTCGAGGACGTAGTATTTGCCTTGGTGCTCAAACACCAAGTCAATAAAGCCTTTCAACATGCCTTGCACGGTTTGGAAACCCAGGTCGCCCGCTTTAGCAGACAGCGGATCATGACGTTGAATCACGCGGTTCAATGCAGGTGCAGACAACACTTCAATCGGCAGTAAGAATTCCATCTCAACCAAACGTTGCGCCGGACCTTTTTGATTGAGCAGTAGTGCTTTGCTATCCAAAGGCGTTGCCAGCACGGTATCAATCAACTGTTGCAGGATTGGCAGCCACTCTTCATCAAGCTGCTCACTTTCCATTAAACCGAGGATAATTTGGGTGTTCTCTTCCGTTGTCGCTGGTTGAGTAAACTCAATTTCCTCAAATAAGCTGTGCAGAAAAGTACCCGGACGTGCGCCACGCGGGAAGTTGAAGATAGAGCGTTCTGGCTCAACCAATTCCGCTTCATCTTGCTCTTCTGAAGAATCGATATCAAAGCCAGTAATTTCAATCGTCGCGTCATGTTCAGCATGATGAGAACCTTGCTTAACCAAGCCCGAGTAACTGGTGATTCGCCAGTTTCTATCAATTGGGTTTTGCAGCTCTTTAGCTGTCAACGCTTCTAACTCGGTTTGCTCCGCAACATAGATATCGTCGTGCTGCTTTGGAGGGTCACAAATCACCACGTTATCGAGATTCTCTTGTTGCTTCTTCAACCCAACAAACAGGTCGTTGATGCCACCCTCTTGACCATTTTGCACCAAGTAACCAATTGCGCTGTGATGCACGCCGGTTGGCTCTTTGGTTGAGCGACCATTACGCAGCGGTGAAGCACCAATAAAGCAGGCATACACGGCACGCGTTAGCGCTACATAGATGAGGCGTAAATCTTCAGCAAGGCGTTCTTTATCTGCCTGTTTTAACGACGCATCATTGCCCGTGATATCAAGTACAGTACGATCGTTCTCAGCGTCGTAGTATTTGGCTTCACTTGCTTCTCGGTAACCAAACACAAATGGTAGGAAGACCAAGTCATATTCCAGACCTTTGGATTTGTGAATGGTGACGATTTGCACCAAGTTACGCTCTGATTCCAAACGCTGAATTTGGTCATCACTGCCACCTAGCCCATGTTCTGCATCGCTGATGGATTGCGCTAACCAACGTAGCAAACCGTGGTCGCTGTCTAATTCGTTACTTGCTTGCTGCAATAGCTCACCAATGTGCATCAGATCGGTAAGTACTCGCTCACCGTTTTCGCTTTGTGAGCTCGCTCCTTCTTCTAGCAGACGTTCAGCAATATGGCGTTTGCTGATCACTGCTCGAAGCATAGGAAGCACACCACGTTGCACCCAAAGTTTGCGGTATTCTTTGAACTCATTAACCGCGTTTTCCCACACGGTTTCGTCGTTATTGAGGGCGTCTAAACTGGCTGCATCCAGAGCAAACAATTCTGACGCTAGGCTGGCTCGCAATGCTCTGTCATTTTCTGGCGTTAACACCGCTTGCAGCAAACGCTGTAAGTCTTGTGCGACGGAACTGGTAAACACACTATCGCGGTTGGACAAATACACACTAGCAATGCCTTGGTCTGCTAACGCCTGTTTGACCATGCGACCTTCGCTCCCCGTTCGCACCAATACTGCAATGTCGCCTGCTTTGACTGGTTTCTGCTTTTCGCCATTAACCAGACACGCTTGGCCTTGTTGCGCTGCGGTCAAAATGGTTTGAATTTGGCTCGCTGCCGCCTCTGCCATAGTGGTGAGATATTCACCTTTTGGCAGAGGTTTACCTTCAGCTTCTTGCAGCCAATAAGTCAGTGCAGGTTGTTTTTGACCACCCATGGTCCAAACGCGTTTGTCGGCACTTGGGCTGTAATCCACAGAATGGAATGGAATGTCGGAGTCATAAATAAACGGACTATCTGGCAGAGCAAAAATCTGGTTCACTGCCAATACCATATCGGCACTTGATCGCCAGTTGGTGCCAAGCGTGTAGTGAGCACTAACTTGGTTACGAGCTTTGATGTAGGTGAAGATGTCCGCCCCACGGAAACCGTAAATCGCCTGTTTCGGGTCACCGATCATAAACAAACCGCACTCAGGGTTATCTAAATAAATGCGGCTGAAAATGCTGTATTGCAGTGGGTCGGTATCTTGGAATTCATCGATCATCGCAACCGGATAAAGCGTGCGAATGCGCTCTGTCAGTAGTGCGGTTTCATCGGAATCAATCGAGGCAGAAAGCTGAGTCAGCAAGTCATCAAATGACAACCATTGTTTTTGATTTTTTGCTTTTGCCAGCATCACGCGACAATGCTCAATTGCGTGAGCCAATAGCGGCGCTTTTAAACTGATTGGGTTGGCAAGGAAAGCTTCAATCGCCTCAAACACAGGGTGCTGTGGCGTAGTGCCTTTCGGAGTTTTCTCAAACAACACATTCTGGGCGAACTTCTCCAGCTTATCTGGATAGTCATAGCCCGTGGTTTCTGTCGCAGCCCATGCGTTTACCGCTTCTAACCATGTCGGCAAAGACTTTTTGGTGTAGCTGCGTTTGTTGACGTCGGAATCAGAAATCAGTGCGAGGAAGTCCTCTTGGTTATCACGCCATTGGGCTTTCAAAGCATCAATTTGCTTTAAGTTTTGCTCATGCAAATCGGCAAGACTACCTTGCATTGCAGGAACAGAGAGACTTAGCGGCGCGCCTGTGAGGTAATTGCTGATGTCATATAACAGATCCGATGGCGAGCCCCAGAGTTGGCGAACTTCTCCAGCCAAAGCGAATGGCAGAGGGTAGAAGTTACGACGCCAGTAATCAGCAACGACTTGCGCTTTAAGATGGCTTTCGTCTGTCACAAACTCATTATTGAAACGACTACCGGATTCGAATGCGTTTTGCGTCAGCATGCGTTGGCAGAAACCGTGAATGGTGTACACCGCGGCTTCATCCATTTGGCGCTCTGCTTGCAATAGGATCTCAGCGGCTTGTTTATGATCTTCGATTTCTTCCAACAAAGGCTGAATCACAGGATCTGAGCTTTTCCCGCGAGCGAATGCGATCCTCGCGTCGTGAATACGCACACGAATACGATCACGCAGCTCCGCCGTTGCAGCTTCAGTAAAGGTCACCACCAGAATTTGATCCACGGTCAACGGCACGCGGTGCTTCGTATCGGCAGTGCCATGCCCTAGTAGGAGTCGCAAATACAAACCCGCGATGGTAAAGGTTTTACCCGTACCCGCCGATGCTTCAATTAGCCTTGCACCATGCAGTGGAAAAGTCATGGTTTGCAGTGGAGTTGGAACTGACATTTGCGCCATAACGCTGAATCTCTCCGGATTATCGACTGATCGAACTGTGATCTATCGTTAAAAATTCTATTAATATGTCTAATAGGTTGGAATATTTAGACCTTTGTGGGATCTCACTCACGGTTATCATTACGGAGTACCGTTAGTATGCGCCTCACGAGATAAGCCAAGCCTTTCAGGCGGCTACACTCAAACGAATCATGGTCCCTCTGACCTTGTGGCCGTACAGCGAACGCCCTACAAAAAATAATGATTTTCTGGCGGCCACCCTACTCTCTTTTTTATCTAAATAATCCAACTTACTTTTCATCATCGGCATCCATCGCCGTCAATCTTGCGCCTTGAAGAACCAATGCGGTTAGTGTGCGAACTTCTGCTGCCAGCCCGTCATTCCAAGCAGACCAAATACGCGAAATATACGCATTGTTTCCTTCGCCTGGGCTCATGTAACCATCATTGAATGCGTCCGCCATTTTCTTCAGCGATTTCTCTTCGTCATCAGCCCAGTGGCCACGACTAAAGCCCGCCTCGACACACGCCAGTGCTGTTTTCGGGAAATATGGTAATGGTTTGGTCATGCCTTCAAAAAACAAACGTACTAATTCAGCAAGTAGCTGTTTCGCTTGCACAGCGTCTGCCATTGCAGGGTAAACCAAATGCACCGCGCCTTCCTTGCGGTCATAACCGATAACGTGGGTCTTTCTAGCATGACCAGAGGCAGACATAGCAAGATGATCAATCCATGCAGCAAGATAATCCTGCGCACGAATTTTACCGCTGCGGTAGCGAATCAAACCAGATTGATAGCATTGAGTCAGCCAACCGGTTAGACGGATGTTTTTTCCTTCACCAAGCACATCGAAGGTAAGGTCGATTTCTAAATCGTCTTGCGGTGCGCCGGATAAAAACGCCAACTTATCCACCAGCTCTTCCGCTTGCACGCGGTTGGTTTCAAACTCGATATCACCAAATGCGCCAACCGGTAATTTGCCCTGCGCGCGTTGCTCACTCATAAAGTGCTTGAGCACGTCTGCTTTTGCGGATGGTTGAGTAATGGCGGTTTCGAGCAAGGTTTCTAGTAGCTCATCGCGCATTTGATAGCTTTCTAAGCCACCTAATACGAATGGCTCATCATCTTCCATCACAGGCAATGGCGGCTCGAACATCACTTTCAAACGGCGGTTAAAGAAATACTGAACAGGCAAACGCCAGAAGCGTTGTAATTCCACCAAATCCAATTCGATTGGGAAGGTTGCGCCAAGTAAGTAATCATCCAATGCGCGGTTAAACTCGCCACGCGCATGACCTTGCGATTGATTGCTTTGGGTCAACGCCGCTGGAATCCACTCTTTGGCATAGCTTGAATGAGAGCCTTGGAATGCGCTTGGGCTGAATGGCACCATGGCATGTACGTTCACTAACTCGTTGAGTAGTTTATCTCCCGAGTCATCAACAGGCTGGTCTTGATCGCCATCTAGGCAGTAATTCTGATGGCAATACTCCATCAACTCCGATACCAGCACAGACGGCACGCGCTCAGTGTTATCTTGGATAGAACGCCCAACGTAACTGATGTACAAACTTTGCTGCGCAGACAACATGGCTTCTAAGAATAGGTAACGGTCATCGTCTCGGCGTGAACGGTCGCCCGGCTTAGTGCGCCCCGTCATTAAGTCAAAACCTTCTGGTGGCATTGAGCGCGGGTAAACGCCATCGTTCATACCAAGCAGACACACGGTTCTAAATGGGATAGAGCGCATTGGCATCAGAGTACAGAAGTTCACTTGTCCGGCAAGGAAGCGCTGGCTAACCCGTGTTCCTGACAGCTTGTTTTGCAGATACTGGCTAACAATAGAAGGCGACAAGGCATCATCAAATGCTGCATCGGTTAGCTGTTCTTTCAGTTGGCTTAAGGTATCTCGAATCGACTTAAGCGCCATTTCCCCTTCTAGCTCAACAGAGAAGAAGTCATCCAACATCGCCACCAAGGTTTCACGCCATGCATCAATCGACTGAACATGGGAAAGTTTGCGGCGATATTGGCTAATTTGTTGGATAAAGTGAGCTAACTTACCGGCAAGTTCTGCGCCCATGCCTTGCACTTCATTGTATGGTGAGAGGCTGCCTTCTTGTGCTTCAAACAAACCAGCAGACTCTGGCATCGCGTAACCTAATAACATACGCTGGATACCAAATTGCCATGTGTTTTGGCGTGTTTCTGGCAGTTCAAATTCGCTGCCGGTATGGCTATCTAGCCCCCAGCGAATGCCGGATTCTTCCACCCATTGTTTGGCTTGAAGGAAATCATCTTCGCTGAGATCGAATCGCTTCAAAATCGCCGGCGTTTCTAACAGCTCAAGTAATTCAGAAGCCAAGCAACGTGTATTCGGTAAATTAACAAGTTGCATGAAAGCCGCCAAAATTGGGCTTTCTTGATCGGCCGTTCGGTCTGAAATCGAGTAAGGAATGAATCGCTCACCCGGCGCATTACCGAACACCGCCTGAATCGCAGGGCTGTAGGCATTGATGTCTGCCACCATGACAATAATATCGCGCGGTTTCAGTGTTGGGTCAGCATCGAACATTGCCAAAAGCTGATCGTGTAGCACTTCCACTTCTCGCATTGGGCTGTGGCAAGAAT
The DNA here is from genome assembly GCF_030248355.1 of Vibrio sp. B172a. Classification (NCBI taxonomy): domain Bacteria; kingdom Pseudomonadati; phylum Pseudomonadota; class Gammaproteobacteria; order Vibrionales; family Vibrionaceae; genus Vibrio; species Vibrio sp. B172a. The sequence continues at coordinate 156,751 of NZ_JAHGAC010000027.1, read as the reverse complement.
GCAAGCTCAGAGATTTATCACCCAAGCTCACCACTTGTTTGTGCTGGCTGCTGTCGATTTGCTCGTCGTCTTGGTGTTCTTCTAAATTAAGAATATCTGCTTGAAGTTGGTGGAGCAGACTGTCTCGCTCGACATCAACAAAAGCTTCAATCTCATGGGATTCGAGCTGCGACAACAGATACATGTTATCGCGTCCAAGTTTACCCATCGATGCCAACAAGCTGTTACCCACCACATCGGTATGCAGCTCATCCACCACGTTTTCTTCTAGCGAACCTTTTAACTGCTCACTCTCACCTTGCACTTCAGAATGGTCTTCTTGCCACACCACGTGCTGGCGATGCTTTGCTGCTAAGCGAGCTAGGAATTTACGGTCGCGTACCTCACCCCAGTAATAACGACAAGGGTTGGTAAACATCAGATGCACATCAATGTGTTCACCAATGGCTTTGAGCGCATCCATGTAACGTGGCGGCAGTGAAGAGATACCAAACACAAACAGACGTTTCGGCAGATGGTCAAAGTCACCGTTGAAGTTTTCGAGCGTATCAATGAAGTGTTCGTACAAATTGGCACGATGATAAGGCGACTGCCCAAGGGTAACCGTGTGGTCGTACAATGCCTGCCACAAAATCGGCTGCCATGGGTGTTCGTCTTCAAGTTCAGGCACCGTTTGTCCTGCTTCCCAGCTTGCAATCCATTCTGGGCGATACACCAAATAACCATCGAAAATATCGGCAATTTTCTCTGCCAATTGATACAACTTGGAGTTGTCACTGTCGTCCTGAAGATAACGAGCCAAAGGTTCGAAGGACGCTTCGTTAAGTAAACCCGGAAGCAAGTGCATCAACTTCCACGTCATGGCTTCTTTGTTGAAGGCACTGCGCTTAGGCACATCAGCCAATACTTGGGTGAACATGTCCCAAATGAAAGTCGCTGGCAGCGGAAATTCTAAGTTTGCTGCAACACCAAACTCTTTCGCCATTTCCATTTTTAACCACTGAGACATACCCGGGCTTTGCACCAGAATTTGCTCTTTTTCGAATGGGTTTTCTAATGGATTGATGCGAATCAGTTCAACAAGAAGTGATTTGAGAACATCGACCTGATTGGAATGATAGACAGTAAACAAAGTAGGAGCACCGCATGCCAATGGAAACTGCTTGCAAGCTTAGCACAGCCACATTTATTCCTAGAGCGATCTCGATAGCTTAAATAACAAAAGGTTAGAGAACACTCAAACTCTGCGCAAATAACCAGCAACTGACATTTGTAAGTCACGTCTTACACGCAAATACAAAGCGTGACATCAGTCACAACTATTTCATGATAAAAAACATTGTTTTATAATTCACGCAAATTTTTATAACAATACCCATCAAATTGAATATTGAGTTGAAGGCGAAGAATCACGGGGTTCAGTCATTTTGATTTCACGCCGAGCCGCACTTTGTTCTTGATTTGATAGGGATGAAAAAGCACTGGAATACCAAAACTATGTTGCGCAAATTTTCTTCAAATAGCGCTTGGCTGATTGCATTTTTTGCTTGCTTTGCGCTTTATCTGTCGATCGCTTGTTACCCATTTTTGCTGTCAAACAACCAAGCAGAACCGCTCACCTTTCTGCAAGAATATTATTTGCTTGCTACACAATTTGGCTGGTTGGGTTTAATTGCTCTTCCGCTGATGCTGGGTTGTTTATTGCTGTCCTTTTTGCCGACACGCATGTTCAAAGTCGTTGTGATCACCATTGCCATCACGCTCTTGATCATGTTGAAAGTCGATATCCTCGTTTTCCAGCAATACAAACTACACATCAATGGCCTGTTGATCCGCATGTTCTTCGAAGGCGGTCGTGACGTATTTGAAATATCTTGGATGAGTTGGCTGATCTTTATTAGCGACATTGCACTGCTCGCCATTGGCTTGGCATGCACCGTTTGGTTAGCCAATAAACTGGCTCATAGCCGAGCAAAGTTCTTGATTGTTGCGGTTTGGTTTGGCTTGTTGCTGAGCACTCAGGTTATCCACGCCTATAAGAACGCACTCTATGACGACGAAGTCAGTCAGTTCTCTAATAACTGGCCTCTTTACTACCCATTAACGACGCGTAAGTTTATCTATCGTCATCACTTGGTGGATGAAAATATGGCCTCACAAAACCGAGTGGAGCTGAAAAACATTGAAAGCAGTTCACTGAACTACCCACTCGCCCCTGTAAATGTAGAACCTAAATCTAAACAGCCGAATGTGTTGTTCATTCTGGTTGATGCTTGGCGCTACAGTGATGCAACACCAGAGATCATGCCAAATGTCAGCAAGTTCTCCGAAAAAACGGTCAATTTTTCTCAACACATGAGCGGTGGTAACTCTACTCAAGCGGGCATTTTTAGTCTGTTCTATAGCTTGCCAGCAACTTACTGGGACAGCTTTTATGCGAGTCAGAAATCCCCCGTCTTCATGGATACCCTACAAAACCAAGGCTATCGAATGGGTATTTTTGGTTCAGCACCATTAACTAGCCCCCCCTTGTCGCGCACCGTCTTTAAAAAGGTGAAAGATCTCACCCTTAAACAAACTGGCGAAACACAAATCAAGCGTGACCAGCAGATCACCGATGAGTTTATTCAGTTTCAAAAGCAAGATAGCGACAAACCGTATTTTAGCTTCTTGTTTTACGATTCGGCTCATGGCACCAGTTTTCCAGAACCTGAGTTCGCTAAATTCAAGCCTTATTGGGAACGTGTCGATCATATTCTTCTGAACAACGATTTCGATGCCTCGCTTTATCATAACCGCTATAAAAACTCGTTGAATTTCATCGACAGCTTGATCGCAAAAGTGCTGAAGAATGTCGACTTAGAGAACACCATTGTGGTGATTACTTCCGACCATGGTGAGGAATTTAACGACCATAAGATGAATTACTGGGGCCATACGGGCAACTACAGTGACACTCAAGTGCATGTGCCGTTATACGTTTATCTTCCGGATCATCAGCCAGAGCAGATCAACTACCGCACCACACACTATGACATTGTGCCAACTCTAATGAACGAGCTATTCGACGTTAAAAGCGGCACCCAATCGTATAGCGTAGGACGAGACCTATTTGATAATTGTGTTCCACGTGATTGGTTCATTGCGGGCAGTTATTACAACTATGCGCTGGTAGGGAAAGAAACCATGTTAGTGGTAAACCCAGGAGGGCATTCTCAGCAACTCAATAATCAACTTAAAGTGGATACGGAACACCAAGTACCAGTGAACGTGATTCAGGACTCTCTCGATGAAATGTCGCGCTTCTATAAGAAAGGATAAAAAGAACGCACGCCCATCAGACAGGTAGGCATAGTGAAGAGAGGTAAGTTTCGAATTGCCATCTTCTGCATGAGAACTCTCGCTACAATGGCCGCGGTTACTAAAGTTTGATGTATTAAAATTGTATCTATTTTTCCTGCCACCCTTTTGGGGTGGCATTTTTTTATCTTCAGATTAGCTTTAGTCCCGATCCTACCGATACAAAAAAAGCCTCTTGGCGAGAGAGACCAAGAGGCTTTGCTTTACGAGTAAGACTTATGCGTGATGTGTCGTCATCAAGCGTGGTTGGATTAGTAAGTTATTGATGTATTGCAAACCTACGTAAGTCACCACAATCGTTGCCACAATCAATTCGATACCTGCCAGGCCGCGAACTTGTTGTACATAGTGCGCTGCTAGACCATTTGCTTCCATCCAATTTGCTGTTTTGAACAGAGCCGTTGCACCAATCACCATTGGGAAGGTAAACGCTGCATAGCCAGGGCTAAATGGCAGTCTTAGCAATTTAAAGAAGGCTAAGTAGATGATGGCTGTCATCAATACTGCGATACCAAACAACAGAGCAATAATCACTGGTGAAGGTGTTGCCGTTACGGTTAGGTAACCAGCCAATGATAGGCTTGCTGGTGCCGCCATGATTGCCATGGTTGGTTTTGCTGCATCTGGGATTTCATGAGTGAACATGAAACGGTAGATCATCATTGGCAACATCACCGCGTAAGCCACCATACCGAAGACCAACGCACCGTGTGCAATAGGTGCAAGCACTGGGTTACCAGAAAAAGACACGTCTGCAACGATAATACCCACTGGTGGTACGAACCAGCTTGGCACCATGTGGTGTAGTTCGAAGTCTTTCGCGCGGTGGTACAAGAAGCTCACTAGGAACACGATATGTAGAGCTACCGCCACTAACCAAAGCACGTCACCTGCAACAGGGAAAAAGTGCCCTAGAGAATTTGAAACCACCATGGTTCCCATCGCGAAAGTTGGAACGACACTACCCACCACAGGGTGCGCAAGATCTTGTCTCAACAAATGATTGTGAAAAAGAAATTTAGTCGCCAAGATTGCTAGCAGTACGCTTGCAATACCTGCGCTAATCCACTGTCCATAGCCATGTAATTCGGCGAAGTTTTCCCAACTCCAACCTAAGCTCGCAATACCAAGAGCCAGACCCGCCATTGGGGTTGGTGCTCCCATTACTTTTGCTTTTGTTCTTTGAATCATTACGACCTCAAAATCTAGGCTAACTTTCTATGGGGTGTATATTACTCTTGCACTTCGTTCCAATATATCTAATTATTTAAAACTAACGTTCAGATAAACTTAACGGAATATCATGCCTAGTCATATCTCTCTTAAACAACTGAAAGTTTTTACTACGATCACTCAGCACAAAACGCTAACTGCGGCTTCGGAAAGCCTGTTTCTTTCTAAGGCGGCCGTGAGTATGGCGCTGTCTGAGTTAGAGAAACAAATTGGTCATCACCTATTTGACCGGGTGAACAACCGCTTAATTCTCAACCAAGAAGGACAAAAACTTTTGCCCCTCGCGGATGAACTCCTCAACCGAGCTCGGGATATTGAGAGTGTGTTCGATGGCGACCAAACCTTATCAGGGCTGCTTCGCATCGGTGCCAGTGACACCATCGGCAACCAAGTTGCACCTTACCTGTTAAGTGATTTTCGTGATGAAACCAATCACCAGTCGCAGAGTTTGTTCATCTCCAACTCAGCCCAGATTTGTGACATGTTGATCGCGTACGAACTCGACATCGCACTCATTGAGGGCAAGACCATACACCCAGAGTTGGAATCAACGCAATTCAGTGAAGACGAAATGTGTGTGATTTGCCCGCCGGATTACCCTAACTTCGATGAAGGGCCAATCAGCCTAAACGAACTCGAAGACACAGAGTGGATTCTGCGTGAAGCGGGTTCTGGCTCTCGTGAGTTCTTTATGCGCGCCATCGCTCCGCGTCTAGAACACTGGCATGAGGCTTTTCAACTCAACACCACCGAAGCGCTGATCAATTCGGTATCTGCCGGACTTGGCCTAGGTTGTTTATCACGCCTATCTGCTGAACCTGCAATTCGCGATGGTCGTGTGAAAATGCTCAACATGCCACTGGACATGAAGCGTCGCTTCTGGCTTTTGATCCACAAAGAGAAGTATCAAAACCCGCTCCTGCGTACATTCATTGAATTCTGCCAAGATTGGGAGCGACCAGAGAACCCACATCTTAAAGATGGCTAGTTCGAGATGGGTCGTTCACGGGAGATAGTTCAAGGCAGATAGTTCAAATGCTGGTCACTTAGTTGTACACGGCTCTCATTCTGAGGCTTGTCGCTAGACTTAATTGGTCAAAAACTGTATAAAAAGCCAGTATAAAATTTAACAAATTAACTTAGAGGACCAACCATGGCTGTAATCGTCAAGTACGTGGTAGAACGCAATGGAGAAGAGAAAATGACTTTTACCTCTAAAGCGGAAGCTGACGCATACGACAAAATGCTGGATATGGCGGACGAGTTATTCTCACTGCTAGGTAAGAGTGAACTTCTAGAAGACGAAGGTAAGCAAGAAGATCTTGCAATGTACCTTGCGCAAAACAAAGAAGAAGTGCTTTACGCTCTGGGTGCAAAACGTAAACCTGCACCAAAAAAAGCAAAGAAGCTTGAAGCTGTTGAAGAAGAAAGCGAGCAAGAAGACGCTGCATAAGCCTCTCATTTGTTTAGAAAAAACGTCGCATTATGCGGCGTTTTTTTATGCGTTGTATTTATCGCCATATATCTCTGAGAATATAAAGAACCGATTTAATATCCCAAATTGCTCTAAATTTCATGTTGCAGATTAGTGTGACTTAGATCTAATCTAAATGGGCACGGTGATGGGGTGCCACCGGAATCGAAAGATTCGAACCGCTTTCAAAGCTAATGACTCCTACAGAAACGAAAACAGGTCAGCCCTGTTGGAAATGCTTTCGCCTGTGTTGTGAAAGCAAGAGTTCTGTAGTGAGCAATTCAACTCTTCTCCAACCCCGCTCCTGTTTTCTCAAAAAATAAAAATACACTGGGAAAACATTATGCAATATTCACACGAAATCCAATCAATGTGCCCGATTCAACGCGGCGATCTTCATGCATCTGCACCGATCCCTGTTGAAGGCGCAATGATCAATCCAAAAGACGTTATCGCGATTTCTGGTCTTAGCCACGGCGTTGGCGCTTGTGCTCCTCAACAAGGCGCAGCAAAACTGACTCTTAACGTCAAAAACGGCATCATCGAAGAAGCATTGATCGAAACGATCGGCTGTTCAGGCATGACTCAATCAGCCGCGATGGCCGCAGAAATCCTAACTGGCAAAACCATTCTTGAAGCACTGAATACCGACTTGGTATGTGATGCTATCAACGTCGCGATGCGCGAAATCTTCCTTCAATTTGTTTACGGTCGTACTCAATCTGCTTTCTCTGAAGGCGGCTTGGAAATTGGTGCGGCACTGGAAGACCTTGGTCAAACTCAACGTAGCCAAGTGGGTACTAGTTACTCAACTAAAGCAAAAGGCGTGCGTTACATGGAGTTGGCTGAAGGCTACGTAACAAAACTCGCGCTAGACGAAAACAAAGAAGTGATTGGTTACCAATATCTCAACCTAGGCAAGATGATGAAAGCCATCAACGAAGGCGTGCCTGCAGCAGAAGCCGCAGACAAAGCAACGGGGACTTACGGTCGTTTTGACGAAGCAGTAACTACTATCAACCCACGCCAACAATAATTGCCACCAAGAGGAAAGAGATTATGAACACTCCAATTACTGAATCTGTACGTCGCACATTAGACGAAATGCAACTTTCTTCTCTGGAAGAGGCTTACCAATACTGTTTGGATCATGGTATCGACCCTAAAGCACTAGTGATGGACACTCAACCTATCGCGTTTGAGAGCGCTGCCGATGCCTACACACTGGGTACTGCTTTGGCGATTTTCCGCGGTGCAAAAACAGCAGAAGAAGCTGCAAACATCATCGGTGAAGGTCTTCAGGCGTGCACAAAACCAGGCAGCGTCGCAGAGCAACGCCAAGTGGGTATCGGTCACGGTGCATTGGCGGCTCGTCTATTGAATGAAGAAAGTGGCTGTTTCGCTTTCCTTGCGGGCCATGAGTCATTCGCAGCGGCAGAAGGCGCAATTAAAATCGCATTGAACGTGAACAAATCACGTAAAAATCCGTTGAAAGTTATCCTAAACGGTTTGGGTAAAGACGCCGCTTACCTCATCTCACGCATCAATGGTTTCACTTACGTACGCACTCAATACAACTACCAAACTGGTGAGTTAGTGGAAGTAGAACGTCGCCGTTTCTCCCAAGGTCCACGTGGTGAGATCCTTTGTTACGGTGCTGATGATGTGCGTGAAGGCGTAGCTATCATGCATAAAGAACAAGTGGATGTGAGCATCACAGGTAACTCAACCAACCCGACTCGCTTCCAACACCCTGTAGCAGGCATCTACAAAGCAGAACGTAACCATGAAGGCATGCCTTACTTCTCTGTGGCATCAGGTGGTGGTACTGGTCGTACTCTACACCCAGATAACGTGGCGGCAGGCCCTGCATCCTACGGTATGACCGATACCATGGGTCGCATGCACGCCGATGCGCAATTCGCGGGTAGCTCTTCAGTACCTGCACACGTAGCAATGATGGGCTTCATCGGTATGGGCAATAATCCAATGGTAGGGGCAACGGTTGCACTTGCAGTAGAGGTCGGTGAGCTAAGCCTCTAAGTCGATTTATCGCTTTACTACCCAAAGCAGTAAATCCAACAAACCCAGTGTAGGGGGAGTGACTTCGGTCCTCCCCTTATTTTTTTGCGATGCTCCCTTCTCCCACTTCACTGTGTCTCTGCCCCAAATCGGCCTGATAAGGCTTTTGCGACACATTTCTCATCAGACAAACATATCTCTAAAAAGACAAAAGGTATCCATCTACGGACTTTCTCCATTTCCCCTCTTTAAACTCCCCAATACTCTCTTTATGATGACTGACAACTTAATTATTTCTTGTCAGTGAACAGACGAGACACAAGACTCAACACATGGAGATCAACTATGGCTTTCTTCTCTCTAGCCTTTGGTACGGCAACTAAAAACCGCGACGGCAAAATCATCGAAGCGTTTTTCCCAAACCCAGTTCTTAACCCAAGCGAAGCGCTTGTTAACGCACTAGCAGCAGTAGCAGGTTACGAGCAAGGCAACCAAGCTATCGAGATCTCTGCAGCACAAAGCGCAGAACTGGCAGCAGCATTTGAAGCAAACGGCGATGCGGCAAACGCATCTTTCGCAGCAAAAGCAGCAGAATCAGCAGAATCAGCACAACCACTTGTACTGGTTATTCTTGCAACTGACGAGCAGCCACAAAGCGTTGCTGAAGGTTTCCTAAAACTTCAACTTATCTCTAACCGCCTAGTTCAACCGCACGGCACGGTACTAGACGGCATCTTCGGTCTACTACACAACATCGCATGGACTAACGAAGGTCCAATCGACCTACCTGAACTAGCAGAGCGTCAAATCGAAGCTCGCCTAGCGGGTCGTGCACTAAGCGTAGATTGTGTAGACAAGTTCCCTAAAATGGTGGACTACGTGGTACCAACTGGCGTTCGTATCGCTGACACTTCTCGCGTACGTCTTGGCGCACACGTTGGCGAAGGCACAACGGTAATGCACGAAGGCTTCATCAACTTCAACGCGGGTACAACTGGCGTGAGCATGGTTGAAGGTCGTATCTCTGCTGGCGTAGTGGTTGGTAACGGCTCTGACATCGGCGGCGGCGCATCTATCATGGGTACGCTATCTGGCGGCGGTAAAGTTGTAGTTTCTATCGGTGAAAACTCTCTACTAGGCGCGAACGCAGGTCTTGGCTTCCCAATGGGTGACCGTTGTACTATCGAATCAGGTCTGTACGTAACCGCTGGTTCTAAAGTGCGCATGCTAGATTCTGCAGGCCAAGAAGTAGAAGTTGTGAAAGCACGCGATCTTGCTGGTGTGTCTGACCTACTGTTCCGTCGTAACTCTGTAACAGGTCAAATCGAGTGTCTTGCTAACAAGAGCGCGGTTGAACTGAACAGCGAACTGCATAAAAACAACTAATTCATTCGTGAATTAGCCCTACGAAAAATCCCCCAGCAGGCAACTGTTGGGGGATTTTTTTATTAGCAGTTAACTAGCGCTTTATCGGGCGAATCCACATCGATAAATCAGGGCATTCGTACTGCAAGTGATCCATCAATTGTTTGGCTTCTGAATAATGGAAGTAAACATCACTGAACAAATAGTACGAGCCATGAATGTGATGCTCAAACAAAGGTGCAGTCGCACACTGAGCAAATACCTTGTTCGGTGGCTTAACACCAGAGTAGAGCTGAACAACGTAAGCCTTAGAATTTGATGTCGGTGGTCGAGACGGTTTTGGCGGAGGCGCCGGTTTTGATTTCTTCTGACCCGCTTTTTTCTCTAATAACGAACAGCTGGCAGCGTTGATATCAAAAGACATCACTTTCGATTTATCTGCGGCATCAAGAATATTGACGTGCTGAGCCTTCGCATCGCCAAAACATTCTTTAGCCAAAGCGTAAGTCGCCAGTTCGCTCAATATACAAGATGACGAATCGTAATAGATTTGCTGCACACCATTATTCAACTGCGCTTGCGGGGAGCATTTCACCATCTGACGAAACTCTGCCCCATCTAATATCCATAAATCGACCGCTTCTTGAATCGTGAGCTCTGCCTGTGCACCAGAAGCAAACCCAAAACAACTCAAAAGTAAGCAATAAGAGAAATATGGCTTACTTGTATTCGACGAAAACACTTACTCGTCTCCACCACCATCTTGATCAGACGATGCTGGCGCTTTTCGAGCGTAGTTTGAGAACGTCTCAGGGCCATCTTTCTCTGCAGCCAATTTCTCGATTTTCTTATCCGTTTCGTAATTAACCAATGCATAGACAGACCAAATGGCCGCAGGCAACCAACCGATTAGAGTAATCTGCAATAGCAAACAGATCACGCCCGCCCAATAACGGCCAATAGTAAAAAATTGAAGCCAAGGAATTAGAATGGCAAGTACTAGTCTCATGTCATGTCCTATTAAGTATTTTATTATTCATGATCGTATTGCGCACTGATGCTCGGCTTATCAACAAACGGATTGCCGTCGAGATCGCTTTGTTCAAAAGAAAAAGCCGCCTAAGAATTTGGAGCTACGAACCGACATGTGAAGCAAGACTTAAGCGGCAAGCTGAAAGGGTAAACTAAGCCACTGGAACACAATCTTCTCCACAATGGCATTAGCAAAGGGCACCAATTTACAATACCGCTATATAGTAACCGTGTCAGAGGGATGAATATTTAGCATCTATAAATCAAGAACAACGGCGATGCATACACAGCGGGAACAATGAAAGAGAAGTAAAACGGTGTTGCTCGCGTTCTATACATATAAAAAATCCCCCAACAGGAGAGTCACTGTTGAGGGATAATGATTGCTCAATGAGAGCCTATTGTTACGACATGGCGTGTGACGTAATACTGAGCGTTTCAAACACTCAGTTTTTAGAACTTTACTTGTTCAGAAAGTTCACCGCTTTATCAGGGAAGTCTGTAAACAAACCATCCACTTTAACCTGATTGTAGAAGATGTCCATCATGCCATCGAAGCTATCCGTGTACGCAGGAATACGCCCAGGGTCCGCTCGGAAAGTATAAGGGTGCACTTGCAAGCCCGCGTCTTTTGCTGCTTTCATCAAAGGTTTGATGATGATGTTATCCTTGGTTGATTTGTCATCCACCAACATTGGCTTCCAAGGACCGATCCCTTCTGCGTACTGGGCTACCTTCTTCATACCATCGGCTTCAAACATCCAGTCATAACTGTATGGTGTTGCTTTGTCGCCTTTGTACTCCATGGTCTCGTTCCAGTCGGTGTAAGCCATGAGCTGAACGAGCTTTAAATCCATGTCCATTGCAGGCATGAGCTCACTGTTGATGCGCTGAAGCTCATTGGCATCAAAACACTGAAGGTATACTTTGTCGTCTTGCGAATCGTAACCGTACTGTTTTAAAACGTTAAGCACCGCTTTTGAGATGTCTTTGCCTTCATGGCGATGGAACCAAGGCGCTTTGATTTCCGGGTAAATACCGATGTCATAACCCAGCGTTTTGTTTAAGCCTTGGATCAGCTGAATCTCTTCTGCAAAAGTAGGTACGGTGAAGTCTGATTTCCACATTGGGAATCGTGTCGGATAACTAGCAACCTTGTTCCCTTTCTCGTCGATGTTAAAGCCTTCAGTGACTCGCAATGATTTGATTTCTGCCAACGTGAAATCAATCGCGTAGTAACGACCATCTTTACGAGCACGATCCGGGAATCGCTCAGCTACATCGGTCACGCGATCGAGGTAATGATCATGCAATACAACGAGTTGATCGTCTTTGGTCATCACCACATCTTGCTCGATGTAGTCTGGTTTCATCGCGTACGCTAACGCTTTTGCTTCTAAAGTATGTTCTGGTAGATAACCCGATGCGCCACGGTGCGCGATAACAAGCGGTTGTGCAATTGCTCCAGCTGAGATGCAGAGAGCGAGAACCGTCATGCAAACTGACGTTGTTTTCATTGTTCTTTCCTTAGCTTATTGAAGGGGCAGTATTCCACCGCCCCTTTAATGTTTTATGACGCCAATGCTTCTTTCTCACGCGCTTTTTGTTCATGGTGAGCACGCTCGCCAAGAAATGCGTAAGTTAGACAAACGATAGACGTAATACATGAACCGATTAGGATGATAAAGCCGCCATCCCAGCCGAAGTGGTCTACCGTGTAGCCAAGGATCGCGTTTGCCGCTACCGCACCGCCCAAGTAACCAAATAAACCAGTTAGACCAGCAGCCGTACCCGCCGCTTTCTTAGGAGCAAGCTCTAGTGCATACAGACCAATCAACATTACCGGACCGTAAATCAAGAAGCCGATTGCAACCAGCGCCATCATATCGACTGCTGGATTACCTGCAGGGTTAAACCAGTAAACCAGCACAGCTACGGTTACTAACGCCATAAATAGAATACCAGCAGGTGCACGACGACCTTTAAACAGCTTGTCTGAAATCCAACCACACAATAGCGTACCTGGGATACCCGCCCACTCGTATAGGAAGTAAGCCCAAGAAGATTTATCAACCGAGAAATCCTTCGCTTCTTTTAGGTATACCGGCGCCCAGTCCAACACACCGTAGCGGATCAGGTAAACAAACGCGTTCGCAATCGCGATTGACCACAACAACTTATTAGAAAAGACATACTTGAAGAAAATTTCCTTCGCCGTCATTTCTTTCTCGTGTGACTTGTCGTAATCATCAGGGTAATCGTCTTTGTACTCTTCAATTGGCGGAAGACCACAAGACTGCGGTGTATCTCTTACCGTGAACCAAATAAAGACAGCTACGAGCGTGGCAAAAAATGCAGGTACATAGAAAGCGGTGCGCCAATCGTCGTTAAATGCCCAAAGACCAAGAATAAATAGTGGACCAATTAAACCACCACCTACGTTATGTGCCACGTTCCAAACCGATACGATCTCGCCACGTTCTTTGCGCGACCACCAGTGAACCATGGTTCGGCCACAGGCAGGCCACCCCATACCTTGGAACCAACCGTTTAGGAACAATAGAATAAACATCGCGGTAATGCTGCCCGTAGCCCAAGGCATAAAGCCGAAGCAGAACATCACAAGTGCAGACATTAATAGGCCGCCACTTAAGAAGTAACGAGGGTTAGAGCGGTCAGAAACACTGCCCATTAAGAATTTTGATAAACCGTAGGCAATAGAAACGGCAGCTAAAGCAACACCTAGGTCACCACGGCTAAAACCTTGTTCAATAAGGTAAGGCATCGCCAAGCTAAAGTTTTTACGAACTAGGTAGTAGCCTGCATAGCCGACAAAGATGCCGATGAAGAGTTGCCAACGTAAGCGGGAATAAGTGCTGTCGATCTTATCGGACGATAAGCGATCGATGTGCGCCTTAGGTTTGAATATTCCAAACATAGGAACCTCATTAATATTGTGAGCGATGGTAGGGAGTATTAAATCGCGAACGAGCAAAAAGGAGTTTCGTTCGAAAGTGAGTGCATTCTATGAGATTCGATTTTTATTTCTGTGACAAATGTTGCATAAGAATTAAATTTCAGTAAATACAGAAAATTAGAGGCTTTTAGTTAGACTGTGCTTCCACTTTCCCCAGATTTCGTTACTGTTTACATACAACATAAAATGCGCAAACGAACAAAGTCATCGCAATATTAAGCGAATCAAGCGCTCAAATGACCACAGATTCAAGACAAAAATTTATGTTTGAGCAACTTAGGCGCTCTAAACTGGGTTCTACCACTCCAAATAAGTCACGTTGCAACAATGTCATTGTGTTAACAATTGAATACGACAACGACGCCCCTCTTCTAGCGCTCGTGATGAATCACTTTTAAAGTAAAACAAGGCACGACATCCACGGATCAGCATCTTATTTCACCCCTACATCGGGCTGATAAGAACCTACCGACTGAATATCAGCAATCCCTTATCATCATTAGTGTTAGCTAGCTCTTTAGGGTTAGTTTTCGACCAATAATCTGAGCAATTTACCACCATTCGCGAAGCAGCTTCACAAAACTCCTCTTACCAGTTTGTGCATTGATTTTCACATCGGTAGTTTTAGGCCGACAAATCGAAGTTGAAGCTTCTGAATCGTTTTGTCGAGTTTCCTTTTTGAGCAAAAGATGCGTCAATTAACAAAAACGAAGAGTTTGATTAACAAATTTATGCTCAAACGCTCATTTTTAACGCTCGTTTGTTTTCGTAAACGTTTATATATGCACAATAGAACCGTGCTAGATAAGCATAAATATTAAAGGACTCTTAACATGACAACGAACAAACACCCCTCACTGCTCGGAGAATGTTTGGCCGAGTTTATCGGTACAGGATTACTTATCTTTTTTGGCGTAGGCTGTGTTGCTGCACTTGTGTTGACCGGAGCTCAATTTGGTCAATGGGAAATCAGTATTGTATGGGGCTTTGGCGTCGCCATCGCTATTTACTGTACTGCGGGCGTATCCGGTGCACACATCAACCCTGCCGTCACTATCGCGCTGGCGATGTTCCATGGATTCGATAAGGCAAAAGTAGTGCCTTATATTATTGCGCAAATGCTCGGTGCATTTTGCTCTGCCGCTTTGGTTTACAGCTTGTACAGTAACCTGTTTACGGATTACGAAATCGCACACAACTTCGTTCGTAGCAGCCAAGACGCATTAGCGACAGCGGGCATTTTCTCGACTTACCCACATGCTTCTCTCTCTTTCTTTGGCGCTTTTGCTGTGGAATTCGTGATTACTGCAGTGCTAATGTTTGCCATTCTTGCACTTGGTGACGAGAACAACGGCGCACCTCGCGGCGCGATGAACCCATTACTTATCGGTATCCTCATTGCAGTTATCGGTGGTTCTTTAGGCCCACTGACTGGCTTTGCAATGAACCCTGCTCGTGACTTCGGTCCTAAACTGTTTGCTTACTTTGCAGGCTGGGATTACGCACTGACTGGTGCTCGTGAGATCCCATACTTTATTGTTCCAATTCTTGCTCCTATCGCAGGTGCTTGCTTCGGTGGTTGGTTGTACCCGAAAGCGATTGCTGCATATCTGCCACAACAAGGTCATGGCTGTACTATCCCTAACCAGTGCGAGACCGAAGAAGAAGCAGAACAAGCTCAAGCTTAAAACCAACTCATTCGAACATTTACTAAAATATAAATAACGAAACAAAAGGATTCTTACCATGACTGAGCAAAAATACATTGTTGCCCTAGACCAAGGCACGACAAGCTCTCGTGCTGTCATTCTGGATCATGACGCGAATATCGTAAGCGTCGCTCAGCGAGAATTTACTCAGATTTATCCAGAGGCTGGTTGGGTTGAACATGACCCAATGGAAATCTGGGCAACTCAAAGCTCTACTTTGGTTGAAGCACTTGCAAAAACCGGTATCCGTAGCGACCAACTTGTTGGTATCGGTATTACCAACCAACGTGAAACCACAATTGTATGGAACAAAGAAACAGGCAAGCCGGTTTACAACGCGATCGTGTGGCAATGTCGCCGTACTGCCGATATTTGTGAAGAATTAAAAGCGCGCGGACTAGAAGATTACGTTCGCGACAATACAGGTCTGGTTCTAGACCCTTACTTCTCTGGCACAAAAGTGAAGTGGATTCTAGATAACGTTGAAGGCGCACGCGAAGATGCCGAAGCAGGCAAACTGCTATTCGGTACTGTTGACACTTGGCTGGTTTGGAAGATGACTCAAGGCCGCGTTCACGTAACGGACTACACTAACGCATCTCGTACCATGCTGTTCAACATCAATGACCTATGCTGGGATCAGAAAATGCTGGATGAGATGGGCATCCCTGCATCCATGATGCCTGAAGTCAAACGCTCATCAGAAATCTACGGCCAAACCAACATTGGTGGTAAAGGCGGTACTCGTATCCCAATCGCGGGTATTGCAGGTGACCAACAAGCTGCGCTTTACGGTCAGATGTGTGTTGAAGCTGGTCAAGCGAAGAACACCTACGGTACAGGTTGTTTCTTGTTGATGAACACAGGTCAAGAGAAGGTCACATCGAAAAATGGTCTGTTGACTACGCTAGCATGCGGTCCAAAAGGCGAGCCAGCTTACGCTCTTGAGGGTGCAGTGTTCATGGGTGGCGCTTCAATTCAATGGCTACGTGATGAAATGAAGATTCTGGCTGGCGCTGAAGATTCAGAATACTTTGCGACCAAAGTAGATACTTCAAATGGTGTTTACGTTGTTCCTGCGTTTACTGGTTTGGGCGCACCATATTGGGATGCTTACGCTCGCGGTACGATTGTCGGTCTAACTCGTGGTGTAAACTCTAACCACATTATCCGTGCAACTTTGGAAGGCATCGCTTACCAAACTCGTGATGTGCTAGATGCAATGCAAGCAGACTCGGGCATCAAGCTCGCGAACCTTCGTGTGGATGGCGGCGCAGTAGCGAACAACTTCCTGATGCAGTTCCAATCTGATGTTCTTAATACCGAAGTTCACCGTCCTCAAGTGACTGAAGTGACCGCTCTGGGTGCAGCCTACCTAGCTGGTCTAGCGGTTGGTTTCTGGGATAGCATTGATGAACTGCAAGACAAAGCAGTGCTTGATCGCACATTCGAACCACACGATGATGAAGAGAAACGTAACCGTCGTTACAAAGGTTGGAAGCGCGCAGTTAAGTGTGCTCAAACCTGGTCTGAGCTTCACGACGAAGACGATTAATTTCTGATAAACGATTAGTTTCCCCCTGATTAATCGTAAAGAGCGCCGAGTTGGCGCTCTTTTTTTGCGTTCGATCGCGGATTCCACACTCCCACAGCTTCTCACAATGCGCTAATTCGAGCACAATAGAGCAAGTTTCTATTTTCGATTTTGAAGCATTGGCGGTTACCAGTGCACAAGGGAGTGCTAAGTGAAGCAAATACCAAGACACCAACAGATTGTTGAGTTGGTGAAAAAACAAGGCTATGTCAGCACGGATGAGCTGGTAGAAAAATTTAATGTTAGTCCTCAAACTATTCGCCGCGACCTAAATGACCTCGCAGATGAAAACAAAATTCGTCGCTACCACGGTGGTGCAACCATTCCTCTCAGTTCAGAGAACACGTCATACAACACGCGTAAAGCGCTTAACTTCAATGAAAAAGATGTCATTGCAGAAGAACTCGTAAAACACATTCCAGATGGCGCAACCTTGTTTATTGATATTGGCACGACCCCAGAAGCCGTCGCTCGAGCGCTCAATAAAAACCACAAACAGCTTCGCGTGGTGACCAACAACATTAATGTTGCCACCATTCTTTTACCGAACCCAGAAATCAAAGTGATTTTGGCGGGCGGTGAAGTTCGCAACCGAGACGGCGGCATTGTCGGTGAAGCGACACTCGATTTCGTCAAACAATTCCGCCTCGACTTCGGTATTTTGGGCATCAGTGGTATCGATTTTGATGGCTCACTACTGGACTTTGATTACCACGAAGTTCGCGTTAAACAGGCGATTATCGATAACAGCCGCAGCGTTTTCCTTGCGGTTGACCATTCGAAGTTTGGTCGTAATGCGATGGTGAAACTGGGCAATATCGCGCAATTGAACATGGTATTTACCAACAAACAACCACCAGAAGAGATTCTTGCGATTCTAAAAGAAGCCGCAGTTCCGCTCGAAGTGGTTGATACACAAATGGAAAGAACCATAACCGAATAGCGTTTACACTCACTATTTACGCGTATAAATGACCTCTGTCTTAATTAGGCAGAGGTTTTTTTGTGCCCAAATCACACAAAACGCTCATAAACGAAAATAAATAATGACCACAAACGAAACCTAAGCTAGGATAAACTCATGTTCCAAAATGCTCGTTCGCTCACCAAGAGGTCAAATTTATGAGTATCCAACAAAATGCTTCCACGACGAATTCATCCCCTACTCTAGACATGATCGTGATCGGCGGCGGCATTAACGGGGCTGGTATTGCTGCAGATGCTGCTGGCCGTGGTTTAAGCGTCGGTTTGTACGAAGCTAACGACTTCGCATCGGCAACCTCTTCTGCAAGTTCAAAACTGATCCACGGTGGATTACGTTACCTTGAACACTATGAGTTTCGTTTGGTTTCGGAAGCGCTCGCTGAGCGTGAAGTGATCTTACGCAAAGCGCCTCATGTGGCTCTACCAATGCGCTTCCGTTTACCTCATCGTCCATTTTTACGCCCAGCTTGGATGATCCGCTGTGGCTTATTCCTTTACGATAACTTGGGTAAACGAACCACTCTTCCAGGCAGCAAAACCGTCAACCTAGCAAAATCAGGTCTATTAAAACCTGAAATGAAAACCGGTTTCGAATACTCAGATTGTTGGGTAGATGACGCACGCTTGGTGTTGTTGAACGTTCTAGCGGCTAAAGAGAATAACGCAGAAGTTCGCAACTACTGCCGCGTAGAAAAAGCACACCGTGAAGGTGGCATCTGGCATGTCACTATTCATGACGTCACCACAGACCAGCGCTTCGAACGCAAAGCGAAAGCTTTAGTTAACGCTGCTGGTCCATGGGTGAAACAGTTCTTTGATGAAGGATTAGAGCAAACCTCCCCTCGCAACATTCGTTTGATCAAAGGCTCGCACATCGTTGTTCCTCGTATCCACAACGAGCCGCAAGCCTACATCCTACAAAACAAAGATAACCGCATCGTATTTATGATCCCTTACCTAGATAAGTTCTCGATCATTGGTACTACAGATGTGGAATACAAAGGCGATCCGCGTGAAGTCGCGATTTCCGAAGATGAAGTCGATTACTTGATCGATATCGTTAACCAACACTTTGTCCACCAGCTAAGCCGCGAAGACGTGGTATGGACATACAGTGGTGTACGTCCGTTGTGTGATGATGAGTCTGACTCACCGCAAGCGATCACACGTGACTACACACTAGAACTGGACGCTGAATACGACCACGCACCTTTACTTTCAGTGTTCGGTGGCAAGCTCACGACTTACCGTAAGCTTGGTGAAGCAGCAATGAAGAAACTTGCACCTTACCTACCTGAAATGGGTAAAGACTGGACGGCAAACCAAACCCTTCCTGGCGGTAACTTCAGTTGCAGCCGTGAGCAATTGGCGAAGATGATTCATGCGAAGTACTCATGGGCATCAGAAGCGATGTTGCTGCGCTACGTGACTCAGTTTGGTACACAAACTTGGGACCTAATGGAAGGCACTAACAGCGTAGAAGATCTTGGTCATTGCTTCTCAGAGCAAGCAAATGGCGTATATCAACGTGAAATTGATTACTTGATGAATCACGAAATGGCGCTCACCGATGAAGACATCTTATGGCGTCGTACAAAACTTGGTTTATACATGAACGAAGAGGAGAAAATCGCACTGGCAGAATATCTAAAAGAGAAGCTGCAACAGAAAGTCGTTAGCCTCTCACAAGTAAGTTAAATTGGACTCTCCTAATACAAAGCCTGCACCCCGCAGGCTTTTTCTTTTTCCGGTGAACACCCAGCATCAAACGCTTCTATCGAAAGCACAAAAAGTTTTAATTTCAGGCAATTAGTACTCTTACTTATTATTTTCTTCAGTCGGCAATTGCCCTCACCTCTAATTAAATCGGTATCCGATGAAGAAATCGCTAATCCTGAGCTTACTCCTTCTCGGTGGTTGTTCTGTAGCTCCCGAAGAGACACCACCATGCGCATGTGATGACTACGTTCCTCCCTACGTAAAACCGCCAAGCGCTTCGAACGAAGATAACATCAAACAGTTACTGGCTTACATTGCTCAAAAAGCCAAAGATCGCTGGGGTGAAGATGAGTTCGTTGAAGCAGGCAAACACCGTTACGTGAAGTACCTTGATGGTTACAACACCCGAGCACATATCGATTTCGAAACGGGTAAGATCTATGTTTCGACGATTTCCCAATATCAGCCAACAGAGAAGCTACAAAAAGCCATCGTACAGACGCTACTCATGCCTGCCGATCCAGCTCATGCAGAGTTGTTTAGCGATAAAGAAGCGGTATTGCGTGGTAAGCCGTTCTTATTGGGGCAAGTTCTCGATCACGATGGAAAGCCGATTGAATGGGAGTGGCGTGCCAATCGCTACGCGGACTACCTGCTCGACAATAAACTGCAGAAGAAAGCCATCAAACGCGGCAGTGCTTATTATGTCGAAATCAACATGGTGAAAGATCACCTAGAGCAGCGAGAATACCAATACGCGGGCTTGGTACGTGATGCAGCTAAACGATATGGCTTGTCTGAAGATCTAATCTTCGCTGTGATCAAAACCGAAAGCAGCTTTAACCCTTATGCGGTCTCTCATGCTGGGGCTTACGGCTTAATGCAGGTGATCCCAAAAACCGCCGGTGCTGATGTATTTAATTTGGTGAAAAACAAACCGGGTATTCCAACCAAAGAGTACTTGTTCGATCCTGCCAATAACATTGATACCGGAGCTGCGTATTTCTATATTTTGAAGAATCGCTACCTACGAGATGTAAAACATCCTACTTCGAAACACTTTAGTATGATTTCAGCTTATAACGGCGGCACAGGCGGCGTGCTTTCTACCTTCGATAGTGACCGAAAACGAGCGATGAATGAGCTTAATAGCCTTAACCCGACTCAGGTTTATGATGCGTTGACCACTCAACACCCAAAAGGGGAAGCAAGGCGCTACCTACAGAAAGTGCTGTATTTCCAAAAAGACTTCAGCGAAGGGAATATCTAATTTTATCTAGCCACAAAACGAAAAACGCCGCTTAGTTCCACGGAGGTATAGAACTAAGCGGCCATGTAATTACACGAAAAGACACCTATGGGTCTAAAACGTCAATTGGCTAGTTAATCACTCATGTGCATACGAGCAATAACACCTACAGAGTAGCGGAGTCCAGCTCTTCTAGCACGCTCAAATCCCACTCTAGAATTCAACGTTTTTCACATTCTTAACAATTACCTTACTAATTATGGGTCTTTTGCGGAAGCAAGCTCAAATAAAAGAGCTCATACCGTTGGTTGAGCCCTTCTTTTATCAATTCTGAACTGTGACTATCCGGGATGACCATCCACTCTTGGTTTCATCAGCATCATTCCGAATCGCCATACGAACATACCGAAAGCCAGAATCCACAAGGCTGCACTGACATCAATCCAAAGTAACATGTGTGAAGGGTCAAAAATCACGCCGAAGCTTCTTGCTAACGCCGCTCCAATCACGGCAGCAAAAGCGATGCTCATGTTTGGGCCTTTGTAAATCATGCGACCTGTGTGCCCCATAGTCACTCGAGCAATCATCGCTAAGATCAATCCACCTAATGCGCCGATAGCAAACAGATGAATTAAGTTGTGGTTCGCAAACGCATTATCCCAACTTCCACGTAAAATCAGACTCAAAGGCAGACACAAATAAGCCGCATGTAACGACCACACCAACGGCTCGCTAAGCGTCAGCCAAGGCTTCCAACGCAGGAATCGAACCAACTGCGCCACTCCGGCAAACAACATAAGTGGCTGACCAAGTTCTGCAAATGTCACAGGGAAGAAGCTCAACACAAACAACATAACCAAAGGTAGGTTTGCTAGCCAATCCAACCACAGTAACGGCTGAGCTTTTTCGAAGTTAAAGCGACGGGCTGTGAAAAATGGAATCACTCGTCCACCCATGACGGAAAGCAGTAGAGTGAACCACCAAAGCATCGCTTGCCATACCGCAGACGAGGTAAATGGCGGCATGCCTTTCACCGTTGCGTAACTGGCAAAGTTGGCAAAGATGGCGAGCAAGAATAACGGCACAAAAAACAGATTCCGCCAACCTTTCGCGCGGTAAACACGAATGCCCACTTCGTACGCCACAGACAGCAAAAACAGCGCTTCAATGCTGCTGGTTAACCAAAGTGGTGCTGGTGTCCAAAGCAGTATTCTCGGTGCAAGCCACAATGTAAATATCGCTAACAAGGTGTAGTGTTTCGTGCCGTTAATGCCCGTCCAGTTTTGCACTGCAGTCAGCACAAAGCCCACCACTATTGCCATTGAAAAACCAAACAACATTTCATGAACGTGCCACCACAACGCCGGAACACTCAACGCACTTGGCTGTCCGGTTTGGAACATCCATACCCATACCGCAATTGCGACAACGGCATAAATAGAGCCAAACAGGAAAAACGGTCTAAACCCTAATCGCAGCCATGCAGGGATTTTTTCTTCCACTTTTTTATCGGTGATATTCAGCATTGTGATGCCCTTAAGTACCCATTTGATACCGTTCAAAAATTCTACGCGTTCGATATTAACACAAACATGCATAAAAAATACATGTTATAAAATCAAACTATCCTTTCGAGGTAAAACCTATGCTTCATGCGTTGCTTGGTTGGTAGTGTTTAGGTATAACGGGTAACAGTGATTTCGTCGAAGTAAGGGAAGCAATCGAGATGTATATATTTGGCTACGGCAGTTTAATCAATGCCGCCTCGCGCAAGTTAACGGGTCAAACGGGAGAAGCCATCCCAGTCATCGCTCATGGTCTGGTGCGCTATTGGGGCAAAGTTGACGACAGCTATATCTTGTCACCCTTGGTTGTGAATGAAGGCGAAGGGCAAGTCAATGGCGTACTGCTTGAAGTCGACGATCAAGCGCTAGCGGAGTTTGACCGACGCGAACGTGGCTACCATCGCATTCAAATCCGTCCTGACCAGATTGAAACAGAGGCCACTTTTAACTCTGAGCACAGCATTTGGGTTTATGTGAAAAACGATCCGTTACCACCCTGCTCGCTCAGTCCCATCATGCAAAGCTATGTTGATACAGTCCTCGCTGGATGCTTGGAAGTCTCCCATGCCTTTGCTGAGCACTTCGTTCGCCATACCGTTGGTTGGCATCATGCCAAAGAAAACGATCGCCACCAGCCAAAATACGGCAACTTAGCGGGCGTACAAGATCATCATTATGAGTTAATTGATAATCTAATTAAAAAGGGAGCCTAGTGGCTCCCTTTTGCTATTCATGTTCTGTTTGTGTGAGATTAGAACTTGTAATCAATACCAGCGTATAGGCTGTCGAAATCAAAGTCGATATCACCACCGCCTTCAACATCGATCGTTACTGTAGAAACACGGTAACCACCAGAGATAATTAGACCTGAAGCGAACTCGTAACCCACTTCTGCACCGTAGTTGAAACCAACATCACTACCGTCAGTTTTCACATTAAGGTTTGCAAGGTTTGATTTAGACTCAAAATCTACACCCATCACACCAAGACCTGCAACTGCACCAACATAAAAACCAGTACCAGAGAATTGGTATTTCGGTTTTGCATTTAGGTTGAAGCCGTAACCATCAACAGTCACTTTTGCCCAGTTACCTGAACCTGATGCTTTTTCTTCAAAGCTACCGTAGTAGACGTATTCGCCCTCTAGTGCCAGTTTGAAGTTTTCTGAGTATTGCAGCTCTTTACCTACTGCAATACCAAGACCCGTTGCTGAAGAGCTTGACGAGTCGCCTTCAACTTTAAGGTCTGAACTTAAAATATCCGCACCAATGTACCAATTACCTTCCGCCTGAACCGACGCCGAAGCAACCACTGCACCTAAAGCCAATAATGGCAATACTTTTTTCATTATAATTTCCTAATTTTTCATGCTGTTAGACAGCTTTTAAAAGCGCGGAGATTATAAATAAAGGTGAATATGATTCTATTGATTCATTTATAAAATGAGATCTAAAACATAAATAACTGTTATATAAACAATATATGACTAGATACTAAACGATTCTCACACCAGCAGGCATCGCGCGTTCAGGCGTTAGCAGAACACTTTCTGATTCATCATCGGTTTCGGCACAAAGCAACATACACTCAGAGGTTTCGCCACGCATCTTAGCTTTCGCAAGATTACACAGCACCACCACTTGTTTCCCCATCAACTCTTCTTCTGTGTAGTAAGGCACCAAGCTGGTGACGGTTTGTAGTGTTTTCTCACCGATGTCGATCTGCACAATATACAGCTTATCTGCGTTTTCGTGACGAGCTACTTCGATGATTTTTCCGGTGCGAATTTCTAGTTTTGCGAAGTCTGAGTAAGCGATCGTTTCCATTAATTAAAACCTCAAGTAAAATTTTACTAAAACAAACTCTACATTATCAGTTAGTACTTTAAATACAAGAGGTGAAGATCGCATTTTGATGAGCAAAGATCGTGCTGGTTACAATCGCCCTTTACCAAATCTCACTCAACTTCGGCCACCCCCACGCCGTGATCTCTACACCTTTGAAGATGTCTTGAAAGCTAAGTGTTTGTCGGTGGTGAAGCATAGGGCTGACCACACCTTCATAGATCAGCACGGAGCCAAGTTGCTCTAACTTAGTGAGGTAATCTTCCGGAGCGCTAAACTGTCGAATTTGGTTGATCTCAGCCACCAGCCAGTCGCTGACGTCAGATCCGATCGTGGCGTGCAAAATGGGATCGCTGAGGAAAAACAGTAAAGCCGAGATTTGTCGGTTGTCATCCAAGTTAAAACTGCTTAAGACAATCTCTTCACTAAAGCCCTCTCCAGACGCTTTTTCAATGAATGCTTCAAACGAATAAACGTTCACTTCAACCTTGATGCCATGCCCCATCAAGATTTGCTCAGCGGCTCTCGCACTACGTTGAATACCAAGATGGGAATAACAGGCGATTCGGATTGAACTCGGTAGCGCTACTTCATCGTTTCTCAGGTATTTGACGTTGTGCCAGAAGGGGAAAAAGTTATGTGCGATCTCAGCCCCGAAGGTGGTTTCGTTGCGTTCTAACTGCTGCCAAATGTTCTCGCCACTCAAGGCATCACTCAGCCAACGTCTCTGAGCGTGTGATAAGTTAGGATGATTGTGATTGAAAATCATAAACAAACATCCTTCTTCCACGCGATCTTTCGATGCTGTGTGTTTGGCATCAATGATGCGCTCATTCACTTCTTCATCTGGAGAGTTGGTGATGACCTTTTTCGAGTACTGCTCTGTCTTAGGTAAATCGTGGGGGTAGTTGGAAGCCTTTGCACCTTCCTTCTTGTCACTGTTTAACGACCAGATGGTTACTCTATCAGTGAGGGAGCGAAATCCGTGGAAGCGCTCATTCGCCACCAAGGTAAGCTTATTGTTCGTGTGCGATTCCAGAGAGAAAATGCCACAGCCGATGCTGTCGGAGGATAAGTTATTGAGTTGCTCGACAGGCTGTAAAGAGTATTTTAGATCACTCAACAATGCAGCGAAGCCTTTGTCTGGCCGAGTAAGTTGAACGGAAAATCGATAAGGCGACTCAACAGAAACCGCTTCAAGGTGATCGAGTTCATTTTGATAATATGGAAGCTGCTGCCAATGGTTTAGTAGCTTCACCATTAGTTCTGCATCCACTTTACCGCCATGATGAAAGCAAACGGAAGGACGAAGATAAAACGTCCAAGTTCGCCACTCTTCATCGGCTTGCCAATGATGCGCAATGTTTCCGACTAACTCACCTTCAGGTGTCATAGAAACCAAGCAAGCGTGAATTTGACGAATTAAGAAACGCTCGCTATTTCGTTGTGGTTTGATTGGATTGAGCGTAGCAAAAGAGCGGTTATAGGTGAGTTGCACACTGACTTTGCCTTCTGTCACTTGGGCGCCGGAAGTTTGCTTTAGCAGTTGCTCAAACACGACTTGGTCGAAGTCAAGAAACTCAAGTGCCCGGTCGTATTTGCTCTCTTTGATCCACTCCAGAGCAATAGAGCGCTTCACCTCTGTACGATCGATGTTACGAATTAAGGTCGAACGTTGGTTACGCCCCACTCTGGGTATCCAAGCGATCCAGTTGAGCGCATTCATCTGCTTGAGAATAGCTCGGGCATGCCTTGGGCTGGTGAACATCTTGTCTGCAATCTCGGCAAGCGTCACCGCGTATTCCTCTCGCAGCTCAAAACTCTCTACACGTTCGTAGTAGCGAAAAAGATTAATACTCTCCAAAACAGGCACTCCACAACTAAAATTCTGTTCCTTATATTAGCGTTTAATGTCTTCATTCAAGCAAAAAGGTCTAAAAACTTAGTTATCAGGAACAAGAAAAACAAAATTCACTCTGTTTTTTCATGCCTTATTTTTATCCAAAATACTCTTAGATTCTGACGCAGTCCTATGTTTGAGCGATCGAGACAGTGCCCTTCAATTGGTTAAGGCCCTCTATTTTTAGCTCAGCACACCACTTATAAAGCTTTAGCGATAGCAACCAGTTTTTATGTTTATGCTCCAACCCCCGCAAACCATAATCACGATGCTATCGCTAATCTCCCCGCTTCCCACAGTTTATTCATGACTGCGCCACTCAAGATTTTTATCTAACAAGTTGGAGTATTTTTATGTTTGCTAACTTTTTTGCCAACCTTTCTAAGGTCGGTAAGGCGCTCATGTTGCCTATAGCCTCGATGCCCGCGGCGGGTATCCTTTTGGGTATTGGCTCGGCTCAATTTGGGTTTATTCCACCCGTCGTTTCTGAATTGATGGCAGAAGCGGGTGGTGCGGTATTTGGTAACCTGCCGCTTATCTTTGCGCTTGGCGTTGCTATCTCATTTACCAACAATGATGGTGTTGGTGCGGTTGCGGCAGGTATTGGTTATTACGTATTAGTCGCGACGCTAAAAGTCATGGCTGGCGTGCTAGGTGTGGACCATATCGACACAGGTGTGCTCGGCGGCATCATCTCCGGTGCAGTTGGTGCGTATATGTTTAACCGCTTCTACACCATTAAGATGCCAGCTTATTTGGCCTTCTTCGCGGGTAAACGATTTGTCCCGATCGTGACGTCATTTTCTATGCTGTTTTTGGGCATTGCGATTGCCTTTATTTGGCAACCAATTGGCTCTGGCATTGATTGGTTCGGCACATGGGCAACCGAGCAAAACCCATTGGTGGCATTCTGGGCTTACGGCACCGCAGAGCGTGCTCTGATCCCATTTGGTCTGCACCATGTGATTAACGTAATTATCCAGCTTCAAGCCGGTGAGTTTGTTAACGCTGCTGGCCAAGTATTCCACGGTGAGATCCCTCGCTTCTTCGCTGGCGACCCAAATGCGGGCAACCTAGCAGGTGGTTACCTATTCAAGATGTTTGGTCTTCCTGCGGCGGCAATTGCGATTGGCCGTGCAGCAAAACCAGAGAACCGCACTAAAGTTATGGGCATCATGATCTCAGCTGCACTAACATCGTTCCTAACTGGTATCACTGAGCCTATCGAGTTTGCGTTCTTATTCATCTCGCCTGTGCTTTACGTGATTCACGCGATCATTGCGGGTTTAGCTTACCCACTGTGTATCATGCTTGGCGTTAAACATGGCTACAGCTTTAGTGCAGGTCTTATCGACTACGTGACCTTCTTTGGTATTTCGACCAAAGGCTGGATGATCATCCCACTAGGTTTGGCATACGCAGCGCTGTACTACGTAGTGTTCACTTGGTTCATTAAAACGTTCGATCTGAAAACACCAGGTCGTGAAGATCAAGACAGCAGCAAAGCCGTCAATGACACCAGTTCAGAGTTTACCAGTGAGTTGGTTAGCGCGTTTGGCGGCAAACAAAACATCTTGAGCACCGATGCTTGTATCACTCGATTACGAATCCAAGTCGCAGAGCAAGACAAGGTCGACGAAGCGAAATTGAAAGCACTTGGTGCAGCGGGTGTGGTGCGAGTCGGTACAGGCGTACAAGCTATCTTTGGCGGCAACAGCGATGTGTACAAAACCCAAATGGTTGATTGGATGAACAACAACTAGCTTTCTGAGCGCCATTCTCTGTGGCCTGTAACGAGAAAATAGAAACGACAAATCGCGGTCACATCAATGACCGCGATTTTTTGTTTTCATGCGACTAAACAATGCTCTACCTAAGATAACGTTTACACATCACATATATTCAATAAATTCATAGAGTAAGAACAAATTCATCGCAATATAAAAATGGTGTTGATTGCACTTATTACACAATGGGTGTTTAATACTCCAATTAACGTATTTTAGCCCACGAAAGGTCCCTCATGGCAACAATCAAGGATGTCGCGAAAGAAGCCGGCGTATCGGTCGCGACCGTCTCTCGCGTGATCAATAAATCACCGAAAGCGAGCCAATCTTCTATCGACGCAGTGACGCAAGCGATGAGCAAACTGGGCTACCGTCCAAACGCAGCAGCGCGTGCACTCGTCAGCCAAAGTACCAACACCATGGGCGTGCTTGTGGGTGATGTCTCAGACCCGTTCTTCGGCACACTGGTGAAGTCGGTAGATAACGTGGCGCGTGAAAACGGCAAACACATTCTGATTGGTAATGGCTACCACAACCCAGAAGACGAACGCCAAGCGCTAGAACTTCTGATCAACAGCCGTTGTGAAGCCATTGTGATTCACTCTAAAGGTCTATCAGATGAAGAACTGATCGGCTACGCCAAAGAAGTCAAAGGCATGGTGTTGATCAACCGCCATATCCCAGAATTGGCAGAACGTTGTATCTCTCTTGATAACCGCAAGGGCGCGTACTTAGCGACGGAATATTTGATTCGTCATGGGCACACTAAGATCGCGTGTATCGCCTCATCCCATGACATCGAAGATACCGACGAGCGTTTACAAGGTTACCAAGCGGCACTGAAAGATCACGATATCGAGCTATCAAAAAGCTATGTCGAATATGGTGAACCAAACAGTGACGGCGGCGAAACAGCCATGACCAATCTGCTGACCAAATCACTCGCAATCACTGGCGTGGTGGCATACAACGACTACATGGCAGCAGGTGCGCTGGCGGCGTTAGACCAAAATGGTATCGACGTACCAGATAAAGTGTCCATGGTTGGCTTCGACGATGGCTTAATTGCTCGCTTCGTCAATCCAAGTTTGACCACGATTCGTTACCCAATCGAAATGATGGCAGAGCGTGCCGCGCGTTTGGCATTAGCGTTATCGCGTGATGAACAAGTGGAAGATGACACCATCATCTTTAGCCCAACTTTAGTGCGCCGTAACTCGGTGGATCGCCTTTAAGATATCGCGCTATTCAGTGCCAAGAAAGGTTACAAAGTAAAAGCTCTGCCACCGAAGTGACAGAGCTTTTTCTTTTTGGGGTGTTTGTAGAGAGCGTTATTTTGCCAACTTTCGATGAGCTTTTGACCTACTGTGAGCAAAAAGCCTACGGCAACCCAAAAGCTCGAAAATGCTCAGTTTAACTAGAAAGCAAACTGATAAGTGGTGCAGAAGCGGTACTCTTGTTCAGGCTCAAGAATACAGCTTGGCTGCGCCCACTCAGCATGGTTTGGCGAATCTGGTAAAAACTGCGTTTCTAACGCCAGACCCGCGTAATCGTTATATTCACCGCCACGGCGATTTGGTGCGCCAGCTAACCAGTTGCCCGTGTACAATTGCATCGCAGGCTTGTTTGTTACCACTGAAAGATGCACTTTTTCATCTGGCGAAACCACCAGCGCAACCGGTTTTGAAACATCACGATGAGCATCAAATAGGTAGCTATGATCATACCCTTTGGCGGCAATCTGCTGTTCATCTTGTAGGAAGTGCTCTGAAACTGGTTTTTCACTTCTAAAGTCAAATCCAGTGCCTTTCACATATTGCAATTCACCCAGCGGAATACCGACCTCAGAGGTTGGTAAGTATTGGCTTGCAACGATGGTTAAGCGATGCGAACGACAATCTAAGTCCGCTTCTGCCCCCAACAAATTGAAGTAGGCATGGTTGGTCAAGTTGATCGGTGTCGCTTTATCTGTCTTAGCGAAGTACGCAATGCTCACTTGGTTATCATCAGTCAGCGTATACGTCACTTGCACTTCTAGATTGCCCGGAAAACCTTGGTCGCCATCTTCAGACAATAAAGAGAACGTCACTTGTTGATTTGAGTGAGACTCAATCTTCCAACGACGTTTATCAAAACCTTCTTCACCACCATGCAGACAGTTGCCCGCTTGGTTAGTAGACACTTGAAATACTTCGCCATTCACTTCAAAAAGACCATTGGCGATGCGGTTTGCGTAGCGACCAACAGTGACACCCATGTAACACTGTTGCTGCATGAAACTCCCCATCGTCCCCACTCCGAGAAGCACTTCACGCAACTCCCCATTCGCCAAAGGTAAACGACAACTCAGCCATGTCGCGCCAATATCCATAAAGGCAACGCTCATGCCTGTGTTATTTTTCAGTTCGACCACGTTGGCAGGCGCGCCATCAAAGGCGGCCTGCTGTGTCATCGTGATAGTTAATGGCTCAGTCATCTCTCGCTCCTACTGCGTCTCAAAGCACTTTGAACTTAAAGCAATTTTGCACTTAAAGTACTTCGACTAAACCAGCGCCGTTTTTCGCTTGGCACACGTAGATGGATTCTTTTAGGCCCGTTGCTGCTTGGTACTTCGCTTCTACCGTTGCTTTCACTTCGTCAACCAACGCTGGCGGTACAATAGCAACGATACAACCACCAAAGCCGCCGCCTGTCATGCGCACGCCGCCTTGCTCACCAATCACTTCTTTCACCATCTCAACTAACGTATCGATTTCTTTAACTGTGATTTCGAAATCATCACGCATAGAAGCATGAGACTCGGCCATCAGTTCACCCATACGCTTCATGTCGTGCGCGCGAAGTGCTTGTGCTGCTTCTACCGTGCGGTCGTTTTCTGTGATTACGTGACGAGCACGTTTTGCAACTAGCTCATCAAGTTCAGAGACTTTCTCGTTGAACTGTTCAATGGTCACATCACGCAGTGCTTTCACACCGAAAATGCGTGCCGCTTCTTCACACTGCTCACGGCGCGTGTTGTATTCACTGTCTACCAAGCCACGTTTTTTGTTCGAGTTGATGATCACCACCGCCATGTCTTCCGGCATTGATACCGCTTCAGTTTCTAGGCTACGACAGTCCAACAGCATCGCGTGGTTTTCACGACCTTCTGCCGAAATCATTTGGTCCATAATGCCGCAGTTACAACCAACGAATTCGTTCTCTGCTTGTTGGCCGTTTAGCGCGATTTCCGCTTGGCTGACTTCAAGATTGAACAGCACTTTGAACGTTTGACCAATCACGACTTCCAACGCTGCCGACGAGCTTAAACCCGCACCTTGAGGCACGTTACCGCTAACAGAAATATCCGCACCAGAGAATTGGTAACCACGAGCAAGAAGACACTTCACCACACCGCGAATGTAGTTCGCCCACATTTTGTCTTGTTGGAATGTGATTTCTTGCGTGATGTCGAATTCATCAACGGCGTTGCCGTAATCCACAGAAACGACGCGTACTAGGTTGTCCTTACGCTTCGCTGCCGCCACAACGGTTTGGTAGTTGATCGCACATGGCAGTACAAAACCGTCGTTGTAATCAGTGTGCTCACCAATCAGGTTTACACGACCAGGGGCTTGAATAATGTGGCTTGGCGCGTAACCCAGCACTTGTTCAAAAGAGGTTTTCACATTTTGGATTAGATCAGACATAGGGACGTTCTCTTAAATTATAAATTTGGTATTGGGATAGCGCGTTGAGCCTAACTTTCTATCTGTAAAGTCGCGCTATCCCGTTATTCGTTATCAGTCTACTTTGAGGCGTTATTGCTCTTTGTAATGCACATCGCTTAGGTCACGCAGACGCTGCGCCGCTTGTTCTGCGGTTAGGTCGCGTTGGCTTTCTGCCAACATTTCATAACCAACCATGAACTTACGAACCGTTGCACTACGTAGCAGTGGCGGATAGAACAACGCATGCAGTTGCCAATGGTCGATATCGGCACCTTCTTCAAAGAACGGCGCGTAATGCCAGCCCATTGAGTAAGGGAAAGAGCATTGAAATAGGTTGTCGTAACGGCTAGTTAGCTTTTTGATTGCAACCGCAAGGTCATCGCGTTGCTCATCGGTTAGCTCACTCATTCGACGAATGTGCGTTTTAGGCAGTAGCATGGTTTCGAATGGCCACGCCGCCCAGTAAGGCACAACAGCAACCCAATGTTCAGTCTCAACCACGGTGCGTGAACCATCTTTAAGTTCAGCTTGCACGTAATCCACCAGCAAGTTGCTGCCATGCTCTTGGTAGTACGCTTTTAAGTTGTGTTCTTTGCGCTCGATTTCGTTTGGCAAGAAGCTGTTTGCCCAGATTTGACCGTGCGGGTGAGGCTGAGAACAACCCATGGTCTCACCCTTGTTCTCGAATGCTTGAACCCAAACGTAGTCTTTACCCAACTCTTCGATTTGATCATTCCACGTGTCAATCACGCCACGGATTTTGTCGACCGGTAGTTCAGGCAAGGTTTTGCTGTGATCTGGCGAGAAACAAATCACTCGGCTCAAACCGCGCACACCTTGCGTTTTGAACAGAGGGTTGTCTGACTCAGGTGCATCTGGAGAGTCCACCATCAGTGCGGCGAAGTCATTTTGGAACACGTACGTGCCTTGGTAATCTGGGTTTACATCACCAGAAATACGCTCGTTGGTTGGGCAAAGGAAACACTTCTCGTCGTAGCTTGGTAGCTCATCAATCGCAGGTTTCTCGTCAGCACCACTCCAAGGGCGTTTTGCACGATGCGGTGACACCAAAATCCACTGACCCGTTAGTGGGTTGTAACGACGGTGTGGGTGATCCACTGGGTTAAATTCAACATTCGACATCTTACTTACTCAACTTTTAAAATTTCTTTCATCTGCATTTCCCAATGAAATTGGAGTTGCAGCTAGGCGGTCAATCAACAACGCTGCAGCTTCAATTACGCAGGGGAATAGCCTTGCGGGTTGTTTGACTGCCACTTCCACGTATCTGCCGTCATTTCCGCAACACTGCGCGTCGCTTTCCAGCCAAGGTCTCGCTCCGCTTTATCTGTACTTGCCCAGCATTCTGCAATGTCACCTGGACGACGAGGACAAAGTTCGTAAGGCACTGGGTTACCGCAAGCCGCTGCGAACGCTTCTACCATCTCAAGCACGCTAGAGCCTTTGCCCGTGCCTAGGTTGTAAATGTGCAAGCCAGCTTTTTCACCTACCGATTTCAGCGCTGCGATGTGGCCATCAGCCAAATCCATCACGTGGATGTAATCACGCACGCCTGTGCCATCCGGCGTCGGGTAGTCGCTGCCAAATACCGACAGTTTTTCGCGGCGGCCTACTGCCACTTGCGCTATAAACGGCATCAAGTTGTTCGGGATGCCCTGAGGGTCTTCACCCATAGTGCCCGATGGATGCGCACCAACTGGGTTGAAGTAGCGCAGCAAAGTCACGCTCCAGTCGTTTTCTGCATTGAACAAATCGCTCAAGCACTCTTCCACCATGTACTTGCTGCGACCGTATGGGTTAGTGGTCGCCCCCGTTGGAGAGTCTTCCGTAATCGGCACAATGTCAGGATCGCCGTAAACCGTTGCCGATGAGCTAAATACAATGCTTTTCACGCCCGCTTTACGCATGCTGCGCGCCAACACCAATGAGCCATTCACATTGTTGTCGTAGTATTCCAATGGTTTCGCGACAGATTCGCCCACCGCTTTCAGGCCAGCAAAGTGAATCACAGCTTGAATGTCATGCTTGGCAAATACTGAGTCCAAAAAGGCTTCATCACGAATGTCGCCTTGGTAGAAAGCCGGTTGCTTACCGGTTAGCGCTTCAATGCGGCTTAACACTTCCACTTTGGCATTACACAAGTTGTCGACAATGATTGGCTCCATACCTGCTTCAATCATCTGGACACATGTGTGACTGCCGATGTACCCCATACCGCCTGTGACAAGAACTTTCACTTTTGCTTCTCCACTTTTGCTGCTCGATGCTTGGAAATTGGTTGAGCCTGCTCACCAAGCAAATTCGCTCATCTCTTAACTGGCTAAAAGTCTACCAATCAAAACCGATCCAGATCCGTGATCAAACTCAAATAGTGTAAACGTTTCCACAAAATTACATCACGATTTAAAATCAATAAAAATAAAGAAAGTTGTGTTGAACTAGAAAAATGAGAAAGATTTATGACACTTACATGTATAAACGTTTACACAATGTAAGAAAAACACGGTGATTCACGCAAACCAGAAAGATGATTTTCCGCAATCGATACCTGACATTGCTCTTACAAAACGAGAGATAAAGCCCGCTACAGTAGCCCCGCCCCAAATGTAACCTTTTGTAACAAGACTCGAATCGCGTCTTTTCCTTTTATCGGGGCATGCAAAGAACAAAAACAAATCTGAAGGGCCCTCATGTTACGCAAGCGAAATGAATTTCGAGACCACAACCAAGAAGTGCGGTTGTTTAAGAACCGTGCCATCGTTGCCTTCCTCGGCATGGTTATTTTGCTGGGTGGATTGGTCGCGAACCTGTACAACTTGCAGGTTAACCACTTTAAAGATTATCAGACTCGCTCTAACGACAACCGAATCAAAATCCTGCCTATCGCGCCAACACGCGGCTTGATCTACGACCGCAATGGCGTACTGCTGGCGGAGAACCGCCCGGTTTACAACCTTGACATGATCCCAGAGCAAGCAGGCGATCCGGATGCGCTAATTGAAAAGTTGCGTCATTACGTCGACATCACCCCAGAACAAGTCGACGCTTTTAAAAAACGCTACAAGCACACTCGCCGCTTTCGTTCTGTCACCATCATGAATGAGCTGAATGACGAACAAGTCGCACGCTTTTCTGTTCATCAGCATGAGTTTAATGGCGTGTTTGTGACTGCCGACCTTAAGCGTTTTTATCCTTACGGTGAAAAGCTGACGCACGTCCTAGGTTACGTTTCTCACATCAACGATCGAGATTTGCGTCGCCTTGATGAAGAAGGCAAAGCGCAGAACTATCAAGCAACGCAAAACATCGGCAAGTTGGGTGTTGAGCGCTACTACGAAGACCTTCTCCATGGCACTAAGGGCTATGAAGAAGTCGAAGTAAACAGCCGCGGCCGTGTCATTCGCACCATCAAATACGTACCGCCGATTCCGGGTAAAGACATCGTGCTAAACCTTGATATCGAGTTACAAGAATACGTCTACAAAGAGCTCGACCATCGCCAAGGTAGTGCTGTGGTGCTCGACCCACGAGACAACAGCGTACTCGCAATGGCATCTAGCCCAAGCTATGACCCCAACCCATTTGTGAACGGCATTTCCAGCAAAGCGTACCGATCACTATTGAACGATCCTGCTCACCCCTTGGTAAACCGCACTACGCTTGGTGTTTACCCTCCGGCATCCACCGTGAAACCATTCATGGCAGTGGCGGGGCTTGAGGAACATGTGATTACGCCAACGACGGTGCGTAACGATCACGGCTCTTGGCGTATTCCTGGCTCGAAACCGAATTCAAAAGCATGGCGAGATTGGAAACGTTGGGGTCACGGTAATGTTGATGTCACCAAAGCGATTGAAGAATCCGTGGACTCCTTCTTTTACCAAACTGC
This sequence comes from Vibrio sp. B172a, assembly GCF_030248355.1. Taxonomy (NCBI): domain Bacteria; kingdom Pseudomonadati; phylum Pseudomonadota; class Gammaproteobacteria; order Vibrionales; family Vibrionaceae; genus Vibrio; species Vibrio sp. B172a. The sequence continues at coordinate 121,317 of NZ_JAHGAC010000027.1, read as the reverse complement.
CTTTGACCTTGGCATCGACCGCATCTCGAAATGGATGAACAAGTTCGGCTTTGGCTTGCCAACCGGCATCGATATTTATGAAGAAAGCAGTGCGAACATGCCGACCCGTGAGTGGAAAGTCGCACGCCACCGCACGCCTTGGTATCAGGGAGACACTGTACCTATCGGTATTGGTCAAGGCTATTGGACAGCGACGCCAATGCAGATCGCCAAAGCAACTTCGTTCCTTATCAACCATGGTGAAATGAAAGCACCTCACCTACTTAAAGCTGTAATTGAACATGGTGAAGAGTTTGAAAACCAAGTCGACGTTGCACCGAAAGATCTGCCGCCAATTGAAGGTGTGCCAGATAAATACTGGGACATTCCAATCAACGCGATGCGCTTGGTAAACAATGGCGCACATGGTTCTGGCCGCCGAGCATTTAAGGGCGCAGAGTACAGCAGCGGTGGTAAATCGGGGACGGCGCAGGTATTTGGCTTGCGTAAAGACGAAGTCTACAACTCGAAAAAGCTTGCTAACCACCTGCTTGACCATGCGTTGTTCACTGCCTTTGCACCGTACGACCATCCAAAATACGTAGCGACCGTTGTGATTGAGCACGGTAACGGTGGTTCAAAAGTCGGGGCACCATTCATTCGCCATGTGTTTGATCACTTGCTTGTCGACCCAGATAAAACCAAAGGTAAAAAGTCTTAGGTTTAACCTTATCGCCCTACCACTCGTGTTAAGTGGTAATGATAAATAACAAAGCCCGAACGGATTGTCCTAGCCGTTCGGGCTTTTGTTTGCTTAAAAATTCCGCTTCTCGCGGTGATCGCTTCATTTCATTCCTCGCACAGTTTTACTAAAAATTTGTGCATCCATAAGTAGCTGTTTACAATGGTGGGATTATTGCTTATCTCACTGGGACAGTGAGCTTTGCCAACGGGAAGTGAACATGGCAACACTAAAAGATATCGCTACAGAAGCGGGCGTCTCACTTGCAACCGTCTCACGCGTGTTGAATGACGATCCGACTCTGAGCGTAAAAGAAGAAACCAAACACCGCATCTTAGAGATTGCTGAAAAGCTGGAGTACCGCACCAGCAGTTCGAAAAAAGCCACCAAAGAAGCGAAACAAAAACACCACTTTTTAGCCTTGTACAACTACAAGCAAGAAGCAGAGGTGAATGACCCCTACTACTTGTCGATTCGTCACGGGATTGAAACCCAGTGCGATAGATTGGGCATTACATTAACCAACTGCTACGACAGTGTCATTGATGTCGAAACGCAAAAGATCACCGGTATCCTTTTGGTTGGTAAAACCGATAAAGCGATCATCAATAAACTACCTAAGCGCCTCGCAGACAGCATTTGTTATATCGACTTCTCAGACAGCGACAGCATGTACGACAGTGTTGATATCGATCTTGCTCGCATCAGTAAGCAAGTTGTCGACTTCTTCGTCGAACAAGGTTACCAGCGCATTGGTTTTATTGGCGGACAAGACGAACCCAACACAGCGGACATTCGTGAAAACGCGTTTGTAGAATACGGCAGCCTAAAAGGTGTTGTATCAGAGAACGACATTTACCGCGGCGATTTTTCTAGCCTATCGGGTTACGACTTAGCCAAAGCGATGTTGGCAAAAGGCGACTTTCCGACAGCACTCTTTATCGCATCAGACTCGATTGCGATTGGGGTTTTACGTGCCATCCATGAGTTCGGTTTAAACATTCCACAAGACATTGCCTTGATCAGCGTGAATGACATTCCAACCGCGCGCTTTACCTTCCCACCGCTCTCTACTGTGCGCATTCACTCAGAGATGATGGGCATACAAGGGGTAAACTTATTGGTAGAAAAATACCGCGATGGTCGTGCGCTGCCATTGCAAGTTCACGTACCAAGCAAACTCAAACTGCGCGGCACGACTAAGTAGTTCTCCCTCTTAACTCCTATTTTATAAAGCACTGAATCCTCAGTGCTTTTTTATTTCCTTTCTCTAAATCCCCGTTATTTTTTACTCGTTTTACCCAGCAAATAAGCTTGGGATGCTATTCCTTTACGCTGATCACATCTTGCTCACCAATCACGTATTAAAACGTGATCAAGTTAAAGTTAAACGTTTTCACTAATTTATTTTAGTAAAACTTTTACTAATATCTTTCCCAGATAACTAATAAGCCTTTTCACAATACATCGGCTGCATTTCTTTTGGGCAGATTCGACGCTGACGATACCGCGTCAAATGACCAAGCTAAGCCGAGGGGAGAACAAACGTGAACAACTGGGAAAACTTCCTTCACCTACATGAGAACCGTATGGCACCACGTGCTTACTTCTTCTCATACGATTCAGTTAAAAACGCACAAACGTTCCAACGCGAGCTGAGCAGCCGCTTTAAACTGCTGAGTGGTCAATGGACATTCAACTATTTCACTAACCCGCTTTTGGTGCCTGAAGCGTTTTACTCTCAAAAAATGGAAGATTGGGGACGCATTACCGTTCCGAACATGTGGCAAATGGAAGGCCACGGTGACCTTCAATACACTGACGAAGGTTTCCCATTCCCTATCGACGTACCGTTTGTCCCAACCGACAACCCAACTGGCGCATACCAACGCACTTTCACGCTTGGCCAGCAATGGGACAACAAACAAACCATCATCAAATTTGATGGCGTTGAAACTTACTTCGAAGTTTACGTAAACGGTCATTACGTTGGCTTTAGCAAAGGCAGTCGCTTAACCGCTGAGTTCGACATTTCTTCTTACGTTCAACAAGGCGAGAACTTATTGTCTGTACGCGTTATGCAATGGGCAGATTCGACTTACATTGAAGACCAAGATATGTGGTGGACGGCGGGTATATTCCGTGATGTTTACCTTGTCGGAAAAGAGCACGTTCACGTCCAAGATCTGACTGTTCGTACTGATTTCGCCGACGATTACCAAAGTGCCACCTTAAGCTGCCAAGTTGAGCTAGAAAACCTGTCTACTACGGCTGCGTCTGGTTACACACTGGAATACGCACTACAAGACAAAGGTAAAGTGATTGCTAGTGGCCAATGTGATGCACTGACTATCCAAGACAACAGCCAAACAAACTTTGCCATTGATGTAGTAAACCCAACCCACTGGACCGCGGAAAATCCATACCTATACCAACTGTTCATCACGTTAAAAGATGCACAAGGCAATGTAATTGAGGTGATCCCTCAGCGCGTTGGCTTCCGCGACATCAAAGTGCGTGATGGTCTGTTCTACATCAACAACCAATACGTAATGCTGCACGGTGTGAACCGCCACGACAACGACCACCTAAAAGGTCGTGCAGTTGGCATGGAGCGTGTCGAGAAAGATCTGATTTTGATGAAGCAACACAACATCAACTCAGTTCGCACCGCGCACTACCCTAACGACCCACGCTTCTACGAACTGTGTGACATTTACGGCTTATTCGTAATGGCAGAAACCGACGTAGAAACCCACGGCTTCGCGAACGTTGGCGATCTAAGCCGCATAACCAACGATGCCGCATGGGAAAGTGTGTTTGTAGACCGCGCAGAACGCCACGTTCACGCCCAAAAGAACCACCCTTCCATCATCATGTGGTCACTGGGTAATGAGTCCGGTTACGGCTGCAACATCCGCGCAATGTACGACGCAACCAGAGCGATTGATGACACCCGCTTGGTGCATTACGAAGAAGACCGTGATGCAGAAGTTGTCGACGTGATTTCAACCATGTACTCACGTGCGCAGCTCATGAATCACTTTGGTGAGCACCCACACGAGAAACCACGCATCATTTGTGAATACGCACACGCGATGGGTAATGGCCCTGGCGGTCTAACGGAATACCAAAACGTGTTCTATGCGCACGACCACATTCAAGGTCACTACGTATGGGAATGGTGTGATCACGGCGTATTAGCACGTGATGAAAACGGCCAAGAGTTTTACAAATACGGCGGTGATTACGGCGATTACCCGAATAACTACAACTTCTGTATGGATGGTTTGATTTACCCAGACCAAACACCTGGACCGGGCTTGAAAGAGTACAAACAAGTCATCGCTCCAGTGAAAATTCAAGCCGTAGAAGGTACGACAAACACCTTCACCGTAGAGAACAAATTGTGGTTTACCAACCTTGATGATTACACCATCACAGCGGATATCCGAGCGGAAGGTGAAACGCTGCGCAGCGTGCAGTTTAAGGTCGAAGAACTTGCTGCAAACAGCGCGCGTGAAATCACAATTAATCTGCCAGAACTGGACGAGCGTGAAGCCTTTATCAACTTCACCGTGCGTAAAGACAGCCGCACTTTGTACAGCGAAGCGAACCACGACATCGCGGTGTACCAATTCCAACTGAAAGAGAACACAGCAAGCGAAGCCGAATTTGTTAGCCACAATGCACAAACGTTAGTCACCTCAGAAAGCCGCTTGGAACATGTGATTGAAGGCCACAACTTCACGCTAATTTTCTCTAAAGTCAACGGCAAGCTGACCTCTTGGCGCGTCAATGGTGAAGAGCTGATTCAATCTGAGCCTAGACTGAACTTCTTCAAGCCAATGATTGATAACCACAAACAAGAGTACGAAGGTTTGTGGCACCCAGCGCACTTACAAATCATGCAGGAGCACTTCCGCACGCTACAAGTCGAAGCAACGGACGACTCGGTTTCGATTACGACCACCAGCATCATTGCGCCACCGGTGTTCGATTTTGGCATGCGCTGTACCTACCGCTACCAAATCAACACACAAGGTCATTTGAATGTGGAACTGAGTGGTGAACGCTATGGCGATTACCCGCACGTAATCCCTGTGATTGGCTTGGATTTGGGCATCAACGGCAGCTTTGACCAAGTGAGTTACTACGGTCGTGGCCCTGAAGAAAACTACCAAGACAGTCGCCAAGCGAACTTGATTGATGTCTACCACAGCACAGTAGCCGACATGTTTGAGAACTACCCGTTCCCACAAAACAACGGCAACCGCCAACACGTTCGTTGGGCATCACTGACGAATCGCCATGGCACGGGGTTGTTGGTGAAACCACAGCAAGAAATCAACTTCAGCGCTTGGTTCTACACCAACCAAAACCTGCACGAAGCGCAACACACCATTGAGCTAGAGAAGAGCGGCTACATCACGCTCAACCTTGACCATCAAGTGATGGGACTGGGCTCGAACTCATGGGGCAGCGAAGTGCTTGATTCATACCGTGTGTACATGGACGAGTTCCGTTATGGCCTAACACTGATGCCACTTCAAGCAGGCGATTGCAGTGCGCAAGCCATGGCAAACCATGATTTCGACAATGCGTTCTTCACTCAACCAAATACTCAAACAGCAAACGAGGCGTAATCCATGATCGTGTTAGACAACTTAGAACAATTCAAAGTCGTGTACCGCGACGGTCGTAAATGGAACCGCTGCGTGGAAGCGATTGAGAACATCGCCAACATCAAAGACGGCGTGATGTATTCGATTGGTGACTCTCTGGTTTACATGATTGAAGACGGGACAAAACAAACCGACCTGTTTGAAGGGAACCGCCGCTACTTCGACGTGCATTACTACCTAGAAGGTCGCGAAACAGTGGAGTTCGCCGACAAATCCGATTTACGCCTAGAGCAAGCATACCGTGATGAAACTGACCGCGAATTTCTCTCCGGTCAAGGTGAGACTCGTGAGCTTTGCGAAGGCCAAGTTGCAATTTTTGATAACGATAAAGCGTACCGCTTCCACGGTGACAACCGAGTAAGAAAAGTGGTGCTCAAAGTGACCATCGAAGATGGCTATTTCCTAAATAAATAACGGCTTACAGGCAAGGCCAGACAACGCGTCTGGCCTAACAACAAAATAATTAAATAAACCCAAAGTAATTCAGATCACAGATCAGTTGTAGACCTCAGCAATCCCATGCGATTACGAATAATATTCGCCCAAGGATGATAAAACGGTCAATAGTACTATCACTGAGTTACGAAGGGAATTGACGTGATTCATCGGAGGACTCTATGTCTGAATCTATGCGCGGCACCATTGGCAAATTCGCCTTGCTGTCGATGACATTTGCGGCGGTATTTAACGTCCGTAACATCGTGAACAACAACATTGAGCTTGGTCTTAGCTCTGCCCCTATCTTCCTTTTCGCGACGATCGTTTACTTCATTCCATTTGTATTCATCATTGCAGAGTTCGTTTCGGCGAACAAAAACTCTGAGTCAGGCATGTACGACTGGCTTAAACAACCGCTTGGTTCTAAAGCGGCTTACCTAGGTTCGTTCCTTTACTGGTTCGTAAACCTATTCTGGTTTGTGTCTCTTCTACCAAACGTGATTGCTTACGCGTCTTACGCGATGCTTGGTTACGAATACACCTTCTCACCAATGGTGACGTCGATTATTTCGATCGTTCTGTTCGCAGCGGCGACCCACATTTCAACCAAAGGCGCATCTTGGTTGGGCAAAATTTCTGAGCTGGTTGCTTACGGTGTGTTTGCCCTATTCGGTATTTACGTTCTCGGCGCACTAATGGCATTAGGCGGCGACACTTACACGCCAGCAGAACCAATCACACTAGAGGCAATGAGCCCAACCATTAACTGGGCGACGCTAGGCATTATGTGTTGGATCTTCCAAGCAGCAGGCGGTGCAGAAACCGCAGCAGCTTATCTGAAAGACGTAAAAGGCGGCCAAAAAGCCTTCATCAAAGTGATCATTATGGCGGGCGTCTTGATTGGTGCGATGTACGCTATTGGCTCACTTTTGGTGAACGTGTTCGTTCCGCGTGAAGACCTAACATACGCAGGCGGCATGGTAGAAATCTTTACCGGTATGGCGCAATACTTCGACATTTCAACAGTATTGGTTGGTCGCTTCGTTGGTATCATCTTGTTCATCGCGATGTTTGGCTCAATGATGATGTGGACTGCAGCACCAGTAAAAATTCACTTCTCTGAAATTCCAAAAGGTGTATACGGCGAGAAAACCACAGAGCTAAACGAACACGGTGTACCAGTGCGTGCAGCATGGTGGCAATTCGCATTCGTTGTGGTGATGCTGATCGTTAACGGCTTTGGTTCAGAATCCGTGCAAGACATGATGAACCAAGCGATCAACCTAACCGCAGGTACGGCGATGCTACCGCCAATCTTCATCATGATTGCGTACTTTGTATTCCGTCTAAAACACGACGATACACCGCGCGACTTCCGTATGGGTTCACGCAAAGTGGGCATGAGTGTGGTGTCGGTATTGATTGTCATCTTCGTGGTGAGCATGACCGCATCGGCATTCCCAACAGGTGTTGATTTGGTACGTGCGTTCTTCATCAACGTGTTTATGACTGCCGTCTTCTCTGCTCTGGCTTGGTGGTGGATCTCTCGCTTTGAAAAGAAGCAAGCTATCAAACAACAAGCAACGCAAGAAAAGGCGCAAGAGCCAGTAACACAATCATAAATAAGCGTTGATCCCCTTCTTATTCAAAGAGCATCTTCGTGATGCTCTTTTTGCTTTTGTCCTGCTTCCCCTGCAAAACCACCGCTCTTCAGCTGTATTCTAGGGCGCAATTACATAGCAAAAACCATCATTCCCTCTTCCTATATAAGCGCTCTCAATCCATAAAAACAACAAGTAAAACTTTACTAAATATCGATCACAATTTAACTATAGAGCATTTAATCAAATACCATTTGATCGATAAAATTGATCCCAAGTTTGCACACGAGCTGATCCTAAAGCCTTTAGAGCACCCCATATAAATTCAGCCACGTCAGCAAACCATAAATCCTACTCAATTAAGAAGTGATTAAAATGAAGACTTGTTTTACTAAAACTGTTTTGTCCGGATTGATTCTTACCGCTGTCAATGTCCATGCATCTGAAAGCCAAGCTGACCATAGCCCTACTCAACCTCCAAAATCCGACGCAGAAGTCAGCTTCGACTTTTACGGCGAATTAGGCGTTGGTGGCCATGTCGCGTTAGAAGGCGAAAACAAAGGCCGCTACGCAGACGGCACATACATCGAGGGTGGCCTCGCTGTCCAATACGGTAACTGGTTTGGCCTTGCTTATATGGAAGGCTGGACAGTTCAAGCCGATGACGATGGCAATGCTTGGGCGACAGGCCATGGTTGGGGAGGCTTCGAGGGTGGCTTCAACCGTTTCTATGCCGGTTACCGCACCGATGGCAACACCGAGTTTATGATTGGCCGTATGGACTCTTCTCTGGATGACGTTCAATGGTGGGGCGATGCGACGGTCGAATATGGCTACGTGATCTCCAATACACGAGACGTGTTCTTGGGCGCTAAGATCCAAAACCTTGAAGGTAAATTCCGCTACAGCATTTCAGCGGCTCCTGAGTCGGACTTCTCGGAAGATGATTCTTGGGTCAACTTTGGTAAATACGACCGCTTTGCTGATCAATGGATCGATAAGAACGCCATGGTCAATGGTTACATCCAATACGACATCGCTGAGCACTTAACCCTTATGGGCGGCGCAGAAGTGCGTAACAACGACGGTGGTGAACTGTTCCTCATTGGCGCGGAATACAAAAACGTTGCCGCGCGTGTATGGCACGACACCGATAAAGGTAACCAAGTCTCGGACGGCAGCGAATCAGGCTTTATGACCAGTGCATGGTATGAAGCCGCTCCGGGCATCTATCTGTCAGCGGCCTACAACTACGCCAACTTTGAATCAGACTCCGCTGAAGACGAAATCACTTCTTACATCAACGCCGGCGTGTGGTGGGAATACGCCAACGGCACATGGGCAACCGCATTTGATAGTCGCTTTGCTGTCGGGGATGACAACGTGACGGGCGATGCTCAAGTTTTCGCAATGCAATATTTCTACTGGTAAACCGAGGAACCAAACATGACTTTACGTAAAACCCTAATTGCTTTAGCCGTTGGTTCAGCGGTGACACTCTCTGGCTGTAATACCGTCACAACTTCTGAAGCACCGTTACAAGCGAGCGAGTTTAAGAATGTGATTGACCGTACTGGCTCTCCAGAATACATGCGCGATTACGACTTTGATGACCACCAGCGTTTTAATCCATTTTTCGATATGGGAGCATGGCACGGACACCTATTGCCTGACAATGCAGAAGGTGTGGGTGGCTTTCCTGGCACGGCGCTCCTGACCGAAGAATACATCAACTTTATGGCTAATAATTTTGATCGCTTAAGCGTGTACAAAGATGGCAAAAAAGTCGCCTTCGAGATGGAAGCGTACAGCTTGCCGGGCGCATTGGTGCAAAAGCTAACCTCTGATGATGTCACTGTGGAGATGACGCTGCGCTTTGCTTCTGACCGCACTTCTCTGTTGGAAACCAACATCACCACAGACGCCCCAGTTGAGCTTGTATGGGATGGCCAACTGCTTGAGAAGTACCACGCAAAAGAAGGCAAATCCCAATCAGATAAAACCATTGATGAGCAGTACCCAAATTACAACCGCACTATCGTCACGACGGATGACGGTTTAAAAGTAACGTTTGGCAAAGTGCGTTCAACGTGGGATCTGCTGACCTCTGGCGAGTCCGAATACCAAATCCATAAGTCCATCGATATGGACACTCAAGTAGATGGTCATCAGTTTACTTCGACGGCGAAAATCGACGGTTCAACCACGATTTACACCACCTACTCTCATGTCCTAACCGCAAAAGAAAACCAAGCTGAACAAGCTAAGATTCAAGACATTTTGGCAAACCCAGAAGCTTACCTCTCGGCTTCTGAGCAGCGTTGGGAAGGCTATCTAACTAAAGGTTTAACCAACCCACACGCGACACCAGAGCAAGAACGCGTGGCGGTGAAATCGATGGAGACCTTGAACGGCAACTGGCGCGGTGTCGCAGGTGCGATGAAATTTGATTCGGTAACCCCGTCCGTGACAGCTCGTTGGTTCTCTGGTAACCAAACTTGGCCTTGGGACACATGGAAGCAAGCTTATGCGATGGCGCACTTCAATCCAGATGTCGCGAAAGACAACATTCGTGCGATGTTCGCTTATCAAATTCAAGCAGACGATCCTGTTCGCCCTTGGGATGAGGGTTATGTGCCAGATCTATTGGCTTACAACTTAAGCCCAGAACGTGGCGGTGACGGAGGCAACTGGAACGAACGTAATACCAAACCAAGCCTTGCTGCGTGGGCGGTAATGGAAGTGTACAAAACCACCGGCGATAAGGCATGGATCGAAGAGATGTATCCGAAGCTTGTGGCGTACCACAACTGGTGGCTGCGTAACCGCGACAACAACGGCAACGGCGTTCCTGAATACGGCGCTGCGGTAGACAAAGCACACAACACGCCAGAAGGTGAAATGTACTTTACGGTGGTTCGCGGCGAAGAGCATGAAACGGTGGTGGGTAAGAAAGCGCTGGCAAAAGTGATGGCAGAGGGTAATTACGATTACATCGAGAGCCCAGCACAAACCGCCGCTTCTTGGGAATCTGGCCGCGATGACGCAGCGGTATTTGGCTTTATCGATAAAGAGCAGCTGGATGCTTACGTTGCCAAAGGCGGTAAGCGCAGCGATTGGGATGTGGAATTTGCGCAGAACCGCGCTGAAGACGGCACCTTATTGGGTTACTCGTTGCTACAAGAATCCGTCGACCAAGCGAGCTACATGTACAGCGATAACCAATACCTAGCCGAAATGGCGGATATGCTAGGCAAAGAAGACGAAGCAAAAGACTTCCGAGCGAAGGCAAAGCATCTGGCGAACTACATCAACACTTGTATGTTCGATGAGTCAACGGGCTTCTTCTACGACATTCGCATCGAAGACAAACCACTGGCAAATGGCTGTGCAGGCAAACCGATTGTCGAGCGCGGGATGGGACCAGAGGGTTGGTCGCCACTGTTTAATGGTGCAGCGACTCAAGCCCATGCCGATTCCGTCGTGAAAGTGATGAAAGACAGCAATGAGTTCAATACGTATGTGCCACTGGGTACGGCGGCGCTCTCTAACCCAGCCTTCGGCCCAGATATTTACTGGCGTGGACGCGTATGGGTCGATCAGTTCTACTTCGGCTTGAAAGGCATGGACAGATATGGCTATCGTGACGACGCCATTGAAATGGCAACGGCCTTCTTCCAGCACGCGGACGGCTTAGTGCAAGATGGCCCGATTCGTGAGAACTACAACCCACTAACGGGCGATCAACAAGGCGCACCAAACTTCTCATGGAGCGCGGCGCACCTATACATGCTGTACAACGACTTCTTCACTGAGTAGAAATCACTCGTCAATTACAGGGAGCCTTCGTTGCTCCCTGTAATCAATTCTGCCACCAGCTGACGCAGCCAAATCCCTTTATCCTCGTTGTTACGGCTGGTATGCCACAACATGGCGATATCAAAATCCGCTACCGCAATCGGCGGCTGGACGCTCACCAAATCGTCCGAGAACCCTTCCGCTTGCGCCATTTTCTCCGGCACAATCGCAACCAACTCACGCTGTTTAAGCAAGTTTCGAATCGTAAGGAAGTTACGTGAAGCAACGGTGACTTTTCGGCTCAAGCCATGTTCCGCAAGCTTTTTGTCTACTTGTGTACTCAAGCTACCATCAGGGCTCACGAGGGCTTGTTCAATATTGGCAAAAGCGTGAATCGACAATTGTGTTTCGCCTTTCAACACTCGCTTATCACACAGACATACGTGCTTTTCTGTGTAGAGGTACTGGCTCTCAAAGTTATCATCGAGCACTGGCATACTGCCGATGATGACATCTAATTTATCGTGCTCCGTGATCGCTACGTAATTGCTGCGGTTGACGTTGATAAAACTGATTTGGGCTTCTGGCGCACGCTTACGGATTTCATCATAAAGCAGTGGGGCGAAGATAAACTCGGCGTAGTCGGTTAACCCTATGCGGCACACGCCGGCGTAGTTTTCTGGTTGGAAAGCGGACTTCGTCAGTAAATCTTTGGCAATCGAGTCCAATAAATGATGCACCGTCGGCGCAATATGATGCGCGTGCTCGGTTGGGTCCATCTTATGGCCTTTACGCTCAAACAATGGGTCATCAAACAGCACGCGCAAACGCGACAAGCTATGGCTCATGGCAGACTGACTGACAAAACTCTTCTCGGCCGCCAAACTCACACTGCGATAGCGATATAGATAAGAGAACGTCACCAACAGATTTAAGTCGATATTGCGCCACTGGATGTCATCTTTCACGGAACAAACCTCATCCCATTTCATTCATAGACGAAATTAAAACTATTAATTTGAGTCATCTTAGTACATTTCTTACAGTAGATGCAGTTTTATTGGAGATTTAACAGGCTCAACATGTTTACCATTTTTAAAACCTTTTTTTGGCTTGGTTGGATCAGTTTCGGTGGCCCTGCGGCGCACATCGGTTACTTCCGCCAAACGTTCGTTGAAAAGCTCAAATGGATTGATGACAGCGAATACGCACAGATCGTGGCTTTGAGCCAATTCTTACCGGGCCCTGGTTCTAGCCAAGTTGGCTTTGCTCTGGGTTATAAACGCGGAGGCTTAGGCGGCGCATGCATGGCGTTTCTTGGCTTCACGCTGCCTTCCGTGATCATCATGTTGGCGCTTGCGATGGTAAGCAGCCAGATCACCGATACGGCGCTGTTCCAAAACATTGTTCACGGCTTGAAGTTGCTTGCGGTCGTTGTGGTGGCGGATGCGACTTGGGGAATGTACAAAAACTTCTGTCAAAGCAAACTAACTGCCGGCTTGTGTGTGGCAACCGCGATTGCGCTATTGGTTGCACCGAGTATCGCAACTCAAATGCTGGTGCTTGTAGTAGCGGGCTTGATTGGCACTCAATATCTTAAGAAAGAATCCGCAGCGCCTGCCGAACCTTTTAAACCAACCGTTGCACCATTGGCACTGTTCGCAGTACTTCTAGTTGGTTTGCCGTTTGTGGCTCACACCTTGCCAATGCTTGGATTGTTTAGCGACTTCTTCCAAGCGGGTAGCTTAGTGTTCGGTGGCGGTCACGTGGTACTTCCGCTATTGCAAAACATCGTTGGCGATCAACTAAGCCAAGACGCGTTCCTAACGGGCTACGCCGCAGCGCAGGCGGTACCGGGACCGATGTTTACCTTCGCGACTTACATTGGTTACGAGCTGTCTGATGCACCTATCCTAGGCGCGCTAATCGCAACCTTAGGTGTGTTCTTACCGGGCTTTTTATTGCTGCTTGGCGTGCTAAAGAACTGGCAAGCGCTGGCTGGTAAACCTGCAGTGTCAGGCGCGATCAACGGTGTAAACGCATCGGTCGTTGGTTTGCTACTAGCTGCACTTTACCAACCGGTATTCAGCAGCGCTGTCGTTGCCCCAATTGACATCGCTCTTGTGATCGCTGGCTTCTACTTACATAAGAAACTTAACTTGTCGGTACTTTGGATGATTGTGTTCTTTGTCGCGGCAGGCATTGTGACTGGCATGATGTAAGCGAATCGCTAAGACAAAGACAAACATACAACGCCCGCTTCCAATTGGAAGCGGGCGTTTTTAGTTCCATCGAGCCAGTAGTTAATACCTATTCCGTTGCTGGTGGTTTTTCCTGTTCATCCGCTGGAATGTAAACATCTGCTCTACGGTTTTTAGAACGACCCGACGAGGTATTGTTGGTTGCTATCGGTTCAGATTCCCCAAAGGATTTAAGCGTGGTTTTCTGTTCGCTCACCCCGTAATAGTGCAGTTCACGAGCAGTGCTTTTGGCTCGATTATGACCCAAGGTTTGGTTATAGGCTTTGGTGCCTATCCAGTCAGTATGCCCTTCCACGGTGACTTGATAGTCCGTTTGAGCAAGCTGACGAGCAACACTGCTCAAGACATCTCTCGCGAGCGGTGTGAGGTTAAAACGATCGAACGCGAAGTGGACCCGTGCAATCAATTTACCCTTATCCGTGACTTCACCACTGAATTGCGCGATACCCAAATTCGAGATATACGTCAGGCAATCATTCGGGTTGGTGAGCAACGATGAGTTCTTCATCAGCGCCCACTTCAGTGCGGGGTCATTACTCACATCCGTTACTTGCAAATAGCCATCACGATGCGATGCCACCCCCGTCACCTCGCCAACCTGAATGGAGTGCGAGTATTCATAATAAGACGTCCCGCAGTATTCGGTCACTTTTGAACTGACTTCACTGGCATTCGCACTAACGGTCGTGAAACCTGCCACCAGCATCCCTGTTATTAGTATTGCTTTGGTCATATCTATCACCCATATAGTCTCGATACACCATTACCACGAGATCCTTTCTTAATTAGCTCTTCGATTTTCTTAATAAAATCTTCCGTCTCTGTTACATCGATGATGTCTTCATCCGGATTCAACACACAATCTTGGAAACCACTTTGCGAAGATGCACTGAAGTTCACCCCAATGACGCCAATGTACAAATTGCCATTCTCAGTTTGGAAGTGTTCACGCGCCTTATCGCACATACCTTGATTGACTAATCCCGGAAGGATTTGTGTATAAGGAAACTCCATCCCATCACTGATCACAATCAGCATTTTGAGGCGATCGTTGTACTGTTGAGTCTCTTCGGCATCATTGCCATTTGGTCGTCCACCTTCCATGATTTGCAAGCCACGCAGCATGCCTTGGTAGGCGGCAGTGTTACCACCTGAGTTCATGGTTTGCACTTTCTCAAGCTGTGTCTTATCAGCCGTTAGAGGAATCGTGAAGAAACCGTTGTTCCCCGTCATCGTCATGCTACCGTTGTACAAAGAATTGTTATTGGAACGGAAATGGAAGTTGAAACTTGGATTAGAAACCTTGTTGTCGAACATATGATTAACCGACTTGGTGTAACCAATGTACTCCGGAATCTCTAAGCGGTTATTGTTGAAATTCACCACGTGAGACACACGTTTAGCGTGATTGCTTTCCCAATTTAATTGGTTTGGACAGTTCGTCACATCTGCCGCGCAGTTTTCAACATAAGTCTCGGAATAAGGAGACCAATACGACCAGTTCACCTGCTCATATTTGATGGGCGACACACTACTTTGATAATCATCTTTGTATCGCAATTGACTCGTCGCGTATAAGTTATCGTTGATCTTCTCTTGTACACGAAGATTAAATGGAATGACGGCTATTCGATTGAGTACTTCCGTATCTCCCTCTCTAGGAACCAAAATCCGGTCAGCAATTTCCTCTACCGCGTCCTTCAACAAATCGATTTTGACTTGTCCTTGCCAGTTGTTGTTCATCGATCCTGAGAAATCGGTTACCAAAACCAAATCAATGATTTTGTCGCCTAAGTAGAATGGATATTTTGCTGCAATAGCTTCACCAGCTAGGTTTTCAGTAGATTCAAACGACGGAATAAAATTATTGGAAAACCATGAATTATGTGTCGTCACCGCTTGTACTGAATACTGGATTTTCTCCGTATTGTCGTTTGCTTCTGTTGGCTCTTCATAGGTTCTGACCGTCGTGATATCGACATGGGTAGCATCACGAACATAGGCGTTAACGTATAGAGTCGCTAAAGCGTCAGCTTGGTGTGATTTATCATCAATTGTGACAGCCAAAGCAGCCGCTTGCGCAGAGTCTCTCAGTCGACTGGTTTCTTGAATATATCTCGTCCCTTCGACAGAGAAATACGTCATCCCAACAACAGGAATCAAAGAAAGAGCAAACCAAATCGCTGCAACGCCTTGGTTTTTTCGTGGGCTAGAATATTGTGTTTTAGGGCCTTTCATACTTACCTCCCTATCACAACAGAACTGGAAGTGATGGTGATTGTCGGTGAACTCGAGTCTCCCCAAACCTGCGCAAACCAAGAGTCATTCTCTTCACAGAGCGTGACTTGATATAAAGAGAAAATATTGCCGTTTTCGACGGGCGCAAGATCACTTCTGGTGGTGATACTTGGCGCATTACAACTCAAATTAGTGTATTCATCACTCGTGAACTCATTTAAAACAGCACGATCGTGTAAGGCTTCTATTTTTATCGCCACACTGTTGGCTGTCGTGTTCATTAATCGAGCTGCGAGTGTTGTCATATCACTGGCATCATTCGCATTTAACTCAAAGCGTTCATCGTAATAACGAGTTCGCTCTTTTAAGATATTGGCGAGTGAAAAACTGGTTCTGTCCAAATCAGCACGTACTAGTAACTTATGGCTAAGGTCAGTCATGAAATAGAAAATCATGATTAGCCCGACTAGTACAAAAGCTAATTCAATAGCAAAAGCCCCTGTTTGACGGCGACGAAAGTTTGGAGTTTTCATTACTCTTCCTCCCACCCTTCATGCTCTAAATTCAACATGGTACTTCGTGTGATTGCCGTTGGGTCTGAACCAAACAGATTTAAAACCGGCGTGTAGTTGTACGTGAGCGTAATTTCTGCAACAGCGTACCCTATCCCACTTTGTGCCATTTGGTCGTCATCGAAACTCACGTCAGAGATCAGATCGGCATATGTTAAGTAGTATTTCCCTGAGAGCTGGAAGTTCTCCGCTGGCGTTAAAAAACCCCACAGTCGATCAGGCTCCTCCATCGCAGTATTGAGCGTTTGGTTGTACTGATCGTATGAGCTTTGCCCCTCGAAAACCGTGGTATTTCGAACCGTTTCACGAAGTGCATACTCAACCATGTTGGTCACATAAATGCGGAACCCCATTTCGAATATCATCAACGTTGTGATGATAAGAACAAGCGATCCCAACGCAAATTCTACACTTGTCACCCCTTGGCATTTTGAATGTCCGTACTTCATATCAATTACCTACTTACTGGTAGAGCGTCCTTGATATTTCCATCATTTGAGCATCAGTAAACGAGCCCTCAAGTACCGCTCTGGCTTGATGAACATCCCCAAGTTTAAATAGCGCGATGGCGAGATTAGCTTTGACTTTTTCATTGCTCGGATTCTCTCTGTAAACAGGAGCTAGCAAAGTCACGACTTCCATATAATTGCTCTGCGCTAAATCCACCACTGCCAAATTGTTCTTAATGACAACATCGTTGTAGCCTTTAAGACGGGCTTTGTTGAACGCTCCTTTCGCTTGTTCAAATTGGTCGAGCATGCAATACGAAACCCCGAGCATCACGTAGATGTCCGCGCTAGAGTTGCCAAGCTCTATGGAGCGCAGATAACGATTCACCGCTAATTTATCTTCGCCCTCTTTATTGTGAATCTGGCCTCTGAGCTGAAGCAATTGCCAATTTCTTACACCGCTATCAAGCAAATGGTCGGCATAAAACTTTGCCGATTCTAAGTCCCCTTTATCGAAGTACACCTTGGCAAGTTGCTGTGTAATCTCTTCGCTTTCAGGCGCTTCTTTTAAGTTGTCTTTGTAGTGCGCAATCAAACCATCGTGGTTATCAACACGCTCCATATTCGCAACCATATTTTCTTCGCTGGCTTGATTCGAAGTACAACCGGACAAGACAACAGTTAACGACGCGAGGACCAGAGTTATTGTTTTCATTTAGCTTCCTCCAACATTCCATTCGAGCTGCATAATGCCCGGTGCGAGGATAAGAATTACGATAGGGAACATGATGAGAAGAATGAGAGGCACACTCATTTTGGCGGACAATTTTCCCATTTTCTCTTCAATAGTAAGAAGTTGAATGCGACGCATATCCTCTGCTAAATCACTGAGAATATTCGCGACAGATGTACCATAGTGGATGTTCTGAATGATCGTCAGGACAAAGCTTGATACTTCAGGCGCAGGAAGCCGCTCTGATAAGTCATGAAGTGCTTTTTCTATCCCATGAACTTTCCCTGATTCAGAGGTTTTTTTAATCTGGTAACACAAATCTGCATCGAACGTTTGCAACTCTTTTGCCAAATAGGCAAAGGATGCTTCAATCGTCATACCGGTTTGAACGCATACGGACATCATGTCGAGAAGGTATGGTAGGTTGCGTGAAATCTTTCTCACCACCCATTTCTTACGAAGAGCCAACACCGCATCAGGCACAATAATCGCGCCCACAACAGCCAGCACAAAATATGCAACTTTATTGCCCTGAGTCGTATCCATTAACATGATAAGGAAGAAAGCAACGGCGATAATGGCGATCTTCATTGGGAAGTAATACTTAGCAAAATCCTTGTTGTAATAGCCCGCATTTTGTAATTTTTGCTCTAAGTCTTTGCGGTGCTCTTTACCAAACTTAACCAAGAAAGAATTGAACTTGGTTTTTACTTTTCGCTCTTCTTTGTCGATCAGAAAACGGTCAAGACGTTTGTTTTTCTTGTGGTCGCGATACATTTCCCCTACGAGAAATACGAGTGCTACAAAAATGAGGCCGATACTGGTCATAAAGGTCATCACTTCACCCCCTTCACCAATAGCCAAATGATCAACAAACCAAGCACTTCACTGCCGACGACGTAGTAAAGAATGAGATTACCTTCAGGGTCATGCAGGATGTAGTCGATATTGGCTGGTGACACTTGGCTCAATATCACCGCAAAAGTAAGCGGGATTGCGGCAACGACTTTGGCTGAAATCCGCGCTTCCGCGGTCATCGCCATTTTCTTCGTTTCCATTGTCCTTGCATCCACAAGAATTCGAATGAGTCTTGCTAACACGCCTTTTAATTGGCCACCACGATTTAAGTTAGCTCGAATGGTCACAGTAAAAAATATGTACTCTGGGTATGGGAAAGCTTTACAAGAACGAAGTAGAACCTGCTCTGCATTTTCACCCAGCTTCAAACGTTCACCCATCTCCCTGAACTCACGTCCAACTTCTCCATCCATATTGTCACCAACAAAGCTGAATGCCTGCATGAGACTTTCACCCGCAGTAACCGCACTCATCAAAATGTTCAACGCATCAGGGAAAGTTCGCTCGAAGTTCTTTCTACGACGATTTTTCAGCATCAAATAGCCCCAAAATAGCAGCAAAACAAACATGATTGCGGCCAGCGTGAAGGAGCCTAAGAATAGGAATTTAAAAACGACGTAATAAGAGAGATAGGCAGATAAGCCAATAAAAATAGCAATAATGATGTTTGCTCTAGGCCCAAGAACTTGAAGTGTTGGAGAAAGCGTATGCTTGAATCTCTGCCATCTTTTTTGCTCAATCAAAGAACTAAAGCGAATAGCACTTACAGCCTCGTCTTCCACTTCCGCTTCAGGGAAAAACTGATTGATCTTACTCTTCTTATCACTAACAAAGAGTAACAACGCAACACCGAAAAGAAGCAAAGAGAACCACAACATTATTCCATCACTCCCTTAAACGACAGCATCAACTCATCGTAGAGGCCATAGAAGTGTGCTTTTTTCACTAACTCCGAGCGCTGCATGATCCCTTCAGTAACGAACTTACCTCGAACACTCTCCCCGTACCCCACTTCGTCATATTGAAAACGGAAAATCTCTTCCATCACCACACTATCGCCCTCAAGGCCAACGATTTCCGAGATACTGGTTATTTTTCTCGAGCCATCACGAAGTCGACTCACTTGCACAACAAGCTCAATTGCACTCACAATCGCTCGTCGAATCGCATCTAACGGCTGATTTAAGTTCGCCATCATCACCATAGATTCAACACGTGAAATAGCATCGCGGGGTGAGTTCGCGTGAAGTGTCGACATCGACCCTTCGTGACCCGTATTCATTGCCTGAAGCATCTCAAACGCTTCGGCGCCACGACACTCACCGAGGATGATTCGATCTGGGCGCATACGAAGGGCATTAATTACTAAATCACGTTGAGTGACCAAACCCGTGTGCTCAACACTTTCTGCGCGAGTCTCGAGACGGACAATATTCGGTTGTTGTAAACGAAGCTCAGCAGCATCCTCAATGGTCACAATACGTTCATCATCACTGATGTATTGAGAGAGCGCATTGAGCAAGGTGGTTTTACCTGAGCCCGTACCACCAGAGATCAGGATATTCATTCTGCAGCGAGAGGCGATGGAAAGGACTCGACCAATATCCATAGACATCGAACCGAACTCCACCAGCTCTTCTAGGCCAATGTTTTGCTCACGGAATTTACGAATAGAAATTGAAGTGCCATCTAACGCGATAGGAGGAATAACGATGTTTACACGACTACCATCTTGCAAACGGGCATCAACCGTTGGTGACAACTCATCAACACGACGTCCAATTCTTGCTGCGATTTGCTTAGCAATGCTGAGAACTTGAGCCTCATCGACAAACGTGATTTCAGATTTTTCGAGCTTACCGTGCTTCTCAAAAAATACATTATTGGCACCGTTCACCATAATATCTGTGATGGCTTGGTCATCGACCAATGACTGAATCGGCCCTAATCCAAACAACTCATCGAGCATGCTTTTTACTAAGCTCGATTTCATCATAGAGGTAATAGGACGCTCAAAATTGCTGGCTAACACATCAACAGCATTACGAATCTGCCCCTCTAGATCCTGACGACTCAAACTTTGGATAGCCTCAACATCCAAGGCTTCGAAGATCTGGGTTCGGAATGTGATGTATAAATCTTTATTAGAACTCATCCTGCCCCCATCCTTGCAAACCAACTAGTCGAACGATTGGTAGTCTGTCCGTTTATCAAGCGAGTCAATTCTTCAATCGTGGTGTTTACATTTTTGTCATGCTTGTGAGCTCGTTTTCCTTCGATAATCAAATGCGATAGAGATCGGCAATAAGGCATGTTTAGATTCACCTCCGAGCCCAAGTATTTCTGTAAGTCTCCCTGATCAATAACAAAGGTACTCTCTGGTCGGTGATGATTAGCCAGCGTAATCATACGAACACGCTTACTCATGGAGATCTGCTTGTTCTCTAGTTGTGTGATAAACGCTTTCGCATTTCGTACAGAGGACACTGATGGCTCAAACACCACCACGACGACATCAAAGTTTTCAATCAACATATGAGGGTCAACTTTGAAATCAACGCTGCCTGAAAAGTCTTCGACGATGAAGTTCGTATTGCGGCTCAGCAACTCGCAGAGCGTGAGGTTATAACTGAGGATGTCCTCTTGACTTCGATCCCCTCTAAGAGCCAGTAGACGAAGGTTTTTTCTGATCTTGGTGAGATAGCTGATCGCGCCATCTGTATCTAGCTCATGGATGGGTACGGAGTATTCATCAATCGCTCTGGAACGAAACTCTTCCAGTGCGAGTAAGACGTCAATGTTGCTATCGTTGTATTGATGATCGACCAAGATCGTATCGATCTCTTGTGATGAAAGTTTTGAGCTCAGCTCGGTAGAGATCAGTGAAGTACCAATCCCACCTTTACTGCCAACCACCGCGACTCTCTTGGCTTTACGCTGCTTGCTCACACCAGAGTAGGTTTGCAAATTACGATGCACATTCATCACAAAATCAGCAAACTCGTGTTTGTTAATTGGCCAGAAGAGATAGTAAAACCCCATATCCTTGAGCTTTCTTAAGGTGGAGATGGAATCTTCTTGTCCAATGACAATGATGCCTTTGTGCGTTGGTAAGTGACTGGCAAATTCTTGTGCATCAGCAACGATATCGGTTGACTGGTTGAGCTCTAAAATCACAATATTGCCGCTTTGCTCGGAATAGAAAGTCGATGATACGGCAGACTGCTTGATACATTTTGGCTCATTCCAGCCTTCAAACTGGAACATTTCCCTGACCAAAGAGGCGCAGTCTTCGGATTGATAAAGCAATGCACATCCCGTTGGGCCATCGGTAGTATCAATAAGGTTTGGTTTGTTCGCTTTGAGCGATTTTCCTAAGTCAAACATTTACAAACCCTCCACGATTCTTTCTTTGTGAGCGATTTGCTTACTTCTCGCGACTTCTGAGAAACAGTTACGACTCATGTTTTCTTGCTCGATTTGAGAAGGAAGACATGTCTGAGTGACTAAGTCGTGATAAGTAATGGTCATTTTAATATCACTGCCGATCGCAGAGCTTTTGTTGAGTGAGAAATGCTCTGCGCTTAATGGTAATGTCGGCCTTTTTGCTAATACCCTATCAAGCACCTTTTTCGACTTAGCGTTGCGGTATTCAATGGTGTAAGAGGCTCCAGAATCAATCTCTTCTACCGCATCAAACAGTTGGTTAAGTTTCTCTTCGCTCTGCTGGCTTGTTTTAACCGTAAATTCATAGACGTGCGTTTCCGGGTAGACAAGCATTTCAGCCCCTTTACCATTAAGAAAACGTTCTGCACATCCCGTTAATAACGCGCTCAAAAAGAGCATCACTAATAGCTTACTCATTGAATAAACCCTCCTTGTGATAGCAACTTAATGGTTGGATCATTCCCACTATTGGCATCCTCTCCTTCCGAAATTTTCAGCCAACGGCGTAGAGTAGAAGTCTTATTCATGTAAGGCAGTTGAATGTCTTTTCGCTTCATTGGTTTCACCAAATTCACGGTTGCTACGATAATAAGTTCCGTTCTTCGTCGGTCAGTTGATGATTTTCGGAAAGCGGCACCAAGCACTGGTATATCGCCAAGCAACGGAATTTTTTGTAGTTCCTCAAGATCAGAACTACTCATCAAACCACCAAGCACAAAGCTATCCCCATCACCTAGCTCGATAGTGGTCAATGCTCGTCTTGTTGCAAATTGAGGTACTTCAATACCAGCCGCTCGGATATACCGTTCAACCTCACTCACTTCAGGCATGAGTTGCATGCGTATTTTCTCTTCATGCAGTACTTTGGCGGTTAGATCGAGTTTGATACCAAACTCTCGAAAGGTAATGTTGACGTTATTGTTGGTGGTAACAATCACAGGGACTTCACCACCAACCAAGAAGCTAGCAGACTCACCAGAAATAACGGTAAGGTTTGGCTCGGCAAGCACTTGGGCTACATTTTCATTGCCCAAAGCGGTGATTAAGGTTGTCAGATCTGCGGCATCAAATTGCTGGAACAAAAACTCACCAACGTCAGCACCGACACTGGACCAATCAACACCCACAGTTTGAGCAAAGGTTTCTGTCACTTGAGCGACAGAGATTTTCACGTTGACTTGCTGAACGGTCGCCACCTCCAGCATTTCGATAATTCCTTCCCACGTCATATTGCGGTGGAAGATCATGCTTTGTGGTTCGTCAATATCATATGCTTCGTTAGTGAAAGTGAGCACTTGTGGCTCATCCCACTTTTCGATTTTGTCACGCCCTAACAGCGTCGCAACCAAACGATAAATCTCGTCTCTCTGTTCCTCTGAATCAACCACACCGCTCACCGCGACTTGCTCCCCAACAGATTCAACTTTGATATTTAATTCAGGATAGAAAAGCTTGAGTTGTCTTCGAACGAGAGAGAGATCGATATCGACAATAACGCGATCAGAAAGTAAAACTTTTTTCGATTCGCCATAGATGATGAACCGTGCTTGACCCACACCTTTAGCAAAAACCACAACCGTGTTTTCATTTATTACGTTGTAATCGACAACCTCAGGGTCGCTTACAAACACAGTGGTAATAGGCTCTTTGACTTCGATATGTTGGCCATCATTGACAGTAATATAGCGGTCTCCTGCAAATGAATAGCCTGCAACTGTTAGAAGCAGTACGCCCCATAAAGTCCCTAAGTAACGTTGAATAAACAAATAATGTTTCACAGCTCTTCTCCCTGTTTTGATTGTCGAGAAGAACCTCTTAGCTCAGATACGCCCGTATAATTGTCGATAACATTTCTAACTTCAGCGTAAATGGGCTTGTCATATTTATGGCTGCGATAGACTTCCAAATGCATGGTTTTTTGTGCAATGGAGATTCTCGCAATATCGGCAGGATCAACCTCAACAACAACTAGAACATGCTGTTCGTCATCGGTAGAAGAACGAGCTTGTAACTTAGCATCCTCTTCTGTTACTAAATCACTAACACTTAGTACCTTAACGTTTTGCAAAAGCAGGTTCGCTTTTAAGCCATTGAACTCAATGCTCCCCGTCCTTTCTGAAGAGAGGTTTTCATTGGGAGAACTGATTGCCAACACATCCACGACCGTTCCTGGTCGGATATAACCTTTCACTAAATTGGCACTACTGACCAACATTGGATAAGGCTCCATTCCTTCTGTGATGAGGAGGTCAATGTACCCAGGATCACTTTCTGATGTTTGATGCTCTGGCAGCACCAACTGTCCTTTCTCAATGTTGGTATTAAGTAAGGTAGATGGAGAGAAATCGAGTTGAATGTCGGTACTAATTCCTTCATCCAAAGCGATATTGATGGGAAGTTGTTCTCGTTTGACACTCTCAACCGAGATAGGCTCTCCGCGAGCAAGATCCCCATTCGCTCGCCATGTTGTAACGTACACAACATCCTCTCGTGTCGGAGAAGATTCCTTTTGTTGCGATACAACTGATTGCCCTGATTTATTCTGATTTAATGCGTTGTTATAAATACCAAACCCACCAACCAACAACGCAAATATAGCTACGATCATGGCTAATCGATATCTCATAGCTTGCCCCCTTAAGCTATATTCGAGAAAGCGGTGAAGCAAAATCCTACGCAGATAGCTAAACCGTAGGGTACCCCCCTCTCCTTCTCTTTATCGATTCGTAAAATGAGCCTGTCTTTCACTAGGTAAAAAATGGATAAGAGCCCGCCAAATGCCACTGTAAGTACGACAGCAAATAGATAGTCAGATGGAGGCAAAGCAAGTGAAAAAGCAGCGATTAACTTTACGTCTCCGCCACCTATCGCTCGTGAGAAATAAACTAAAAACAGTATGACCCATAGGGCGATGAGGTAGAGAAAGTTTGCCTGTGTCAGATATTCCCACCCAAGAATTGCAGACAAAAACGCGATGATAAGCACATGCCAGTTTCTTATTATCCGCTTTCGGATATCGGAAATAGAAACGACAACGCTTGATCCAAATAAAGCAATTAAGGCGAGCCCTGACACAGACATAAAGGTCTAATTTAATCTAAATTGATTCCTCAAAAATAAAGGAACAAAAATTAAACTAGAGCTGATTTCTGAATGTGTTGATTTCTGATGCGATATCATCAAATGCTTGACGTAAACGTTGCACGATATCACCACCAGTACCATCGAACGCAGCAATCAAAAGCACTGCCATCGCGATAGCAATCAAACCATATTCAATAGCGGTAACGCCTCTTTCATCGCCTTTTAGCTCATGTAGGCGAGTCACGATAGATACATAAACTTTAGTCAACATAATTTAATCCCTTGTCCCTTGTTGATAGTGCTAATTGCTTAGCCCTTTTATCGTAGACACCGGATCACTGTCTCAAAAATGAACAATATCGGTGAGACCGATTCTGCCAAGCGTGCCGTTTCACTTAGGGATTATCCTTAATGGGTAGCAAAAATTATTTATATCTACAGTTCAGCCAATTAGCGCTCCCCCTTCTTCTTTTAGTGGTAAAAATAAGATTTTGTACCGTAAATTTAAAGTGTGATAAAGATCACATTTAACTGGATTATTAATTCAACCTTCTTCATACCCATTAAGCTAAAACTTATGGACTAGAGACCAGAGGAAGCACCGCGATGAAACTTCCCTTCGACAATCTCATCTCTTTTCATGCCGTGATCACTCATGGTTCTTTTAGTAGTGGAGCAAGAAAATTAGGTAAGTCTCAGTCTACGGTGAGCGGTGCGGTGAAGAGCTTAGAAGAGGAGTTAGGTTACTTACTTATCGACAGGAGCAATAAGCAAGTCGAACCAACAGAACGGGGAAAGAAGATTTATCAACTGGCGACGCCCATCATCAACAAATACAACGAGCTGAGCCAAATCGCCGAATCCCTTTTGAGAACGGATCTGTACCATATGCGAGTTGGCATTGATTCTCTGGTGTTTAACAACGAAGTCAAAAGTGCCCTCATTGAGTTCTCAGAAGCTTTTCCAGAAATAGAATTAACTGTCGTCACCAAACCTAGTCAAATCCTTGGCCAATACATCAATAACAACCAAATCGACATTGCCATCTGTAATCCTTACCACCGTACGAAACTCGACTTTAATATTGATGAGCTTTTTACCGTCAACTGTAATTGGGTGGTACATCATGACCTTATTCAACAAGGAAAACCCACCGAGTCTCGCCTACTCTTATTAGACGGGTGTGAGGATTTGATCGACTTGTCTAATGTCGCCAAAAATAATATGTGGATACTCGATGATATCAGTACCATCATGGAGTTATGCATTGCGAAGAAAGGCATGGCGTTCCTACCACAACATACGATTGATAACTCCATGCATCGTGATGTATTGGCCAAAGCACCAAGTGAGACTGCCTTGTTTGGCAAGCAGTTGTACGCCTCTTTGATCTGGCCCATTCATTCCGATTACAGTAAGTATCACCAGTGGCTACACGATAAACTGAGAAAAGGGCACAAGCATTTTTAGTCACTGGAGTGGTTATGGCTGCGGCTTTCAAACGAATCAAACGCGCGCTTGCTCAGAAAGGTCTCATCTGGATTCTGACTTCGATGACTCTGGCTGTGTACCCTCAAGCCAATGCAAAAATGACCAAGGTCGATCAACAAACACTCAACCAGCAAAACCGTCACTCTCTCCAAGAGAAAAAGCTCAAACTGAAAACATTGCCAAGCGCATCCCAACATTCAGGAACGCAAGTGGTGGAGCTAAGAGGCACAACCGAGCCGACAAAAGCCAAAGCTTACAATAAGGTGACCAAACCCACCTCTCCTGCCGCCTTACAATATTTACCCATGATTTCTGAAGCTGCTACGCAATGGAAAATAGAAACCGCCTTGCTGCTGGCCATTATTCATACTGAAAGCGCCTTTAACCCCAATGCAGTCTCACACAAAGATGCCATTGGCTTAATGCAGGTCATGCAAAACGGCGGCGCGTTGGAAGTCTCTCAAAAGCTGTACTTCGGAAGAAAAATTTCACGTGATGAGTTGTTCGAGCCGAACTTTAATATAGATACAGGGGCGGCTTACTTACATATTCTCAAAACCGATTACTTACACTCGGTGCGATCCGAACAAAACAAAATGCTTTTGGCCATTGCGGCTTACAACTGTGGGTTGTCGAACCTAATGCGTTATCTATCTTACACTCAGTCACTGCCTCAATTTTCTTCAGAGATGAATCGACTCACAGAAGACGAACTTTACTTTCGACTCACCCAAACTCTGCCTATTGAAGAGACTCGAAAATACGTAGAAAAAGTCATGCGTCTCTATCATCACTATCAAAAGCGAGTGATTGATACACTTTGATAATCAATTAAACCGTACTTTAGCCCATTGAAGTCATAAGCTGTGATCCCTAACAACAAGTTGTTACTTTTTCTTTCCCCAAACAACCTCACCCATGCTATTGTTAACATTACATTAACAACAACAAACCCTGCGATTAACATGGAGTTAGAGAATGATTCAGCCTAACGAGTTAAGTGAGCAGACTTGCGCTCTCCCACCACCAAATGAAATGATTCTCAAATGGGCAGCGGAACGCCCAGATGAAGTCTACTTAAAACAAATCATCAACCGACAGTTCGTTGAGTTCACTTATTCGGAAGTTGCCGATCAAGCGTTAAGGCTTGTCAGCGCTTTACGTAACCTCGGTGTACAGCCGGGCGATAAAGTGGCTTTAGTCTCGAAAAACTGTGCAGAATGGTTCATCTGTGATTTAGCCATGATGCTTGGCGATTACGTTAGTGTGCCTATTTTCCCGACAGCGGGTGCCGATACCATTGAGTACTGCCTCACCCACAGTGAGAGTAAAGCACTAATCGGCGGTAAGCTTGATGATCCTGCAGCAACGCAACAAGTGATAGACGCGATGCCAGATATCATTAGCATCGCACTGCCTTACGATACCGCGCCAAACTGCCAGCATCAGTTTAAAGAGCTGATCGCTAACGCTAAGCCGAGTGAAGAACGCCCACAGCATTACGACGACAAACTGATGTCTCTGGTTTACACATCAGGTACGTCCGGCCTACCTAAAGGCGCGATGCTCACCTATGGTGCGTTCAGTTGGTCAGTTCAACAACTCATCAACCATATCGGCATTCAAGAAAACGACCGATTGTTCTCATACTTACCACTTGCGCACATCACCGAGCGTGTCTACATCTTCGGCTCATCCATCATGGGTGGCGTGACGACGGCGTTCCCAGAATCGCTCGATACCTTCATCGAAGATGTGAAGATGCATCGTCCGACGTTGTTTATCTCTGTACCTCGCTTGTGGACGTTGTTCCAACAACGTATCCAAGACAAACTTCCTCAGAAAAAGCTCAACATTCTGTTGAAGATTCCTTTCGTCAATTCTTTGATCAAGAAAAAGCTTGCCGATGGCCTTGGCTTAGATCAAGCACGAGTCCTTGGTTGTGGCTCTGCACCTGTCTCACCTGCATTGTTGGAGTGGTATCGAAGCGTTGGCTTGAACATCACCGAAGCATGGGGCATGACAGAGTCCTTCGCCTATAGCACACTGAACTATCCGTTCCGCGCAGATAAGATTGGCTCGGTCGGTAATGCAGGCCCTGGCATTGAACTTAAAATCGCTGACGATGATGAGATCATGGTGCGTGGTGGAGGCTTGTTCTCTGGCTACTACAAGAATGACATTGCTACCCAAGAGTCGTTTGACGCGGATGGGTGGCTGCATACTGGTGATATCGGCTCGATCGATGCCGACGGTTACCTCACCATTCAAGGTCGTAAGAAAGACACCTTCAAAACATCGAAAGGTAAGTTCGTCGCTCCTGTGCCTATCGAAAAGAAACTGTTCGAATACAGTCGCGTAGAGATGATGTGTTTGATCGGTTTAGGTCTACCAGGTCCAATCTTATTGGTTGTGCCACATGACTTCCCGAACTTCGACAAAGAGCGTTACGCAAGAACCACACGTAAAGTGATCGCTCGGATGAACCAAGAGCTAGAATCACACGAACAGATCAAAGGGGTATTGATGATCAAAGACCCATGGAGCATCGAGAATGGCGTGTTAACTCCAACCTTGAAGATTAAGCGTCATGTGCTTGAGCAGAAATACCACGAGATCGGCCACAACTGGCCAAAAGGCGATTTAGTGGTGTGGGAGGAAGACTTGTAACTCCTCAGTTTGATGCCAGTTCACCCTAACTTCACCCCAGAGACTGACTTTTCAGTTCTTCTGGGGTGACTTGTCTCATACCTTTTCATACTTATCTTTTTCAAGAATTTCTGCAAATTTCCCTAACCGATTGTCTTCTCGACATTTGTATTCTAGTCATATGGTACTAATCTTTTCTAATACAAGTGCACATGATTTATGAGCGCATTCATGCTCAACAAATTATGAATACAAATGAATCGTGCACTGCAGTCTATTCAATAAATACTTTATACATCAACGCGTTGAGAACTAGGTTAATAACAATTTTAAAATCTAGACCTAAGGGAATATTTGCCATGGAATTCAGTACTCAGCATTTTGTTGTCCACCTATTGAGTCGTGATAATTCATACTCAAGGGTGATTCGCGACTTGATCAAAGTTTCTTTTCCATATGTCAATTTCGTCAATAGCGATCGCTTCACCCAAATAGATGAAGACACCATCAACACCATTGTCTTATTCGACGTACAGACCATGCCTTGTCCAAAACGCTACGGTATCGCCCCGAATGAAAGAGATGAGAAATGGATAGCAGTCAACGTTAGTTCACAAACATCACTAGAATGGCTTGAGAAAGGCTACTCTGGCCAAATCTGTCATGGGCTAGAACTCTTACCTAAAGCCGTCTCCGCGGTTGCGAATGGTGATGTTTGGTTCCCACGTCACATCTTAAATAAAGCCATTCATCACTATCAGCAGGGCACAGAAAACCCAGTCGTCGCAGCTGAAGAGCTCAGCTCTAAATTCTTACTCACTAAAAGAGAGAGTGAAGTGTGCAAACTCATGCTCCAAGGCCTCTCCAATACGCAGATAGCTCGGCACTCAAATGTGAGCGTGAATACCGTCAAGACGCATGCGTCCAACGTATTGCATAAATTGGATGTACATTCTCGCTACGAGTTAATGGCAATGGCAAAAGAACAGTTCTAAGCTAACTATAAGAAATTAAAAAGGATTATTGATTAATTCAACATTAGTCAGGGTGAAATCAAATTGAGTTGAACCAAGTTCACCCCTTTTTCACCCTAACTAATAACATCATCTCACCTTTGTCGGTGAGGTTGAGAGACTCCTCCCCTCATAAGCTAGTAGAGCGATGCAACGATATGCATTCATTACTAACGAGGGATTGAGTTATGAAAAAGTTACTTCTAGCTTCAGCAGTAGCTGCAGCAGCCGCTTCACTTTCTTTTGGCGCTTCTGCGGTTCAGTTTAACAACCCAGTGGACTTTACAACGCTGAGTAAAACTGACCAAAAAACCATTCGAATTGAAGGTCGAGTGCCAAAACGCTGTCTACTACGAATTGGTAAGAAAGATGTTAAGAACAACGTTCTGCGTAAAGCAAACAAAGTGCATTCTGATTCGTGGGACAACGGTTTCAATAACAAGAAAGTGCTAGTAGGTAACCTACGAGCTTGGTGTAACTACGGTACTGATCTGGACTTCTCAGTAACCGCTTACAAATTACGCGGCGTAACCAAGCACAACATGGGTGAGAAAATTAACTACAAAGTAAAAATTGGTTCAGAAACGGTTGCGAACACCAAAAACCACCATGGTATGGAACAAATGGCATCGCCAATCCCATCAGTGGGCGAGCATTTGGTGAACAAAATCAACAAACATCCAATTTATGTGAAACCTGAAGACTCAGGCTTTGCACGAGCAGGTAAATATAAAGGTCGTATCAAAGTGAGCCTTGCTGCGTCAGGTCCAGTAATGCCATAGCCGAACGACACTTTATGGACAATGTCTTTATAGACAATTAAAACTTGGCTCGGTTATCGAGCCAAGTTTGTTTTAGGGAGAAATATCTATGGCTAGGATCACCACTCTTCTATTTTCTTTACTGTTCAGTTCTCTACTTTTCGCATATGAAGTGAGCCCGATCTATCTCGAACTCGATGATGTTGGTCGGAACTCACAAGGTTTGTACAAAGTGACCAATGTAGAAGAAGAACCAATTCTTCTAGAAGTAAATGTCTACCAAGCTGATTTCTCTACAGGCGAAGAGGTATTGACTCCATCTGAGGATGAATTTCTTATTCTTCCTCCTCAAGCCAAAATTGCAGGGCAAAAGTCTCAAACTTTCCGTGTTCGCCACATGCCGAAAGGTCCGATTAAACAAACTGTCACCTACCGCATCGTCTTTACCCAAATCGAATTAGAAAACCAAGTCGAAGAAAATGACGATGACAGTTCAATTTCTATGCTGTTAGAGTTTGCCACCCTAGCCTTTGTTTCTCCGGCATCTAGCAAGTCGATTCCAACCGCTACCATCCAAAACAATCAGGTTTCGATCAGAAACGACGGTAAACGTGTACTAAACATGAACGGTATGGAATTTAACTTCTCTGGTGGCAAAGCAAACAAAACCGTCGATTGGGAAGTGTTAAGCAAAAAAACAAGCGCTTACCTAATGCCAGGCACGACAGTGAAATACACTTTGCCAAGTGATTTAGGGCAACCAAAAAAAGTTTCTGTTAAAACAATAGACTAATGAGGTTTTTATGAAAAATCTCATTCTATGCCTCACCTTAGTCACAGCCATGCAAACGGCGATTGCACAGAGTTGGTTGTTCCCATTTCCCGTTACTTGGGGTGAGAATACTATCGGCGAAGTAGACGCCTATTCTGATGGCATGACCGTAGGCTCAATCAACGTAGAGCAACTCGCTCAATCAGTAGAGAAGCTGATAAATGGTGAGACACTTACCGCACTACGAGACTTCTCTGGAGAGTACATTACGGTTGAGCAATTGGATCGTATGGGCATCAATGCCACTTTCGACTCTTCCGAACAAAGCATTAACTTGGTCATTGATGAATCTGCGGCGGCAGAGTTTTTGCTGTCTTTTGGCAGCAAATATGAGCCCGCCCAGTATTCGGAAAGTGCCTTCTGGACAATGCAAAATACACTGAACGCCAGCACAGATTACACGTTATTCAGCGATTCTAACGCCGAAGATACGCAAACTTGGCTTGGAGAATGGTTAGTTCGAGCCAATATTGGTGGCGTTCGAGGCGCAAACATCGATGTCTCTGGTTTTGTCACTGGCGGCAACGATGTTGACTCTGATGTGTATCGCGGTGAGGCTCGCCTTTTCTTTGATGAACCTAGCACTCCTTGGCGACTAACCTTTGGTGATGTCACCCAAACAAGCGCAGGGCACCTTCCTAGTACCCCTATGGGCGGGGTCGCATTTGAACGTTTGTATCAAGACTTGCAACCAACTCGAAACATCCAAAATGGTGGCACACAGCCTTTGGTGCTAAATGAGAGTGCCGATGTCGAAATCTATATCAATGATATTTTTCTCACTGAAATCAGATTGCCGCCAGGTCGATACACACTTGATGATTTGCCTCTCGTTTCCGGTACGAATGACGTCCGCTTAGACATTAGCTATCAATCAGGCAGAACGGATACCATCGTTTACAGTCAATTTTTTAATTCCCGTTTACTGCGTGAAGGCATTTCTGACTTTGGTTTTTACTCAGGATTGGCGTCGACAATTGATGACAACAACTTTAAATACGATGACGAGCAGTGGATCACATCTGGATACTATGACTATGGTATCAGCGATACGTTAACACTTGGTGTAAATGGCCTTTATCATCCTGAGGGACAACAACTCGGAGTGATCGCGACTATCGGCTCGGATTGGGGGAATTTAGGCGTTCGAGCTTCTGCACAAAACAACAATCCTAATGACGAAACAGGCAGTATCTACAGCTTGGATTATTCCCATCAATTATGGGGAACGGACAGTTATGGCTCACCTAACTTCCGCCTTGGTGTTGAGTACCAAGATAAGTATTTTGCCTTACCTTGGCAGATTGCAGATCCAAGCACAGGGTTACGCGTTTTTTCAAATTATGTGTTCACGATTACGGATGATCTCAATCTAATATTGAGCGGAGATTATCGTGACTTTGAAGAAGAAGAGGTTGAATGGTTGGCTTCTTCCGAGATTGCTTGGCAGATTTTCAGTCTCTCGCTCTCTGCTGGTGTAGAAAAAGAAGAAAACCCCAATGACAACATTGATGAAACTCGCTTCATCTTCTCTGCTGATTGGGACTGGAATTCTATCGATGGCGAGTACAATGCGAACGTCTCCTACTCAAACGAGCCCGATACCTACCGAGCTCAATTCCAACGTCCATCCGACGATTACACTGGCAGTTATGGTTATGCGCTTACAGCAGAAGGCGATGCGGACTCTCAAACGTATTCGGTCGAGGGCAATTATGTTGCTAACCGCTTTATCACCGATGCCAAAGTCTCACATCTAGAATTTGATAGTGCGGACAGCTATCAAACGGCGTCTTTACGAGCCAGTACAGCACTGACCTTAGCTGATGGTAACTTAGCTTGGTCACGTCCGATCAATGGTCCAGTGGCCATCGTCGCGGTTCATGACTCGTTAGATGCAGACGTAGAAATAAATGCGGTCGCTGATGATCCTGCAGAAGCAATCTCAACTTCTACAATTAATAATGCCGTTCAATTATCGGGTGGGCATCAGTTATCCAGCATTTACATCAACGTACCGGATGCTCCTGTCGGCTATGACTTTGGCGACCACGAGTACAACATCACGCCAGGGTCACAAACTGGTCACCTAATTAAAATAGGTTCAGCAGCGTCGAAAACCATTATTGGCACAATTGAACTCGGACCTAAAAAACCATTAAAACTTTTCCAAGGTCAGTTAGTTGGACAACAAAAAACGTATGACTTTTTCACTAACCGATCAGGTAGATTTGTTGTGGAGGGCGTTGCACCAGGCAGCTATACCATCATGATTGATGGCTTTAGCCCAGCCAAATTGAACGTCCCAGAAACCAATGAAAATCTGATTTATCTACCCACTTTACTTCTTAAAGAGGGATAAACCATGAAACACTTATTCAAACTCTCAGTGTTCGGTTTAGCCATGTTATCTCAACCAGTTTGGGCCGAATGCAGTGGCAAATGGACACTAAACGTTGACCGAAGTAACGTTGAATTTAAACGTGACTTAGGCGCTTACATTCCGGTTTATCTGGAGTTATCACGCGACATTCAGAGCTGTCGATTTCCGATGGCAATGGTCTCGGTCAACAACAAGCAATCGAGCTATTTAAGCTCCATTGGTACGAATTTGCCTCTGACCATTCTGGACAAAAACTTTCGGCAATTGAGTCACTTTCCAAATAAAGGGTTTCAACTTCCCTTGGATAATAGCCAAAGAACCAAGTTCTGGATAAAGGTTCCAGAGGCTAAAGTAGCTGCATCTGGCAACTACAACGGACTTCTGGAAGCATCTATTTCTTTAGACAGAAAACAAGAGACAAAAAATGCGAAAGTGAAACTCAAAGTGCCAGCGTTTGTGGCTTTCAACTCTGTACCAAACGCGCCAAATCTACAGCGTTCTGGCAACTCAGGTTATCGTTTTCAGCTTGGTGATTTGGAATCTAACCGAACCTATCGCTCTGATTTCGATCTTCTTTCAAACTCAAATGTCAGACTTGTAGTAAAACAAAAATATGGTGAACTGAAGCAGAAGTCAGAGCCTAACATTACCATCCCATACACGTTGCGATTCAACAACGCTCTAGTAAACCAGCAATCGGTTTATACCTTCTCTAATAATGAGAATACCAAACGCTGGGGAGTGCCACTTGAAGTGACATTAGGCAATATCGACTTTGCCCGAGCCGGTAAATACCAAGATACGATAACGGTTGAAGTAAAAGCCATGCCTTAAAGGTGACACTATCGAAGACAAAGCCAGCGTTAGATTATTCGCTGGCTTTTTCTTTAGCTAAAGTTCAATCTCGCCAAAACGGTTTCTGAATCTCCTTTTGGACTTCGGTTTCGTTGTAACCGATATCATCCAAAAGGTGGCGAGGTAACTCAGACAAATGACGGCGTGTACGATAGTTCTTTCTCCATACGGCTAACTTGGAAAAGATATACTGAACTAAACTCTTGCGTGGCTTCGACGCTAACTGGCCACAGGTTTGCGTTGCATTGTTCATATATCCTCCTCGATTCATTCACATTGACCACTTAATAATCAGTGACTACCCTGCTATTCTCAAACGATAGAATCTGACACTGAGTTAAGGAAAACTAATGTGAAAGAACGTATGCCTCCGTTACAAGGGCTGTACTACTTCTACATCGCGGCAAAGGAAGGCAGTTTTAAAGCCGCTGCCAAATACTTATTTGTCACACCAGCCGCGATTAGTCAGCAGATACGTCAGTTGGAAGAGTTTCTTGGTACCGACTTATTTGTCCGCCAACATAGAAAGATACTCCTTACCGCAGAAGGCGATTTACTGTTTGCCCAAACTGAGCGAGGATTCAACCACCTTCAGCAAGGTGTGCGATTGATTAACCAAGATCCCAACCCGAATCACCTCTCCATCTCTACGCTGCCTTCTTTTGCACACCATTGGTTAGTACCAAGAATCACCGCTTTTCGGCAGCGTCATCCGGATATATCGTTACTGATGGAACCAACCAACGAGTTGGTGTCATTTCAAGACAGTCAGATAGACCTTTGCGTTCGCTATGGGCATGGCGACTATCCGAACCTTGAATCACAGTGGTTGATGGATGAAGTTTTCTACCCTGCTTGCCATCCCATTTACCAAAAAGAGCACGGCATCTACCGCGTTGAAGATTTAGGTAAAGCAGAACTGATCGAAGATTTGTGGCCGGACTTAGACTGGAACTTGTGGCTCAATACATTAGGTCATCAAGCGGCGAAGCCAACCCTCAAATACAGTGGTTCACATTTGGTCCTAGAAGGCGCTTTGTCGTTGCAAGGCGTAGCTTTGGTTAAGCACAGTTTGGCTTATCGATATATCCAAGAAGGAAAACTGGTAAGAATTGGAGACATAGGCATTCAACCGAGATACGCGTATTACCTTTGTGCACCGACCGGTTACTTAAAGCGCCAAAAAGCACAGTTGTTTAGCCAGTGGATAAAAGAAGAGATTGCTGATTTCGAACGCAGCACTGTCCGAGATTTTGAAACGATTCAGTTAAAAGAAGAATAAAGTCAGTAATAGATGCAGGAAGGCCCAATAGATTGGTTTACCGACAGACAGTAAAAAGCCCCGCACTAGGCGGGGCTTTGATGTTTTACAGAGTTAACTTAAGAATTACTTCTTAGCGTTACGCTCTTTAACGTCAGCAATTACTTGCTCAGCAACGTTGTTTGGACATGGCGAGTAGTGTGAGAACTCCATAGAGAACTGACCACGGCCAGAAGTCATAGTACGTAGAGTACCGATGTAACCGAACATTTCTGATAGAGGTACATCACCCTTGATACGTACGCCAGTAGTACCAGCTTGTTGGTCTTTGATCATACCACGACGACGGTTAAGGTCACCGATTACATCACCAACGTGATCTTCTGGAGTGAACACGTCAACTTTCATGATTGGCTCAAGAAGTTGCGCGCCAGCTTTAGGCATAGACTGACGGAATGCGCCTTTAGCAGCGATTTCGTAAGCGATAGCTGAAGAGTCAACTGCGTGGAAACCACCGTCGAATAGTTCAACTTCTACGTCTAGAGTTGGGAAGCCAGCTAGAACACCAGTTTCCATCATAGATGCGAAACCTTTCTCAACTGCAGGCCAGAATTCTTTAGGTACGTTACCACCAACAACTGTTGATTTGAACGTGAAGCCTGAACCAGTTTCACCTGGTTTGATACGGTAGTCGATCTTACCGAACTGACCAGAACCACCAGACTGCTTCTTGTGCGTGTAGCTGTCTTCGATTGCTTGAGTGATTGTTTCACGGTAAGCAACTTGAGGAGCACCTACTTCTAGCTCAACGCCGTAAGTACGTTTTAGGATATCTACCTTGATGTCTAGGTGAAGTTCACCCATACCTTTCAGGATAGTTTCACCTGAATCTTCATCAGTCTCTACTTGGAATGATGGATCTTCTGCAACCATCTTACCGATCGCGATACCCATCTTCTCAGAACCGCCTTTATCTTTAGGCTTAACTGCGATAGAGATTACTGGATCTGGGAAGATCATTGGTTCTAGAGTACATTCGTGCTTAGGATCACATAGAGTGTGACCAGTTTGAACGTTCTTCATACCAACTACAGCGATGATGTCACCAG
This sequence comes from Vibrio sp. B172a, assembly GCF_030248355.1. Lineage (NCBI taxonomy): Bacteria > Pseudomonadati > Pseudomonadota > Gammaproteobacteria > Vibrionales > Vibrionaceae > Vibrio > Vibrio sp. B172a. The sequence continues at coordinate 84,078 of NZ_JAHGAC010000027.1, read as the reverse complement.
CTTGTGCTGAATCGATTTCGTTACGCTCGTCTGCGTGCATCTCAACCATACGGCCGATACGCTCAGTTTTACCAGTTGCAGAGTTAAGGATTGTGTCACCCTTCTTCATGCGGCCTGAGTAAACGCGGATAAACGTTAGAGCACCGAAACGGTCGTCCATGATCTTGAACGCAAGCGCTTTTAGTGGCTCGTCTGCAGATACTTTTGCAACTTCGCCAGTTGGTTCGCCAGTCTCTGGGTTAGTTAGAGGCTGAGGATCAACTTCTGTTGGTGATGGTAGGTAATCTACTACCGCGTCAAGAATAAGTTGGATACCTTTGTTCTTGTACGCTGAACCACAGTAAGTTGGGAAGAATGCTAGGTCACGTGTACCTTTACGGATACAACGTTTGATGTCTTCTAGAGATGGCTCTTCGCCTTCTTCTAGGTAAGCCATCATTAGATCTTCGTCTTGCTCTAGAGCAGTTTCGATTAGCATTTCACGGTATTCAGCCGCTTTCTCAACTAGATCAGCTGGGATGTCTTGAACTTCGTAGTTCTCTGGCTGGCCAGACTCGTCCCATACGTAAGCTTGTTGGCTTAGTACGTCAACAACACCTACGAAATCTTCTTCGATACCGATAGGTAGAGTCATTACTAGTGGAGTAGCACCTAGAACGTTTTGTACTTGGTCAACAACTTTGTAGAAGTCAGCGCCCATACGGTCTAGTTTGTTAACGAAGATCAGACGAGATACGTGTGATTCGTCAGCGTAACGCCAGTTAGTTTCTGACTGAGGCTCAACACCACCAGAACCACAGAATACACCGATACCACCGTCAAGTACTTTTAGAGAACGGTAAACTTCGATAGTGAAGTCAACGTGTCCAGGAGTATCGATGATGTTTAGACGGTGATCGTTCCAGAAACAAGTTGTTGCTGCAGACTGGATTGTGATACCACGCTCAGCTTCCTGCTCCATGAAGTCAGTAGTAGTTGAACCGTCGTGAGTGTCACCGATCTTATGGATCTTACCAGTTAGCTTTAGGATACGCTCTGTAGAGGTAGTTTTACCCGCGTCTACGTGAGCAAAAATACCAATGTTTCTGTATTTTGATAAATCAGTCATTGTCTTACTCTGTTAATAAGGTATAAAGTGCGCGCAGAGTATATCACATTCTGTCAATACTGATACCCTTGCGTGCGGATGGAAGAAAAAAAATTTTAACGTAAATTTTCCGTCCTCAAATAATAGTCAAACTTAGCAATTTGTGTGCTCTATTCGATAATAATGAGGACAGATTCAACATTATTGTTACCCCTTAAATTGGGGCACAAAATGGCGTTTACAACTCATCAAATGCTTCAATCGCTTCTGACAATTTTTTCACGCCGTGGATTTGCATACCAGGAATGCCACCTTTAGGCATATTTGCCGCAGGGACGATTGCTTTCTTAAAGCCATGCTTGAATGCTTCATTTAAGCGTTCTTGTCCACTTGGCACAGGGCGAATCTCACCCGCCAAGCCAACCTCACCAAATACGACCACATCTTTCGGTAATGGGCGATCGCGGAAGCTCGACAAAAGCGCCATAACTAACGCAAGGTCAGCACTGGTTTCTGTCACTTTTACACCACCGACGACATTCACAAATACGTCTTGGTCAGCCATTTGAAGGCCACCGTGCTTATGCAGGACAGCGAGTAATAAAGAGAGGCGGTTTTGTTCCAAGCCAACGGCAACACGACGAGGGTTGGCCAGTTGCGAATAATCCACCAGCGCTTGAATCTCTACTAATAGAGGGCGCGTGCCTTCCCATACCACCATAACAGAGGAACCCGAAGTTTCTTCTTCACCGCGGGAAAGGAAGATAGCCGATGGGTTATTGACCTCTTTCAGTCCCTGCCCCGTCATGGCAAATACACCTAACTCATTCACTGCACCGAAACGGTTTTTGTGACTGCGAAGTGTACGGAAGCGACTATCGGTGCCGCCATCGAGCAGCACAGAACAGTCAATAATATGCTCAAGCACTTTCGGACCTGCAAGGGTACCATCTTTTGTTACGTGACCAACAATAAAGACGGCAACATTGTTTTGCTTTGCGTAGCGCGTCAAAGCGGTCGCTGATTCACGCACCTGCGCCACACTGCCCGGAGAAGACTGAACATCCGAGACGTGCATTACCTGAATCGAGTCGATAACCATAATTCGAGGTTGCTCTTTCTCCGCGATTTGGCAGATTTTATCGACATTGGTCTCCGACAACATCTTTAGATGCTCTTTTGGTAAACCAAGACGAGAAGCACGCATCGCGACCTGCTGAAGGGATTCTTCACCCGTTACATAAAGCGTTGGCATTTGCGCTGACAGTAAACACATGGTTTGCAATAGCAAGGTCGACTTACCTGCACCCGGGTTACCACCGATCAGAATGGCAGCACCAGGCACCACGCCCCCACCAAGCACGCGGTCTAGTTCTTTAAAGCCACTGGTGAATCGCGGTACTTCTTGCAGATCAATCTCAGACAGAGTTTGAACTTTTGATTCCGTTACAGATCCTGCATAACCAGATAAGCGCTCGTTGCGCGCGACAGTTGGCGATGCCGCTATGCGAACTTCGGTAATCGTATTCCATGCACCACACGCATTACACTGCCCCTGCCAACGTGGGAAATCCGCGCCACAATCATTACAAACATACGCTCGTTTTGCTTTCGCCATGATGCCTCGATTTTTCTACACTCGGTTTTTTCAACAAATGTGACCAAACACAGCCATGTCTGACCTTATCGGACATGAACTATTGATATACTTAAGTTTTGCTTTGCTTAGCCGATATAATTCGAATAACGACATACTTTAACAGAAATAATGCAGCAATCTGAAATTCTCTCGCTCGCAGAACGACTCATCCCTGTTTATGGCACTGATGACTTTGACTTTGTCCTTGGTCAATTGACCGAGGGTGAACCGCCGTCAGCCAAAATCCTAGTTAAGATGGAACTCAATCGTGTCATGGCACCTTGTAAAAAGAGCATTGATTTACGAGGTCGAGTGAAAGGTGAATGTCGTGAATACCTATTAGATGGCATCCCGCATTGGTTGGATGACGTTGCTTTTAATGCTTATCACAAGAACCTGAAGAAGTTTGGCGCTTATACCGAAGGTATGTGGGAAGCCTTGGTCAACACGCGCAATAACTTCCGCGTGATGAGTAAAAACAACAGTAAGAGTGAAGAACAATCACTGACCGATCCGAAAAGCCCATTTCTGGCAGAACCTGTCCATCTTGGCTATGACCTAAAACGCCAAGAAAAACGCTTAAAAGTTCAATCTCAAGTCGAAATCATCCGCCCTAAAGGACAAGTAATCCACGGTCTGAGTATCGATCTTTCCAGCTCTGGCGCGAAATTCAAAGTCCCAAGCGCTTTCAAATATAGCTTGGGCGAAGTCATCCAAGTCACTTTTACTGAGTTTGCTAGCAAATCTCAGGTTGCAGGCGTAGAAAAGCCAATCACTTATCGCGTCTTAGCCGTGGACGATTGCTATGAAAATGATGCCGTTCGTTACCTAAGAACCATTCGTTTAACGGAAACCAATGTCGTTGCACGTGTGATTGACGAAGCACTCAACAGCGCGGCAAAACGCGCTCGCCATGACAATCAAGATAAAATCATCCGTGCCCGCACGCGTGGTTATGAGCACATTGCACTCAAGCACACCAGTAACCTGCCGCTGTTTTTCGAAGGCAGTGAACTCAAACTGGCAATGCTAACGCCAAACAACCAAAAGCTTTGGCAATACTGGCATGATGAACGCAACCAACAAGTGTTTGGTTCGCTATTCAATCCAAAGAGAATGGCTTCCCTAATCGCTCCCGGCGTGAAAGGCGCAACCAACGTGTTGTATTCCTTCACTCATGAACATGAGAGCAAAACCTACTTCTATTCAATGCTGCGCCCAGAGGCAACCAGAGAACAGCGTCAATTGTTCTGGCACCTAGGAGCAAAACGAGCAAGTTGGCGTGCTTTCCGTATCTCTATTTTCGAGCTGTCTCAACAGGAAAAAGAAGACCTTGCAGCGTTTTCCTCTGAGTTGGCCGAAAGTTCGCAAAAGCTGACGCACGTGGGCATCTTGCAAGAAATTGCCGATGAGAAGTCAGGCCAAGATTACTTGCTGACAGAAAAACCTCGTGTTCCAGCAAACACCTTGAATGAGTTTAGGCAACCAAGAAAAATCCTTGGTAATCCAAAAGGAATTTACTTCGATGCTCAATCTCGCCGTAAAGAACCACGCTACCGTTTTAAAACCCCTTTGGTTCTTGATACTGGTAACGCTAAAGCTGCTGGCTTTACCGCGGATATTTCTAAGCGAGGTTTAGGCCTCAGATTGGATGAGCCTACCGCGCTGCGCTCAGGACAAGAAGTTCGAATTAACTTTCGCGAGTTACAGCTTTACGATAAGAAGTTGCCACTTTCAGATGTGCCTTACCGTGTCATTCGCGTTAGCCCTGATGGTCGAAGTGTCCAACTGGTGATTGATGAACAAAGCAAGACCATGAAAGTGATCGCTTTCTTCAATAGCATTATTGAGCACAACCAAGACAAACTGATCCCACAAAAAGAGATGCTGCCAAGCAATGCGCTATTAGAAAGACTGCACAGTGTATTGCTGTCACGGACGCTGAGCACGCCAATCTTTATCAGCAAAAGTGCCGCTTCTTCAGTGAAGACACCCGTAATTGGGGTGAACTTACCGTTGGCAAAACATATCGAGTTGTATGCTCGCCTGGGTCATAATCAGCAGTATTCTTTAGAGCCCCTTTTTAAAGGACGCTCAAACACATTAATTGCCGACCCAATAAAGCGTATTGATGGTGCACAGGCTCGCCACCAAGACATCTATATCAGTGTAAGTAAAGTCGGCAATAAGATCACCGCTATTGACTCGAAAATGCAGCAAGACTTCACCAGCGTCAAAGAGCGTATTCAGTTCATTAAGAAAGCGCGCATGATGGGCGAGTTTTACGCGACACGTATTTCAACGGCGCCGATCTTCGATCCGATGACGTCATTGTTACGCCAAGACTTGAGCGACTTAACCCAATTTGGTGTTCATCAGGCGAGTAAGTTAGAAAAAGAGCTGACCGCCTTAGTTGGTTACAGCGAATTTGAAGATATTACCGAAGAAGTGATTGTTCGTTTAGAGCTAACGGATTAACAAAACACCGCCGAGATGGCGGTGTTTTTCTATGTTAATTTGGAAGAAGTTCCAGCTAAGGTTTCGCTTTCCAGCTGATTTTCTGCTGCTTAACCAAAGCGCCAGAAAGGATACACAGCACGCCACCAAGACCTGCAAATCGAACAGCGGTTTGTGCTTGTTCTTCAACCTTAGGTTTAGCGTGATAAGCCACACCTAGCCCTGCCGCAGCCATCATCACCAAATCGTTCGCACCATCCCCCACGGCAACAGTATTGTGTTGTTCGATTTCGTATTCTTCCGCAAGCTCAACCAAGATATCCGCTTTTGTCTGAGCTGATACAACCTCACCCAGTACTTCACCGGTCAGCTTTCCATCCACGATTTCCAGTTGGTTAGACTGCGCAAAATCCAATCCCACTTTGTCTTTGATGAAATCAGAGAAGTAAGTAAAACCACCCGAGGCAATGGCAGTCTTCCAGCCAAGCGCTTTAAACGTTGCAATCAGCGCTTCGAAATCTGGCATAAATGGCAGTTGGCCACGTACCTGTTCAAGAATGGCTTCATCGGCACCTTTTAGCTTACCGACACGTTGACGTAAGCTTTGTTCGAAATCCAACTCACCTTGCATGGCACGCTCAGTAACTTCTGAAACCTCTTCGCCGACACCGGCCAGTTTAGCGATTTCGTCAATACACTCGATTTGAATCGCGGTTGAATCCATGTCGAACACGACCAAACCCGGCGCAGAAAGATCCGGCACTTCCTGCAGAGAAGCGTAATCGAAATTTAGGCCTTTCAGAATGGTTTCATGCTCTGGTGTCAGGTTGCCCGCCATGAGAGCCACTTCATATTGACCAACTTTCCAAGTGTCTAAAATCGGGTTGTAGAAGCCAGTAAAGAAGTCGATGTCTTCAAAGTTGCGGGGTTCAAGATGTTCACCAAACACAATCCAGTTAGCCTTGGCTTTATCGAGCTGAGTAGCAAAGCGAGTTTCGGGTAGTCGTTTTAAAAGAGTCGTATGCCTTCTGATAGGCAAGCTTTTTGACGCGTCCATGTATATAATCCCTTGTGACTTTGCTAAAACGTTACCTCAACAAGCTAAAAAGGCAAGTCTTTGTTTTGTTTTGAATGGACGAGTAAAGAGCATGAGTGAATCCTTATTCTCAGTAAGGAATGCCCTACGAATTCTGGCGCTGATACTGCTGTGTGTGATGCTATTTGTCACCATCAAAAACAGTGTCGTCATCAGTAAGGGTAATGAGAAGATACAAGCGCAGCAGCTTGAAACCCTGACCAAAGTTTTGATCTCGCAGGCGTCCTTATCAGCCGGCGAGATGATCATCAATAAAGACCAAGAACGTCTACTCAAGCTCACTAACCAGCTTGCTCAAGACCGCTTGGTATTTGATGCAACCATTTATGATGCGCAAGGTGTGCGTTTGGCATCGAGTGAAGAAGCATTGTCAGTGCGTGAAGTGTTGGGATTAGATACCCCACTAGCGACCGCCTCAATTGGCCGCCAACAGCTGGTAGAGCCAGTGTTGTCGGATGGCGCAGTGATTGGCTTTGTGCGAGTGACCTTTGAAACTGGTCGAGTCACCGCTATTTCTGATCACCACTACCGCAAGAGTGATCGCTACATGTACATGATGGTACTAATGAGCTTCGCGTGTGGCATGTTGTTCATCATGATTTTACGCAGACAACCGATCCGTCGTAAGAAAGGCGAAAACTTGTTGCTAACCAAGTAACGCAAAAAGCAAATTCCAAAAACAAAACAGCCCGCGACATGCGGGCTGTTTTTTATGCTGATAAGCAAAAGAATAGAAGGCTGTTCGTCCTTATTCTTCGTCACCTAGCAATACTGAGTCTAGTGCGATTAGCATCATGTCGTTGAACGTAGTTTGACGCTCTTCAGATGTCGTTTGCTCGCCAGTTTTGATGTGGTCAGAAACAGTACAGATAGTTAGAGCTTTCGCGCCGTATTCTGCTGCAACGCCGTAGATGCCAGCCGCTTCCATTTCAACACCCACAATACCGTACTTGTCCATTACGTCGAACATTTCTGGATCTGGCGTGTAGAACAACTCAGCAGAGAATAGGTTACCTACTTTCACATCTACGCCGCGAGCTTTTGCTGCTTCTTCTGCTGCACGAACCATTTTGTAGTCAGCGATAGCGGCAAAGTCATGACCTTTGAAGCGAATGCGGTTCACTTTAGAGTCTGTACATGCGCCCATACCGATAACAACATCACGTACTTTGATGTCTTCGTTCACAGCGCCACAGCTACCTACACGGATCACTTTCTTCACGCCGAAGTCTTTGATCAGTTCAGTCACGTAGATTGAACAAGATGGGATACCCATACCGTGGCCCATTACTGAAATCTTACGACCTTTGTAAGTGCCTGTGTAACCAAACATATTACGAACGTCACACACTTGAACTACATCTTCAAGGAAAGTCTCTGCGATGTATTTTGCACGTAGCGGGTCACCCGGCATTAGAACGACGTCTGCGAAAGCACCCATTTCTGCGTTGATATGTGGAGTTGCCATGTTTCTTTTCCTTAACCTGTCTCTAGCGATCCGCACTGCTATCGGCGGCTTAAGCTAGAATATTCTCATTTCCGACAAGCAACATTTTCATGCTGCGAACATAAAACTAGGAGCAATCAAGCTCCTAGTTTTCAAAAACCTATCTAATTATAGGAAGTTCTTACCGTAATCCATTGGAGAAGTACCGAAGTAAGTCGCCAATGTTTGACCGATGTCTGCAAAGCTATCACGACGGCCTAGTGAACCTGCTGGTACTTTCTTACCGTAAACAATCACTGGGATGTGCTCACGAGTGTGGTCTGTACCTGGCCATGTTGGGTCACAGCCGTGGTCTGCCGTTAGGATCAGCACATCGTCTTCTTCCATAATATCCAGCACTTCGTTGATGCGACCATCGAAGTACTCAAGTGCCGCTGCGTAGCCTGCTACGTCACGACGGTGACCGTAAGCTGAGTCGAAGTCTACAAAGTTAGTGAATACGATGGTGTTGTCACCCGCTTCTTTAATTTGCTCTAGCGTTGCTTCGAACAATGCAGGGATACCTGTCGCTTTCACTTTCTTAGTGATGCCGCAGTTTGCGTAGATATCAGCAATCTTACCGATAGAAACCACGTTGCCTTGCTTCTCTTCAACAAGCTTCTGTAGAACCGTTGCTGATGGTGGCTCAACAGAAAGGTCACGACGGTTACCAGTACGCTCAAATTGACCTTTACCAGCACCAACGAATGGACGCGCGATAACACGACCAATGTTGTAATCTTCTAGCTCTTCACGTGCGATTTGGCAAAGCTCTAGTAGACGGTCTAGACCGAAAGTCTCTTCGTGACATGCGATTTGGAATACAGAGTCAGCAGACGTGTAGAAGATTGGTTTGCCAGTCTTCATGTGCTCTTCACCAAGATCGTCAAGAACTTGAGTACCAGATGCGTGGCAGTTACCTAGGAAACCTTCAAGACCTGCACGCTCAAGGATGCGGTCAGTCAGTTCTTTCGGGAAGCTGTTTGCTTTGTCAGTGAAGTAACCCCAATCAAACAGAACAGGCACACCTGCAATTTCCCAGTGACCAGACGGTGTGTCTTTACCTGAAGAAAGCTCTGCAGCGTGACCGTATGCACCGATGATTTCAGCGTCTGCGTCTAGTCCAGGTGCGAAGCGACCTGTTGACTCTTTATGTGCCATTGCCAGACCAAGCTTAGATAGGTTTGGAAGACGAAGTGCGCCTTTACGCTGATCGTTATCCGCTAAGCCTTGCTCACACTGGTCAGCGATATGACCTAGTGTGTCTGAACCTACATCACCAAATTGCTCTGCATCTGCAGCTGCGCCGATGCCGAATGAGTCTAGTACTAAAATAAATGCTCTTTTCATTGCTCGTTCCTTAGGCCCACTCGGCTTCTTATTATGGTTGAGTAGGCCTTGTGTAATTACTTATTCGATTAAAGATCTTCTGCACGGATTTGACGGTAAACCTCTGGAGTTGGTGTGTACTCACCACCTACAGTGATTGCACTGCGAAGTGCTTTTGCTGCTTCTTCCCACTGCTCTTCAGTGCGAGCGTGGATAACCGCAAGAGGTTTGTCGCTATCTGCTACTTCACCAAGACGGATGAAGTTATCGAAACCAACCGCGTAGTCGATTTCATCTGTCGCAACGCGACGACCGCCGCCCATTGAAACCACAGCCATACCGATAGCGCGAGTATCCATCGCAGATACAACGCCCGTTTCTGTTGCGTATACTGGTTTGATGATTTCCGCTTTCTCTAGGTAATTATCGTAGTTTTCTACGAAGTCCGCAGGACCACCTAGACCAGCGACCATCTTACCGAAGCACTCAGCCGCTTTGCCGTTATCTAGCGCTTCCATCAGTTTCGCACGCGCGTCTTCTGTGTTCTCAGCCAGTTTGCCAAGTACTAACATTTCAGCACATGAAGCCATAGTTACTTCAAGTAGACGAGGGTTACGGTATTCACCTGTTAGGAAACGAACCGCTTCGCGCACTTCCACTGCGTTACCCGCAGAAGATGCCAATACTTGGTTCATATCCGTTAGGATAGCAGTTGTCTTAGTGCCAGCACCGTTTGCTACCGCAACGATTGATTTAGCTAGCTCTTCAGACGCTTCGTAAGTTGGCATGAATGCGCCAGAACCTACTTTTACGTCCATTACTAGAGATTCAAGACCTGCAGCAAGCTTCTTCGATAAAATCGACGCCGTGATCAGTGAAATGTTATCTACTGTCGCTGTGATATCGCGAGTCGCGTAAACGCGCTTATCCGCTGGCGCTAGGTCACCAGTTTGACCGATGATCGCCACACCTGCGTCTTTGGTTACTTGACCAAATACGTCGTTTGTCGGAGTGATGTTGTAGCCCGGAATAGACTCAAGCTTATCCAACGTACCACCTGTATGGCCAAGACCACGACCAGAGATCATAGGTACGAAACCACCACATGCCGCCACCATTGGGCCAAGCATTAGAGAAGTCACGTCACCCACACCACCTGTAGAGTGTTTATCGACAATTGGACCACCAAAGTTCATGTGGCTCCAATCGATAACCATACCTGAATCACGCATTGCACAGGTTAGTGCGATACGTTCTGGCATCGTCATTTCATTGAAGAAGATTGTCATAGCAAAAGCGGCGATCTGACCTTCAGATACACTGTTGTTTGCTACGCCTTGAATAAAGAAGTTGATTTCGTCGGCTGTTAGAACTTCGCCGTCACGTTTTTTACGGATAATTTCTTGTGGTAAATACATTAGTGCCTCCCAAGCTCATTTTGAGCCATGGTATAAGTAGGATAGAAGAGGTTTGGTAGCACCAAAGCTGGTGCTACCGTTCAGACGTATTGTTGGAATTAGTACGCTGTTGGATCAGCGACTTCGTCCGATACTTCTAATGTATTTAGTAGGTTTGTTAGCAGGCTAGACGCACCGAAACGGTAGTGACGAGCATCAACCCAGTTGTCACCTAGGATTTCGTCAGCCATTGCTAGGTATGCCGCTGCATCTTCAGCAGTACGCACACCACCTGCTGGTTTGAAACCAACAGTTTCTGCAACCCCCATGTCACGAATAACTTCAAGCATCATGCGAGCGTATTCTGGTGTTGCGTTTACTGGCACTTTACCAGTTGAAGTTTTAATGAAGTCAGCACCAGCTTCGATACAGATTTGAGATGCTTTCTTGATTAGTGCTTCTTCTTTAAGTTCACCTGTTTCGATGATCACTTTAAGAAGAATGTCACCACAAGCTTCTTTACATTGCTTAACTAGTTCGAAGCCAACTTTCTCATCACCCGCCATTAGAGCGCGGTATGGGAAAACTACGTCTACTTCGTCTGCACCGTAAGCAACCGCCGCTTTTGTTTCAGCAACTGCGATTTCGATATCGTCGTTACCGTGTGGGAAGTTCGTTACCGTTGCGATACGAACTTCTGGCGTACCTTGCTCACGAAGTGTCTTCTTAGCAATAGGAATAAAGCGAGGGTAAATACAGATTGCAGCTGTGTTGCCTACTGCTGATTTCGCGTCATGACATAGTGAGATCACTTTTGCATCAGTGTCATCATCATTTAGCGTAGTAAGGTCCATAAGTTTCAGTGCACGTAGCGCTGCTGCTTTTAAATCGCTCATTTCTATCTCCGATCAATATTCAAAAAATTCACTACTCAGCTTCACATCGCTTCTCTAACTATAATCAACAAGTAGAGACAGCGTGAGATTTTAGCTAAGCAGTCTATTAATGAACGGACTTGGTTCCCTGAAGACTCGGCATATACTGCGAAAAATCATATACCAATTGCTATCCTTGTCACCGCACAGTACCAGTTTGGCCTATGGCACAACAATCTATGATTGCGGTGTCTTTAATATCACATCAAACAATAAAACGCTTGTGAGATTTGATATTGCAGGGCAATTCATTTGCCCATCGAGTATGTAGTATTCACTCTGTGATTAAGTGGTCATCATAACCACGAATTCGTGATTACTACATTATAGAGTTTCACCGCAAAACTGTAGCACCAAATAGAGCGCAAACGGTTTGTATCTCAAAATTTCCCAGCCCCTATTCCACCGACTGCGTAAGCTACTCACGTAGACCTACGTGCGGTTAATTTTTTAGGCCCGAAAAACGAAAAATGCCCCGCAGCAATCTCTTGCTACAGGGCATGATTTAAAACGGCGTCTATATATTAAGAACCGATTCTAATTAAAGTGCTGCAAGGCTAAGGCAGAAGCCTGCAATAGTCGCTGCCATTAGGTTAGACAACGTACCAGCAAGAACTGCTTTAATACCCATGCGAGCGATATCTGAACGACGGTTTGGTGCAAGGCTACCTAGACCACCAAGTAGAATCGCGATAGAAGAAAGGTTCGCGAAGCCACATAGTGCGAATGAGATGATAGCTGTTGTCTTCTCAGACATTACTTCACCAGTTGCCGCAACTACTTGAGCGCCTTCACCTAGGTAAGGTGTGAAGTTCAAGTATGCAACGAATTCGTTGATTACTAGTTTCTGACCGATGAATGAACCAGCAACAACTGCTTCGTCCCATGGAACACCGATTAGGAATGCTAGTGGAGAGAACGCGTAACCTAGGATAAGTTCTAGTGTTAGTTCAGGCATACCGAACCAACCACCGATGCCACCTAGCATACCGTTGATAAGAGCAATAAGACCTACGAACGCGATTAGCATTGCACCAACGTTTAGTGCTAGTTGTAGACCAGAAGCCGCACCGCCCGCTGCTGCGTCGATTACGTTAGCTGGCTTGTCGTCGCCACCGTCCATTGCTTCTTCGATGTCTTCGTGAGGCTGGTCAGTCTCTGGGTGAAGAATCTTAGCGAATAGTAGACCACCTGGTGCTGCCATGAATGATGCAGCTACTAGGTACTCTAGAGGAACACCCATTGAAGCGTAACCTGCTAGTACACCACCAGCTACAGATGCTAGACCACCACACATTACCGCGAATAGCTCAGATTGAGTCATTTTTGGTACGAATGGACGAACAACTAGAGGTGCTTCAGTTTGACCTACGAAAATGTTAGCCGCTGCAGACATTGATTCCGCACGAGAAGTGCCAAGCGCTTTTTGTAGTGCACCACCAAGAATCTTGATAACCCACTGCATTACGCCAATGTAGTAAAGAACTGAAATCAGTGCAGAGAAGAAGATCAGTGTAGGAAGAACGCGGAATGCGAAGATGAAGCCGCCGCCGCCGAATACTTCGAACATCTTGTCAGAAACAAGACCACCGAATAGGAAAGATGAACCATCGTTACCGTAGTTGATAACGTTAGAAACACCAGTAGAGAAACCGTTTAGTAGATCACGGCCCCAAGGTACGTAAAGAACAAATGCACCAAGGATGAATTGGATAGCAAATGCGCCACCCACAGTTCTAAAGTTGATAGCTTTGCGGTTAGATGAGAATGCAAATGCAATAGCAAGAAGCACTACCATACCGACTAGGCTCATAAACAGGCTCATAGTTTATGACTTCCTTATAAGTTATTTATTGGCGTGTTACAAAATGGAGCTATAAAGCGGGGGCAATTATACTCATGCAGAATCAATTAAAGTAATGCCACCCTCACACTTTCTTATAAGATTCATCACTGATTCACTCCCGTTTGTGAGTTATCTCACAATAAGAAGGGAAACGTTTTCGCTTTTAAACACCATCTTTAGATTTTATTCACATATAAAGAAGGCCGAATTGCTATTTTCCCATAGCTGAGAGGCAATCGATTGCTTACTTTCTGTGCGCAACACAGCCAGCTCATTCAATACATGAATCAGTTTTGAAGGGTGATTAGGCTCGCCCTGGTAGCCAATTATAGGCATATCCGGAGCGTCCGTTTCTAAAACGATATTCTCAAGTGATATTCTTTGAATCGCGTCGCGAGTTTTATTCGCACGTGGGTAGGTAATTGTGCCCCCAACTCCGATAAGAAAACCTAATCGAATCCATTCCATTGCTTGCTGATAACTGCCAGAGAATGCGTGCAATACGCCACCTTTAGGAAGCTTGGCAGCTTTGACGAGTTGGATGAGACGATTATGCGCTTTTCGGCTGTGTAAAATAACGGGCAGATCGAACCGTCTTGCCAGTTCGAATTGCAACTCAAGCGCCTGCTCTTGAAGCTCGACAGGCACATCTATTGCGAAGTCCAAACCGCACTCTCCTATCGCAACGCATTGTCGGTTGGACGAGGAAAGTAACGATTCCAGTTCTGGGGCAAACTGCTCAAACTCTTGTTGTAGAAAATAGGGGTGAAAACCCAGCGCGTAATAAAGGTGAGAGTATTGATTGGCCAGCTCTTGAATACGAGCCCAATTACTCGGCCCGACAGAAGGAATCAAGATACGCTCGACTCCTTGCTCACGAGCGAGGTCAACTTGGAGAGCAAAATCCTCTTGAAACACATCAAAGTCGAAATGGCAGTGGGTATCAAACAGCTTCATTGTTCGGTTTCTCTTGCTCTGCTTTTTTAGCAGGCTCGTCTTCATGAACTGGGTCTTGTTTATACGGCACACAACTGCGCTTTTGATCAGGCGTCAGCCCCATCTCTTTACACCAATCGTCGTAACGTTTGAGTCCTTTCTTAAACCAGTTCATTGCAACCTCTTCTGTTTAACAAACAAAAACCGAGTTTCACCAATAAAAAACCGCCGTTAGCTAAGTGTATAGCTAACGGCGGCTTATGATCTAGTACGCGATGTAAAGCGAGTTAGATTCGATTAGTGCTCACGAGTCGCACGGAAATCGATATCAGGGAAACGCTCTTGCGCTAGGTTTAAGTTAACCATAGTTGGCGCGATGTACGTTAGGTTATCACCACCATCCAGTGCTAGGTTAGTTTGGTTCTTACGTTGGAACTCATCCAGTTTCTTCGCATCGCCACACTCAACCCAACGCGCTGTTGCTACGTTAACGCCTTCGTAGATCGCTTCAACGTTGTATTCTGACTTCAAGCGAGCCACAACCACATCAAACTGAAGCACACCAACCGCACCTACGATCAGGTCGTTGTTTTGCAATGGACGGAATACCTGTACCGCACCTTCTTCAGAAAGCTGAACCAGACCTTTCAGTAGCTGTTTCTGCTTCAATGGATCTTTTAAACGAATACGACGGAACAGTTCTGGCGCAAAGTTTGGAATACCCGAGAACTTCAGCGCTTCACCTTGAGTGAACGTATCACCAATTTGGATAGTACCGTGGTTGTGTAGACCAATGATGTCACCCGCGTAAGCGTGTTCTGCACGAGAACGGTCACCCGCCATAAAGGTAACCGCATCTGAGATACTTACTTGCTTGCCAAGACGAACGTGGTTCATCTTCATGCCTTGTGTGTAAGTACCCGATACGATACGCATGAATGCGATACGGTCACGGTGTTTTGGATCCATGTTTGCTTGGATCTTAAATACGAAGCCAGAGAACTTGTCTTCTGTCGCTTCAACATCACGCTCAACCGCTTGACGAGTTTTCGGCGCTGGCGCCCACTCAGTCAGACCGTCTAGCATGTGGTCAACACCAAAGTTACCCAATGCAGTACCGAAGTAAACTGGCGTTAGTTCACCAGTAAGGAAAGCGTCATGATCAAATTCAGGGCAAGCGCCCATCACAAGTTCAAGCTCTTCACGAACGCTTGCTGCTAGGCTCTCACCTACTTTCTCATCAAGTTCTGGGTTGTCTAGACCTTTGATAATGCGAACTTCTTGGATCTCATGACCGTGGCCTGATTCGTACAGAATCGTTTCGTCGCGGTGGATGTGGTAAACACCTTTAAACTCTTTACCACAACCGATAGGCCATGTGATTGGCGCACACATCATGCCCAACTCATTTTCTACTTCGTCCAACACTTCCATTGGATCACGAACGTCACGGTCAAGTTTGTTCATGAAGGTTACGATTGGCGTGTCACGCAGACGCGTTACTTCCATCAGCTTACGAGTACGGTCCTCAACACCTTTCGCCGCATCGATAACCATCAGACAAGAGTCAACTGCCGTTAGAGTACGGTAAGTATCTTCCGAGAAGTCTTCGTGTCCAGGAGTATCAAGTAGGTTTACCAGACAATTGTTGTAAGGGAACTGCATTACAGAAGTAGTAACCGAGATACCACGTTCCTTTTCCATTTCCATCCAGTCTGATTTTGCGTGCTGTGCGTTACCACGACCTTTAACCGTACCTGCTTTTTGGATCGCGTTTCCGAATAACAGTACTTTTTCAGTAATGGTGGTTTTACCCGCATCCGGGTGAGAAATAATAGCGAACGTTCTGCGCTTAGAAACTTCGCCTAGAAAAGGTGTATTTGACATGAAACTGGTCTTCTTTGATGTCTGATGTCTTGTTCGAAATTCAAACAAGCTTTATTCGATTCAATATTGCGCGGTATTCTCGCTTATTATTGCTTTAGGGGCAACTTTCCTAGCATGTTTAAAGGAAGTGACCTTGCTGAACTTCATCTTGCCAATCCAACACTTCTGGCTCAACAGTAGCCGTTGAAGCCACCACAACTTGGTCACGCCCGTTTTGTTTTGCATCGTACAAAGCTATATCCGCACGTTTCAACCAAAGATCGGGGGTGTCGTCTTCCAATAAGCACTCTGCCACACCTACGCTTAGCGAGACATGTGCATGACGCGCAAAGTGCTTTGAACGAACCTTGTCGCTGATGCTGCTCATCATAAAGTGCGCCGTTTGCTCAGAAAGCCCTTCAAACAGGAGTAGAAATTCATCTCCACCTAAGCGAAACACTAAATCGTATTCTCGCGAATAATCATTAAGAATGGTCACGGTTTGGTTGATCACCTCGTCGCCAACATCATGACCGTACAAATCATTGACCTGCTTAAAGTGATCGATGTCGATCACGGCGATCGTCGACGCTTTGCCTAATCGTTTGTCATCCAATGCTCGATGTAAAAACGCTTCTAGTTGCCCACGATTCAGCGCTCCAGTCATGGAGTCTCGTGTAGACAGGAACGTCAATTTATCTTGCAGCTCTAGGATTTTATGTACGGCGACATGCGCGACGATCGCACAGCAAATCACGGCAAGAACAAAACGCAAAGTCACGTTCCATTCAAGCTGGTGCCAAGCAGAAATCGTACAACCAACAATGATCCAACCATTAGTGACCAAAGCATCTTTAGTCGGAATGATAAATACCAGCGCGACAATCACAGGGAACACCCAGTACGTCGCGATGATGCCAAAGATGTGCACACTCAGAACCACCGACAACCAGAGCAAAAACAATGGAATGCGATAGCCTATCTTGCTTTCTCCCAGAATAAAGAGCGCCGCCAGTTCAATAATGAAGCTGAGTTGGAAGGTAAGCAGAACAACACCAAGGAAAGTCTCCCCGATGATTAGATTCTTGATACCAAGTGGCACAAACGTTGCCAAGGTGACCAACATTAAAACTTTAAGAACGGTTCCCCTACTTTGCTCATCGAACAGTTGAGCGACAGGAGTGTCGAATTTTTGCGGATACGGCATCGTAAATCCTTCCTCCTGTTCAGATCTTGTTTCATATAATTTATAAACTTATAACTTGTATGGTAATAAAGCGAACAAAAATAAGCTCAACAAATATGTCAAAAGAATGAATTCGGATAAGAGAAAGCCATGTTGTCAGATGGGAGAAAGTAAAAAGCCCCGGAAATTCCGAGGCTTGTTGATCTGGCTTAGCGTCCTGAGAGCGATGCACTTTGTTGGTTACAAAGCACTTTATTCGTTAAAGAACAGATAGCTCATAATAATGGCGTCTTCCTTACCATTACCGGTTTTCGCTGGGTAATAGTTGTAACGACGATCCACTTCATTGAAACCCGCTTGTTCATAAATATGAATAGCGGGGTGGTTGCTTTCACGCACTTCCAACCAAGCACTCTCAGCTTTGGCTTGTTCACAATGCTCGATGAATGCATCCAGTAATTTTTGCCCTAACCCTTTGCCCTGTTGAGAAGGCGATATGGCAATATTCAATAGCGTCACTTCTCCGACAATATTCTGTCCATAGAAGTAACCCACCACTTGAGCGTCTTCAAGCATCACATGATGACAAGCGCCGCGACTGGATAAGTCACGAACTAAAGATTCTGCCCAAGGATGAGAATGCGCTTGTTGTTCGATTTGCCAAACTTGGTCGAGGTGCTCAGCACGCATCGGCGTAATTTCAATTGTCACGCGGTCGCTCCGTTAAGAGTACGAACAGATTTGTTGCCACAATGCGCGGCGTTGTTCGTTATTGCCATCAATATCTTGTAATAGCGGTGAAGTCAGTTGCTTGGCATTGATGCTGGCGTCTGCCTCACAACCTGCGAACCACACCCACTCTAGTTGATGTTCACCCAACATGGATAAACGCTCAGGCTCTAGGTGCAGTGCGTCGTCGAGCGTGAGCTTAATGCTTTTTAATACGCGCTCAAACATCAAAGCTGTCTCGTTTTCTGGACACATTGGCGATACCAATAGGAGTTTACAAGAACTTTGCAAATCCAATAATGGTGATTGATAGCCTTCCAGCCTTTCTGGGTGACTCAGCTCCCAAGTGCTGATCCCCATTTCATGTAAATATTGTTTCTCGTTAATTGACATCTTTTGTCACCTATTTGAACGAGGCAATCCTATCAAAATTTCGCATTTAAAGTCAGAGGTGTTATGAAGCTTTTCCAATCACTCGCTATTACGTTACTTATCGCCACCACCAGCTTTACCGCTTTCGCTAAGGATAGCAACGATGGCTGGGAGCTGATCGCCGAGAAAACCGTAAACTTCCAAACCGAGACCGACACGGTAGAACCAAACGGTCTGTTCAAAAACCGTAAGTTCAGCAAAATCAAAATCAAATGTACTCAAGGCACCATGAGCATTAAGAACATGAAAGTGACCATGACGGATGGTAGCGAGAAAAAGCTCAAAACCATGGTTGGAACACTAACGAATGGTATGTCGACACGCGCTTGGACACTACCAGGTTCTGAAGATGCGAAGTTCAAACGTTTAGAGATGGAGTACAAAAGCTGGGGCAACATGACATTGAATGCAGCTGGTATGAGTAAAAAGGCAAAAATCGAAGTTTGGGGTAAAAAACGCGTCCAAGAACAGGATTAAACCATTTTACTCTGTACGACTCACTAAGATCTCAAAAACAAAGCCCGCTTTTTACAGCGGGCTTTGTCATTCAATATTGGCGATTATAGCTCAGAAAATTCTGGAGAATAATCGATGCGACCAGAGCGTCCGTCACACTGACCTTCGACCAATTCTGCTACGCGGAACGCACCTTGCGGCACTTCCCATGCACAGTCGAAGCCCATATCTTCAGCAGCGGTAAAGCCTTGGCGCGCGTAGTAATCTGGCTCACCTAATACCACACACACTGGGTAACCAAAGTCACGAAGCGAATCAAAACCTTCTTTGATTAGCTCAGCAGCAATACCTTGGCGGCGGTAGTCTTCATGCACAGCCAAAGGCGCAAGACCTTGCCAAGATAAATCTTCACCATTCAACGTCACAGGGCTAAACAGCGCATGACCAACCACTTCACCTTCATCAGTACAGGCTACCAAAGACAAAGTGAGCTTGCCGTTTTCACGCAAACGCATCACTAGGTTGGCTTCCGCATCTGTTGGGAAAGCGTGTTTTAATAAGCGGTCAATGGTGAGAATGTCCGCAGGGGCTTCAGTTCGAATAAGCATTCGCTACTCCGGTTTCTTGTGCAGGCGCTTGAACCCCTTTCTGAACAAAGTCAGCCAGTTGGTTCAGTGCAACTTGCATCGCTTTTGGTAACTGCTCTAAGTCGACACTGTCCATCAGGTTTTTCACTTCTAAGCCAAGCTCAGTATCGCCCTCGATAGAAAGGCGACGTTGGAAGAACAGTGTATCAGGGTCTTCTTTGCGACCAGCAATAAGTACTAGGTCGTTAAGGTTACCACTAAAACTCACATCTTCCTGAACCGGTTTCTCTGCTACCACTAATTTTTCATCTTGGTAGCTGATGTACCATGCTAAGTTCAAGTCTTTAATCGCAACTTTCAGCCACTTATCTTCAAGGAACTCAAAATCACCATCTTCTAGGGCTTCTTTGAACACCATTTTTAAACCTTCTAGCAAGGCTTTTTTCTGAACAGTTTGTGGCAATAACTGGACTGGAGATCGCAAAATTGATGCTGCGTTCTTTACTAGTTGACTGCGAATCTTGTTTAACACGCTAATTATCCGTTACTTTGTCATAAGGTTGTCTATCTTACGCAATAGAGTAATACCTGTACCTGTTATGTATCAATAAATCTGTTTGTTTTAGAAGTAGGCGGTTTACTCACTCAAACGTCGTTTTTTTGACCTTACGTGTATTATTGACGCTAAGTCGTGGATAAACGCTTTAATAACGGTATGTTCAAAGTTATAGTTATCAAAATAGCGTTTTTATTACACGGACGAATAATCAGGCTCATTGGAGATCGGTAACACCTTAATGCCTTCCCAGCAATTACAACATTGGTTTGCAACGCTTACCTCAAATAGCCCATTCTTTTTTGCCATTCTTGATAAGAAACACAATTATCGAATGGTGAGTGATCGCTATTGTGACATTGCAGGCTTAGGACACGACGAGATCGTTGGTCTGAACGACAGCCAAGTACTGGGAGAGCAGTTCTACAAGAAGCTCGCGCCCTACTACCAACGCGCGTTCAAAGGTGATCATGTTGAAGCGGAAATTACGCTCGACGAAACCGATCTTGAAACCAGTCTTCACTTCAGCCTTTCTCCCGTTCATGAAGAAAACGAAATTCGCTTTGTGGTTTTTCATGCCATCGACACGTCCGAAAAACAGATTCTGGTTCGCTCGTTAGAAGAGTCCGAAAGCAAGTTCGCTAAGCTAACTCAGCTTTTGCCCGACGGTTTGCTGTTGGTGGAAGATGACATCATCATTTCTGCCAATCCAGCCTCCGCACGTTTACTCGGGTTAAACTCGCCTCATGAGCTACTTGGAGAAGAGCTGACTCGTCTGTTTATCGATGAAAACAGCAAAAAAGTCTTCACTCATCGCATCAGCACATTACTTTCTGAAAAACCTTTTGTGTGTCTTACCAGTGCTCGTTGTGGCTTCGAACGTAAAGTTCAATTGCATGCCGATACCACAGCCATTCTCGGCAGTGAATCTCAAATCATTTTGATCCAAGACGCCGATGACGCACCTAAGCTGCTCTCTTCCAATTCCAATGAAGACGCCCACATTGATTCGCTGACCAAGCTGTATAACCGCTTCGGCTTTACGAAACGATTAGAGCAACTGATTAAGAGCCAGACGCCGTTGCTGGTTTTCTACCTCGACATCGATAACTTTAAGAATATCAATGACTCACTTGGCCATCACATCGGTGACAAAGTGATTCAAGAAGTTTCCGCTCGTCTAAAACGTTCTTTGCCAAATCAAGCGATTATTGGCCATTTAGGCGGCGACGAATTTGGCATCATCCTGCCTGAGCCAGAAAACACTCGTATGGCGGAGATTTTATCTGAGCGCGTTATTTCTCTGATCAACCAACCTTTCGATCTGCATCATTTCAGCAAGCGCCTAGCATGTTCTATTGGTAGTGTGCGTTACCCAGAAGACGGGCAAGACGCACGCATTCTGCTGCAAAACGCTGATACCGCGATGTATGAAGCAAAAGACCGTGGTCGTAACCGCCTGATTAAATTTAACGATCAGATGAACAAAGAAGCGCGGATGCGTTTGTGGTTGGAGATCGAGCTACAAAAAGCGTTGCAGCAAAACGGCTTGGAAGTCTGGTACCAACCAAAAGTTAACGCTCGCGACTTCAGCATTAACGGAGCGGAAGCGCTAGTACGTTGGAAGCATCCGGTCGAAGGTTACATCAGCCCGGGTGCATTTATTCCTGTAGCTGAGCGTGCAGGCTTGATTGAACACCTTGGTCGTGTAGTCATGCGCGATGTGTTTAACACGGTAAAACGCTGGAAACTGCAAGGCATTCTACCGGGACGCGTGGCGATCAACCTCTCTCCAGAACAGTTTGGCAACCCACAGCTGATCGACTACATGGAGAAGCTACTACGCACTACCGAACTTGACCCAAGCTGCATTACCTTCGAGCTAACAGAAAGTGCGGTAATGAGCGACAGCGAACACACGCTGCAAATGCTTAATGCGATCAAGAAGCTTGGTTTTGCCCTGTCTATCGATGACTTCGGTACGGGTTACTCTTCCCTTTCCTACTTAGCACGCTTCCCTATCGATGAACTAAAAATCGACCGCGCGTTTATCAACGACATCGATACGCTCCCAAAACAGGTGACGGTGATTGAGAACATCATCAACCTTGGTAAATCATTGGATTTGACCGTGGTCGCCGAAGGTGTGGAAACCCACCAACAAGCAACACTGCTATCGAACCTGCAATGTAACTCGATTCAGGGCTTCCATTTTTACCGTCCTCAACCTAAACACGAGGTTGAAGAGTTGTTTGCGCAAAACCGCCGTCATAAGAACTGATCTCAACTGCAACAAAATCTGAGTGTTACCCCTTACTCTCAAGGGGTAAATCTCAACTTTATTGAGCTAAACCTAACTTAGGTCAATTTCGCTATTCATAATTCTTCATAAAATGCGGGCACCTTTTTATTCTCTATGATTGTGAGCATATGGAACTCTTGTGTCCTGCGGGTAACCTGCCTGCGCTAAAAACCGCGATTGATTGCGGTGCAGACGCCGTATACATCGGCTTTAAAGACGATACCAACGCTCGTCACTTTGCTGGTCTGAACTTCAACGGCAAGAAGCTTGAAAAAGCGGTGCAATACGTTCATGACCGCAACAAAAAGATCCACGTTGCATTAAACACGTTTGCCCACCCAAATGGTTTCGAGCGTTGGACAAATGCGGTCGACAATGCCGCAGCCTTGGGTGTGGACGCGCTTATCGTGGCTGACATTGCGGTACTTGAGTACGCTGCTCGCAAATACCCAGAACTCGAACTACACCTTTCTGTGCAAGCATCAGCGACCAACGTTGCAGCGGTAGATTTCTACAAGCAAAACTTCAACGTAAAACGCGTTGTACTGCCTCGCGTACTGTCTATCCATCAGGTAAAACAGCTTTCTCGCAACATCACTAGCGATGTCGAGCTGGAAGTCTTTGCTTTTGGTAGCCTGTGCATCATGTCAGAGGGTCGTTGCTACCTGTCTTCTTACATGACTGGCGAATCACCAAACACCGTTGGTGCGTGCTCTCCGGCGAAATACGTTCGCTGGCAAGAAACAGAAAACGGTCTGGAATCGCGTCTTAACGATATTCTGATCGATCGCTACAGCGCTGGTGAAAACGCGGGCTACCCAACTTTGTGTAAAGGTCGTTTTGAAGCTGAAATTGAAGGCGAGAAAAAACGCTACCATGCACTGGAAGAACCAACCAGTTTGAACACCCTTTCTATGTTGCCTGAGCTGTTTGCGGCAAATGTGGCTTCCGTAAAAATTGAAGGTCGCCAACGTAGCCCTGCTTACGTAGAACAAGTAACGCGCACGTGGCGTGCAGCGATTGATCGTTACCAAGCAAATCCAGAAGCTTACCAAGTTGAAGCGGCTTGGAATGCAGCATTGGCAAACGTATCTGAAGGTACGCAAACCACACTTGGTGCTTACCACCGTAAATGGCAGTAGAGGTTAAGATGGATAACTCAATGAAATACGCACTTGGTCCACTGTTGTACTTCTGGCCAAAGCAAGACGTTGAAGCGTTTTACGAACAAGCGAAATCAAGCTCTGCGGACATCATCTACCTAGGTGAAACCGTATGTTCGAAACGTCGTGAAATGAAGCCTGCACATTGGTTCGATATCGCGAAAGAGCTGTCTGCATCTGGCAAACAAGTCGTGCTTTCCACGATGGCACTATTAGAAGCGCCAAGTGAAGTGAACATCATGAAGAAGTACATCGACAACGGTGACTTCGCGATTGAAGCCAACGATGTGTCTGCGGTTCAACTGGCTTCTGAGCACAAAGTGCCATTCGTCGTTGGCCCTGCAGTTAACACTTACAACGCGCACACGCTTAACTTGTTCCTGAAACAAGGCATGATCCGCTGGTGTATGCCTGTGGAGCTGTCTCGTGAATGGCTCAGCAACACCTTGGTTCAATGTGATGAACTCGGTATTCGCAATAAATTTGAAGTGGAAGTTTTCAGCCACGGTTATCTGCCACTGGCTTACTCGGCGCGCTGCTTTACCGCTCGTGCAGAAAACAAAGCCAAAGACGACTGCGAAACTTGCTGTATTAAGTACCCAACGGGTATCCAAGTAAGCAGCCAAGAAGGCCAAGAAGTGTTTAACTTAAACGGCATCCAAACTCAGTCTGGTTACTGCTACAACCTGATCAACGATCTACCAAGCATGGAAGGTCTGGTTGATGTGGTTCGTTTAAGCCCGCTAGGTCTCAGTACCTTCTCTGAGCTAGACCAATTCCGCTCAAACGAGAAAGGTACCAACCCAGGTAAGATCCAAGACCGCCAATGTAACGGTTACTGGCATCAACTTGCAGGTCTAGAAGTGAAGAACATCTAATCCCTGCTTAAGGTTCCAAAGTAATAAAAAAGCGAGGTACTGACCTCGCTTTTTTTACATCTTTTCGTCGTTAAGACGCTTGAATACTTGGCTCTGCTGAACTCTCGTTCATTAGCTTCTTAATATCACGCCACAACATTGTCATCACCACTAAAC
The DNA here is from genome assembly GCF_030248355.1 of Vibrio sp. B172a. NCBI lineage: Bacteria > Pseudomonadati > Pseudomonadota > Gammaproteobacteria > Vibrionales > Vibrionaceae > Vibrio > Vibrio sp. B172a. Next base: position 59,559 of record NZ_JAHGAC010000027.1, on the reverse strand, counting down.
TCAAGGCGATGTTAGACAGTGGGAATGCAATCCAAATACCCGTTACGCCTAGAAGTTTTGGCATGATGAACAAGAACGGCAATTGAATTGCCATATTACCAATGGTCACAAACATCGCTTTACTGCCTTTGTTCACCGATTGGTAGTACGCCGCAGCAACCACTAAGAAACCATCCAAGAACAATGCAAACATATGGAGGCGAATCCCCACTACTGTCGCATCAATCAGGTTTTGATCGGCATTGTTGAACACCGACACAAACTCGTACGGGAAGATGTTCATCAGAATAACAAACGCGACACCACCAAACACTGACGTGCCCATTGCGACCTTCAACAGCTTACGAATATTGTCTTGGTTGCGTGCACCATGGTTATAGCTCACTAAAGGCTGCATACCATTAGCGATGCCTTCCGCGATCAAGTAGTAGACCGTCACGATATAACCCAAGATGGCGTAAGCACCAATCAACAACGCACTACCGTACTGGGCAAACAGCGCATTATGCAGAGCGACCATCATCGAGCCGTATGCGTACATAAAGAAGCTCGATGTGCCGATCATGACAATCTTAGGGATAACATCAAACTGCATCTTAAGATCGCTGATAGTCAAACGCATCTTCGCTCTTGAAGTAAAGAAATATCCCACACCAAGAATGGTGACCACCATCTGTGCTAACGCAGTCGCAATCGCTGCACCTTCAAGCTCCCAACCAAGCCAAGCAATAAACAGGTAATCAAGCACGATATTGATCACGGCACCAATCACCATCAAGATGGTCGCTAAGTTCGGGCTATCATCGTTACGCAGCAAAAACGGCACTGCGATTGAACCAAGCGAGAACACACACGCCACGCTTAAGATGTGCAGGTACTGTAAACCTAGTTCGTATACTCGCCCTTCAGCCCCTTGCCAACGAATAAAGTCATCAGCGAAGAAGAACAAGGTTGTCGCTACGACAGGCATCAAAGCAACTAAAAGCAATAGACCGGTTGAGAGAATACGTTTAGCTCCTTCACCGTCTTTTTCACCTTGTTTGATAGAGGCGAGTGCCCCCGTACCTACGCCCACCATCATACCGATACCAAGTATCGAGCCAATGATCGGCCACGCGACGTTGATCCCGGCTAATCCATCAGCCCCCACATAACGACCAATAAAGATACCATCCACGACTTGGTATAAGCCGTTGACCAACATGGCTGCGACGGTCGGAATTGTGTATTTCCAAAACTGTTTGTATATAGAGTTTTGCATGACTACCACCAATAGTTAGCAAAGCTAACTAAATAGATAAAAGAATAAAATGTATGTTTAGTTTCCGAGCGCTTTATCCAGTAGCGCTTTCAGCTGCTGTGCTTCTTGCTTATCAAGTTTACGCACGAGTTGTTCAGAAATATCCTTGTATACCACCTGTTCAAGGGACATCTCTGCTATCACTTCTTCCGTGAGCAGAACGCGCTTTGAACGCGCATCTTCGTTACAAGCGATGCGTCTAACCAACCCCTTTTTCTCCAAACGAACCACCATATTTGAAGCTGAAGGTTTGGTGACTTGCAGCTCTTCAGCTAAGTCCGTAATACGCACACCTTCTGGATGAAGCTGAATCACTCGTAAGTAATCGAACTCATTAAAGCTCAAATGTGAAAGCGGATCTTCCTTGGCATAAACACGCCACGCTTTGGCACAAAATCGTTCTAACTCAATCAGGCTTTTTTCTAATGCCATTATGCTTTGCTCATTTAGTTAGCAAGGCTAACTATTTTAGAGAAGCTCACCAAATTCTTCAAGCACAAAAAAGCCGCTCTAGTTGAGCGGCTCATGGTTATTTTTCTTCTTGTTGCTGTTGCTCGGCTTTGAGCTTAGCAAGTTGTTCTTGCTGCAACTGATCGTAGATTTGCGCCAACTCCAAGAAAGAGTAACGGTGTTCTACGTATTCATAAACGTTGAAAGAGATTGCTAACTTGTACAACGAAATCGCATCGGCAATATCACCTTCTAATTGGTAACGCTTACCAAGGTAGAAGTAAGTTTCAGTTAAACGTTCAGCAAGACGGTAGTTTTCACGCGTACCATCCATGATGGCTTTAAGCGCAGCATCATCAGACACATCACGCAGCATAATCGCAACCAGAACCCAACCCCACTCTTCACTGCGGTCACGTTGGTAACGTTTCTCTAAGCTCGCTTTTGCTTGCTCTGGGTTTTGTTCAGCTTCAATGATGTAAAGCCACAGTGCACGGAACGGGTCACTCGGCATTTCTTCATAATGCTTAGTCATGTCTTCCAGAGCAAGGTCGATGCGACCACCGTAATACAAGGCAATTGCACGGTTACGCTCTGCGTATGAATTCTGTGGCGCGAGCTCAAGTGTTGAATCAAATGCTTCGTAAGCGGCATCAAATTCACCCACTTGGGTAAAGTAAACACCCAATAGGTTGAAGATATCTGGTTGAGCAGGGTTCAGTTGTAGAGACTGATTAAAGTCCAAACGAGCCAAATCACGCAGGCCTACACTGTCGTAGTAGTTACCACGCTCGTAGTGCATCTTAGCGCGAACTTCATCGCTCAAGTCTGGACGCTGTAAAAGCTGGGAAAGACGTGCAATCTGAACTTCTTGCTGAACGCTTGGCTGTAGCGGTACCGCCATCGGAGGATAGATCCACTTTTGTGCCGAATGTTGAGAGGTATTAGCACAACCGGTCAGCGCGATAGCGACACATAAACTTGCGGTTTGAAACCATTTCACTAATTGGTACTCCTGTTTGGACCGCTCTGGGTCTGTTTCTCTTTATGCACTATAGGATATATAACTTCGCTTGAGGCTAAACTTGTCGAAACAGGCCAAAAAAAAGGGGAGCGAAAATGCTCCCCTTTTATAGCATGCTTTCAGTCTCTTAAGCTAATAAAAGACCAAAAGTCGAAACTTAGATTACTCGCCTTTTGCTTCAGAAGCGTCGTTTGCTTCTTCTGCTGGCTTCTCTACTGCTTCTTTCATACTTAGACGTACACGGCCTTGGCGGTCGATTTCAAGAACTTTAACTTGAACTTCTTGACCTTCAGTTAGGTAGTCAGACACTTTCTCAACGCGTTTTTCAGCGATTTGAGAGATGTGTACTAGACCATCTTTACCTGGAAGAACCGTTACGAATGCACCAAAGTCAGCTAGACGTGCAACCTTACCAGTGTAGATACGACCTACTTCAACTTCAGCAGTGATCTCTTCGATGCGGCGGATAGCTTCTTTCGCTGCTGCACCTTCAGTTGCTGCAATCTTGATAGTGCCGTCGTCTTCGATTTCGATAGTTGTACCAGTCTCTTCAGTTAGAGCACGGATAACTGCACCACCTTTACCGATAACGTCTTTGATCTTCTCTGCGCTGATCTTCATTGTGTGAATGCGAGGAGCGAATTCGGAGATATCTTCACGAGCACCAGAGATAGCCTCATCCATTACAGATAGGATGTGCTTACGTGCACCTTGAGCTTGGTTAAGCGCAATTTGCATGATCTCTTTAGTGATACCTTCGATCTTGATATCCATTTGAAGTGCTGTGATACCAGTGTTAGTACCCGCTACTTTAAAGTCCATGTCACCTAGGTGGTCTTCGTCACCAAGGATGTCAGAAAGAACAACGAAGTCGTCGCCTTCTTTAACAAGACCCATTGCGATACCCGCAACAGAAGACTTGATTGGCACACCTGCATCCATAAGAGCAAGAGAAGTACCACATACAGAAGCCATTGAAGAAGAACCGTTAGATTCCGTGATTTCCGATACAACACGTACTGTGTATGGGAATTCATCAACAGAAGGCATTACTGCTGCGATACCACGTTTAGCCAGTTTACCGTGACCGATTTCACGACGCTTAGGAGAACCTACAAAACCAGTTTCACCAACACAGTATGGAGGGAAGTTGTAGTGTAGTAGGAAGTGATCTTTACGCTCACCTGTTAGCTCGTCGATGATTTGAGCATCACGCTGCGTACCTAGAGTCGCAGTTACTAGAGCCTGAGTTTCGCCACGTGTAAATAGTGATGAACCGTGTGTACGAGGAAGAACACCAGTACGTACGTCTAGCGCACGAACCATGTCTTTTTCACGGCCGTCGATACGTGGGTTACCAGCGATGATGCTGCGACGTACAACTGTCTTCTCTAGATCGTGGAAGATAGTGTGGATTTCTTTTGTGTTCGCTTCTGGATCTTCAGCAAGTAGCACTTCGTTTACTTCACCAGCGATCTCGTGGATGCGGTCGTAACGAGCCATCTTCTCTGTGATTTGGTAAGCTTCAACAAGCTTAGCTTCAGCCAGTTCAGCGATCTTGTTTACAAGCGCTGTGTTCTCTTCTGGAGCAACCCAATCCCAAGCAGGAGTCGCTACTTCAGCAGCAAACTCGTTGATTGCGTTGATCACTGTTTGTTGTTGGTCGTGGCCGTAAACAACCGCTGATAGCATTTCTTCTTCAGTTAGGTTGTCAGCTTCTGACTCAACCATTAGTACTGCAGATTCAGTACCTGCAACAACTAGGTCTAGCTTAGAAGCTTCTAGTTCAGTGTTGCTTGGGTTAAGTACTAGTTGACCGTCGATGTGACCAACACGTGCAGCACCGATAGGACCGTTGAACGGAATACCAGAGATAGCTAGCGCCGCAGAAGTACCGATCATAGTTACGATATCAGGTTGAACATCTGGGTTAACAGATACTACCGTTGCGATAACTTGTACTTCGTTTTTGAATGCATCTGGGAAAAGTGGACGGATTGGACGGTCGATTAGACGAGCCGTTAGCGTTTCACCTTCAGATGGACGACCTTCACGCTTGAAGAAACCACCAGGGATTTTACCTGCAGCGTAAGTACGCTCTTGGTAGTTAACTGTTAGCGGGAAGAAGTCTTGACCTTCAACTGCTTCTTTTTTACCAACTACAGAAACGAATACTGCTGTATCGTCCATAGTTACCATAACGGCTGCCGTAGCTTGACGTGCGATAACGCCAGTTTCTAGAGTAACTGTGTGGTTACCGTACTGGAACGTTTTAACAACTGGTTTTTCGAACATTGTTATTCCTTGTTTCTAAGCGCATCGATGGACTTGCTCAGAGAGTATTGATTGATACTCAAGACATTACGAATCGCGACTAGTGAAAACAAACTGACATGATGTGCAATTCGCTTTTAATAGTCGCGACCTTTTGGTCGACGTGGTTGACTGTAATGCAATGAGTCTTTGTGAAAATCCCAAAACGAGATTTAGCCGCGTGTAGTATAACGGCATAAGTTTGATTTGGCTAAGCTATAGCAGTGAAAATAAGTAACGGGCAACAAAAAAGGGGCATAAAGCCCCTTTTAGACAAACTGCTATGCAGTCGCTGATTAGCGACGTAGGCCTAGACGCTTGATTAGGTCTTGGTAGCGAGCTAGATTTTTACCTTTTAGGTAATCTAGAAGCTTACGACGACGAGAAACCATACGTAGAAGACCACGACGGCTGTGGTGATCGCCTTTGTGTGCTTTGAAGTGACCTTGTAGGTGGTTGATAGAAGCAGTAAGTAGAGCTACTTGAACTTCTGGTGAACCTGTGTCGCCTTCGCCTTGTGCGTATTCTGCAACGATTGCTGCTTTAGTTTCTGCATTCAGAGACATAATTCTCTCCTAATAAGAGTAAGTTTAAAGTTGTAGCAGCCAATCTCTGATTCAGCCGCTACGCGAAGCGCGAATTATAGGGAAGTTTCCTCACCCGCGCAATATAAAAATACCGGCATTACAGCCGGTATTTTCTAGAGCTTGATGAAGTTACTCTTCGTCGCGGAAAACCACCAAACGTTTTGGTGCTACTTTTCCATCGTCGTTCACTTCAGCAACGCCAATAAACAGCTTATCTTCACCAGAAGTCATGCGAATTGGCGTCCCTTCTGGCGCGCCAAACACTTGTACTGGCATACCATGCTGTACCAAGTTGGTTAGCTCTGCGTTTAGGTTTACCTCAGGTAAATCTTCGACGGCAGTATCCATTGGCAACAGCAGTGGATCAAGCAACTCTTTTGGTGCCACTTCGTCACGATGCGCTTGCTCTAGCAACTCATTAAGTTGCTCTAGCGTTACCATTTTTTCGTACGGATATTTTGCAACACCTGTACGACGAAGCATGGTCACGTGTGCACCACAACCAAGCATTTCACCTAGGTCATCAACGATAGTACGGATGTAAGTGCCTTTCGAGCAGTGTACTTCCATCTCAACTTCGTCACCTTCAAAACGGTGAAGCACGATTTCGTATACGGTGATCTTGCGCGATTCACGTGGCACTTCAATGCCTTTACGAGCGTACTCGTACAATGGCTTACCTTGGTATTTCAATGCAGAGAACATTGAAGGTACTTGGTCTGATTCACCACGGAACGTGTCGATGCACGCTTCTAACTTCTCAAGGTTCACGTCAACTGGACGCGTCTCTACCACTTCGCCATCAGAGTCAGACGTATCAGTACGCTCACCCAATTTTGCGATTACGCGGTAGCGCTTGTCTGAATCCAACAAGAACTGAGAGAACTTAGTTGCTTCGCCTAAGCAGATTGGCAACATGCCCGTCGCTAGTGGGTCCAATGCACCCGTATGACCCGCTTTTTCAGCAAAGAAAATACGTTTTACTTTTTGCAGTGCATCATTTGAAGAAATACCTGTTGGTTTGTCCAACAAGATAACGCCATTAATTGGACGACCTTTACGACGACGAGCCATTACTCTTCCCCTGCCTGATCTTCTTCGCGACCTGAATCTTGCTGTTTACGTTTATCTTCGTTAACAACTTCAGAAACTAGGTTCGACATACGCATACCTTCTACTAATGTGTTGTCGTAGTAGAAACGGATTTCAGGCGTCAGACGTAGGCGAATACGCTTACCAAGCATCATACGGATGTGCACTTCGTGCTCACGTAGTGCTGCTAGGCATGATTCTGGCGTTTGCTCACCCACACATAGGAAAGTAACGAATACTTTTGCGTAAGCAAGATCGCGTGATACTTCTACATCAGAAATCGTAACCATGCCTAGGCGAGAGTCACGAACTTCACGTTGAAGGATCATCGCAAGTTCTTTTTGCAGCTGCTGTGATACGCGCTGCGTGCGGCTAAATTCTTTTGACATATTCATTCTCTTAAATAGAAAGAATGGGGGGATGGTCAAGCCAGCCCCCCATGGTGTATTCAACAACCAATTACTATTTGTCTTTCAGACGTTTAGTAATTTTAGTCAATTAGTCTAGAGTACGTTTGATTTCAACGACTTCGAATACTTCGATCTGGTCGCCAACGCGAACGTCGTTGTAGTTCTTAACGCCGATACCACACTCGTAGCCATTCTTAACTTCTTGAACGTCATCTTTAAAGCGACGAAGTGACTCTAGTTCACCTTCGTAGATAACAACGTTGTCGCGTAGAACGCGGATTGGGTTGTTACGCTTAATTAGACCTTCAGTAACCATACAACCAGCGATTGCGCCCAGTTTCGGTGACTTAAATACGTCACGTACTTCAGCAAGACCAATGATTTCTTGCTTGAATTCTGGAGCAAGCATACCGCCCATTGCTTGTTTAACTTCGTCAATCAATTGGTAAATGATTGAGTAGTAACGTAGGTCAACGCTTGCTGCTTCAATTGCACGGCGAGCAGATGCATCCGCACGTACGTTAAAGCCAAGGATGATTGCGTTTGAAGCTTCTGCAAGAACTGCGTCAGTCTCAGTAATACCACCAACACCAGAACCAACGATGTTCACTTTAACTTCGTCAGTAGACAGTTTCAGTAGAGAGTCTGCGATTGCTTCTACAGAACCTTGTACGTCAGCTTTCAGTACTACGTTTAGTTCAGCAACTTCACCAGCAGTCATGTTAGAGAACATGTTCTCTAGTTTAGATTTCTGCTGACGAGCAAGTTTCACTTCACGGAACTTACCAGCACGGTAGTTTGCTACTTCACGCGCTTTACGCTCGTCACGTACTACTGTTGCTTCGTCACCTGAAGATGGTACGCCTGAAAGACCTAGGATCTCTACAGGGATAGATGGACCAGCTTCTGTGATTTCTTGACCTAGTTCGTCACGCATTGCACGAACACGACCGTATTCTTGGCCACAAAGAACGATGTCGCCTTTGTTTAGCGTACCTGATTGAACAAGTACTGTTGCAACTGGACCGCGACCTTTATCTAGGCGAGATTCAACAACAACACCAGATGCCATGCCTTCAGCTACAGCGGTAAGTTCAAGAACTTCAGACTGAAGAAGGATTGCTTCTAGAAGACCATCGATGTTTGTACCCTGTTTAGCAGAGATGTGAACGAACATGTTCTCACCGCCCCATTCTTCAGGGATTACGTCGTATTGAGCTAGCTCATTCTTAACGTTGTCTGGGTTCGCGTCTTCTTTATCGATCTTGTTCACAGCAACAATTAGAGGAACGCCTGCCGCTTTCGCGTGCTGGATCGCTTCAACTGTTTGTGGCATTACGCCATCGTCTGCTGCAACTACAAGAACAACGATATCTGTCGCTTGAGCACCACGAGCACGCATTGCAGTAAACGCTGCGTGTCCAGGAGTATCAAGGAACGTGATCATGCCGTTGTCAGTTTCAACGTGGTAAGCACCGATGTGCTGTGTAATACCACCCGCTTCGCCTGAAGCAACGTGTGTACGACGGATGTAGTCAAGTGTTGACGTTTTACCGTGGTCAACGTGACCCATGATAGTTACAACTGGAGCGCGTGGTACTGCTTCTGCGTTTGTATCACGATCAGATAGTACTGCTTCTTCCAGTTCGTTCTCTTTACGAAGAACTACCTTGTGACCCATTTCTTCAGCAACAAGCTGTGCTGTTTCTTGGTCGATCACTTGGTTGATAGTCGCCATAGCGCCCATCTTCATCATTACTTTGATAACTTCTGTCGCTTTAACCGACATCTTGTTAGCAAGTTCAGAAAGAACGATTGTTTCACCGATTACTACGTCTTGTTTTGCTACAGTCGCAGACTTATCGAAACCGTGTTGCATTGAAGTTGGCTTAGCAAGCTTGCCTTTGTTACGGCCTTTGCCACCACGTTGGTTACGACCACCGCGTGATTGCTCTTCTTTTGCTGGCTTCTTCTTCTTACGACGAGCACCGCCTTCTTCTTTACGGTCAGCTGCATCTTCAGCTTCACGAGCGTAACGAGAAGTGGTTACGTGGTAGTCAGAGTTTTCAAGTTCTTTCTTCTTAGACTCTTCTTCAGACCAACGAGCTTCGTTCTCTTCTGCAAGTTTACGAGCTTCTTCAACAAGCTTCGCGGCTTCTTGCTCAGCTTTACGTTGGGCTTCTTCTTCCTGACGACGCTTTAGCTCGTCAGCTTCTTTCTTCGCTTGCGTATTAGCATCCGCATTTTTTGCATTCATGTCTTTCTTAGCCTTTTCAGCTTGTGCGCGTTTTGCCTTTTCTTCAGCTTCACGTTTTGCATCCGCTTCACGTTTCGCTTTCTCATCGGCTTCGCGCTGTGCTTTCTCTGCAGCTTCACGTTTGGCTTGTTCTTCTGCCTCACGCTTCGCAAGCTCTTCAGCTTCACGCTTTGCTGCTTCCTCAGCCTCACGTTTTGCGTCGTCTTCGATAGTGCTGCGCTTCACATATGTGCGCTTCTTACGCACTTCTACTTGAACATCCTTACTTTTGCCGCCACCTGCTGCAACACTTAGCGTGCTACGAGTCTTACGTTGAAGCGTCAGTCTAGTAGGTTCAGATTCGCCCGACTTATCGCCGTGCTCTTTCTTCAGGTGAGAGAGAAGCTTTTGCTTCTCTTCATCCGATACATGGTCAGAACTCGCTTTGTTCATGCCAGCGTCAGCAAGTTGTTCCATTAAGCGGTCGACTGGAGTACCAATCTCTTCACTCAGAGCTTTAACTGTTAATTGTGTCATGCCGCTTCCTCCTTGCTGATATTATGCTTCTTCGCCGAACCAACAGATGTTACGTGCAGCCATGATAAGCTCACCTGCGCGTTCTTCTGTCAGGCCTTCAATACCTTCTAAATCGTCGATACCTTGGTCGGCTAGATCTTCTAGTGTTGCTACACCTTTTGCTGCCAACTTGAATGCCATCTCACGCTCTAGACCTTCAAGGCCTAGTAGATCATCAGCTGGCTCTAGACCTTCAAAAGACTCTTCTTGCGCTAGGGCAATTGTCGTTAGCGCGTCTTTCGCACGGCTACGAAGCTCTTCTACAAGCTCTTCGTTTAGGCCGTCTACGTCTAGCAGTTCGTTAACTGGAACGTATGCGATTTCTTCTAGCGTTGAGAAACCTTCTTCAACAAGCAGTTGAGCGAAGTCTTCTTCAATGTCTAGGTACTTCATGAAGTTTTCGATAGACGCTTGAGATTCTTCAGCGTGTTTCTTCTGAAGATCTGCCACAGTCATTACGTTCAGTTCCCAACCAGTTAGTTGAGATGCTAGACGTACGTTTTGACCGTTACGACCGATAGCTTGCGCTAGGTTGTCAGCTTCAACTGCGATGTCCATTGAGTGTGCATCTTCATCAACGATGATAGAAGCAACGTCAGCTGGCGCCATTGCGTTGATAACGAATTGAGCTGGGTTATCGTCCCAAAGAACGATATCAATACGCTCACCACCAAGCTCACCAGATACTGCTTGTACACGTGCACCACGCATACCAACACACGCACCTACAGGGTCGATACGTTTGTCATTTGTTTTAACAGCGATCTTAGCGCGAGAACCTGGATCACGTGCAGCACCTTTAAGCTCGATGATTTCTTCAGCGATTTCTGGTACTTCTACACGGAATAGTTCTGCCAGCATTTCTGGCTTAGAACGTGTAATGAACAGTTGGAAACCACGCGCTTCTGGAGCAACTTTGTACAGAAGACCACGAACACGGTCACCTGGACGGAAGTTTTCACGAGGAAGTTGGTCATCACGTAGGATTACCGCTTCTGCGTTGTTACCTAGATCCATTACAACTGTTTCACGGTTTACTTTCTTAACAACACCAGTGATTAGGTCACCTTCGTTGTCGATAAACTGTTCTACGATTTGTGCACGCTCAGCTTCACGTACTTTTTGTACGATAACTTGCTTAGCAGTTTGAGTCGTAATACGGTCAAATGTAACCGATGGGATATCGTCTTCTACGAAATCACCTAGTTGAATGTCTGCATCTTCATACTGTGCAGCTTCTAGAGAGATTTCTTTTGTTGGGTTTTCTACATCTTCTACAACCAACCAACGGCGGAAAGTTTCAAACTCACCCGTTTTACGGTCGATAGCGACACGTACATCGATTTCGATTTCGTATTTTTTCTTTGTAGAAGTTGCTAGAGCAATCTCAAGAGCTTCAAAGATACGCTCACGAGGTACCGCTTTTTCGTTCGATACCGCTTCTGCTACCGCTAAAATTTCTTTACTCATTGTATTTAGCCTCTAAGCTTCAAATTTTTTAGGGAACTAAAATTTAGGGATCAGGTTAGCTTTTGAAATGTTACTTAGAGCAAACTCTTCTTGTTGCCCATCAACAGTAACTGCAATTGTCTCACCATCTACGCTGTGGATAATACCTGCCCACTTACGACGGTTTGCAACAGCCATTTTCAAAACGATGCTGACCTCGTGACCAATAAATTGCTCGTAATGTGCTGCTTTGAAAAGTGGTCTTTCTAAGCCTGGAGAAGAAACTTCTAGGCTGTAAGCAACAGAAATTGGATCTTCAACGTCTAGTACTGCGCTAACCTGATGGCTTACTTCTGCACAAGCGTCTACATTGATGCCATTTTCGTGGTCGATGTAGATACGTAACGTTGAGTGCGCACCCGCACGAATAAATTCTAATCCAACCAACTCATAGCCTGATGCCTCTACTGGAGCTTCAAGCATTTCAGTAAGTTGTCTTTCTAAACCAGTCATTTGAACCACTCCAGAAACAAAAAAAGGGCTCAGAGCCCAATCAAAAAACCAAGCAGTGATCCGAGTTAAATTACAAAAACTCAGATAACAAAAAACCCCGAAAGTCGGGGTTTTATGCTGCTGGACCCTGATACGTTAAGAATAGCCAAAAATTTGCTTTTCTTAACTCACAGTGTGGTTAGCACTGTGCAAACTTGCCAATCGAATCATTCTTTCCAATGAAAGAAGAGATTGGTTGCGGGGGCCGGATTTGAACCGACGACCTTCGGGTTATGAGCCCGACGAGCTACCAAGCTGCTCCACCCCGCGTCCGACTTGCTGAGCATTATACGCTCAACTAAGTGATTTACAAGTTTGTAAATTCATGGTGCCGAGAGAGGGACTCGAACCCTCACACCAAAGGCACTAGCACCTCATGCTAGCGTGTCTACCAATTTCACCATCTCGGCTACATAAACCTTTACAGCTTATTGTGGAATCTCATCACCTGCTGGTGCTGGAACTTCACTTGCTGCATCTTTAACTTGTTCTACAACTGGCTGACCTAGTGTTGGGTCTACCCATTGTGACTCAGTCTTGTGCGTAGACATACGACCAAGTAACAAGCTAATGATAAAAAATACGGTTGCTAAAATAGCAGTTGTTCGGGTTAAGAAATTACCTGAGCCGCTTGCACCAAACACTGTGTTTGAAGCACCTGCACCGAACGAGGCTCCCATATCTGCGCCTTTACCTTGTTGAATCAACACAAGGCCAATCACACCAAGCGCCGCCAACAGGTAAATCACAAGTAGAACTGAAAACATTTTTTTCCACCTATGTTCCAAATTGTTGAGCCAGCGCCGTTCAAAAACAATGATGTTTATTTATGAACAAGGCTAGCGACCTCCTAACGGGAGGCGGAGCAATACTAGCGAAAGCCAGTAACGCTGACAAGGGAAAATTAGCAAAAAGTCAGTGCTAACGCATTAAGCGCTCAAAAAAAGGGCAAAAGATGCCCTTTTCTCTCGCAAAATAGGTTAACGCAATGATTAACAACTTGCTTTTACTGCATCTGCAATTTTAAGCGCAGAGCTTTGAACAAGTTCAGCATCTTCACCCTCAACCATCACTCGGATCAAAGGCTCAGTACCTGATTTGCGAAGCAGTACGCGACCTTTGTCACCAAGCTCAGCTTCAACCGCTGCTACTGAGTCTAGTACAGCTTGGGCTTCAAGTGGGTTGCTTTCACCAGCAAAACGTACGTTTTCTAGCACTTGTGGGTAAAGCGTCATCCCTTGAGACAAGTCGTGTAGTGTCATATCACTGCCAACTACAGAAGCAAGAACTTGCAACGCAGCAACAATAGCATCACCTGTAGTGACTTTGTCTAGCAAGATAACGTGACCTGAGTTTTCCGCACCAATTTTCCAGCCTTTCGCAAGTAGCTGTTCCATTACGTAGCGGTCACCTACAGCAGCACGTACAAATGGAATACCCAATTGCTTTAAGCCATTTTCCATGCCTAGGTTGGTCATTAGCGTACCAACAACACCACCTTTTAGTTCACCACGACGCAGTGCGTCACGTGCGATGATGTAAGCGATTTGGTCACCATCAATCTTGTTACCTAAATGGTCAACCATGATGATACGGTCACCATCACCATCGAACGCTAGGCCAAGATGAGCTTGCTCTTCTACCACACGCTTTTGTAATGCACGAACGTCAGTCGCACCCACTTCAGCGTTAATGTTAGTGCCGTTTGGCTCAACACCCATTGCGACAACTTCTGCGCCTAACTCTTTGAATACGTTAGGAGCGATGTGGTAAGTCGCACCGTGTGCACAGTCAACAACAATTTTTAGGTTTGCAAGACTCAACTCAGAAGGGAAAGTGCTCTTACAAAATTCGATGTAACGACCTGCTGCATCGTTTAGACGAGTCGCTTTACCAAGCTCAGCAGACTCCACACATTCGATGTCTTTGTCTAGCTCCGCTTCAATAGCAAGCTCGATATCATCCGGAAGCTTAGTACCTTCAGATGAGAAGAACTTAATACCGTTGTCGTAGTAAGGGTTATGAGACGCTGAAATAACGATACCCGCTTCCGCACGGAAGGTTTGCGTTAGGTAAGCAACCGCAGGGGTTGGCATTGGACCCGTAAAGGTTGCTTTCAGGCCAGCTGCTGCAAGACCGGCTTCAAGAGCAGATTCAAGCATGTAGCCAGAGATACGCGTATCTTTACCGATGATAACTTTCTTAGTGCCTTGTTTTGCTAGTACACGACCAGCAGCCCAGCCAAGCTTTAGTACGAAATCCGGAGTAATCGGGTATTGACCAACTTTACCGCGCACACCGTCAGTACCAAAATAACGTCTTTTATCAGACATAAAACTTTCCTTAATTCTTTTTGATATTTTTGTTCGTCATCTCAACCACCTTCATTGCTTCAATGGTTTCTTCAAAGTCATGAACTCGAATGATCTGCGCACCTTTCATTGCAGCGATAGTCGCACAGACCACGCTTGCATTAGTACATTCCGCTGCGGGTTTATCCAACAGCTTAAAGATCATTGACTTACGCGACATACCAGCAAGTATTGGTAAACCGAATTCATGGAACTTATCGAGATGAGCGAGCATATGATAATTGTGTTCTATGGTTTTGCCAAAGCCAAAACCTGGGTCTAGGATAAGTTGAGACTTATCAATACCCACCGCTTCACAAGCAGCAATGCGTTTTTTGAGAAATTCTGAGACATCTTCCATCAGATCATCATACTGTGGATTTGCCTGCATCGTTCTAGGTTGACCTTTCATGTGCATCAAGCAAATTGGCAATTTAGCTTCTGCTGCTACCTCTAATGCTCCTGGCTCTTGAAGTGCACGAACATCGTTAATGAGGTCAGCACCAGCAGCAACCGCTTGGCGCATCACTTCAGCTTTACTGGTGTCGACAGAAATCCAAACATCGTATTTTTTGCGAATCGCTTTGATAACTGGAATGACGCGTTGTAGTTCTTCCTCGAGCTCAATATCTGGGGCGCCGGGACGCGTCGACTCGCCACCGATATCGATAATACTGACGCCAGCAGCAATCATTTTCTCAGCCTGGGCAAGCGCAAGATCGAGAGAGTTGAACTTACCGCCATCGGAGAAGGAGTCAGGGGTTACATTGAGAATCGCCATGACGTGAGGGCGAGAAAGGTCGAGAGATTTGTTGTTTGCTTTAATAATCATAGCTTTAATAATCACAACATATACAAAAACCCCGAGCTTAACTCGGGGTTTATTATCAAAGGCTACTCTTTATTCAGAGTCTTTCTTTTCTGGCGCTTCGCTTGAAGTCGCTTCTTGAGAAGCCGGTTGCTCTACTGGTTTTGTAGGCTCTTCTGATTTCTCTTCAGCTTTTGCTTCAGGTTTCGCTTGAGGCTTATCGTTGTCTTCTGGTTTGTTTGCAGGCTTGTCACCCCAACCAGCAGGCTCACGAATGTCCGCCTTACGCTCCATCAGATCATCAATCTGGCCAGCATCAATGGTTTCATACTTCATTAGCGCGTCTTTCATCGCATGCATGATATCCATGTTGTCTTGCAAGATTTGTTTCGCACGGTCGTAGTTACGGTCGATGATCTTGCGAACTTCATCATCGATTAGCTTCGCTGTGTCATCAGACATGTGTTTAGTCTGAGTAACACTACGTCCTAGGAACACTTCACCTTCTTCTTCCGCATACAGTAGCGGACCAAGTTTCTCAGAGAAGCCCCACTGCGTAACCATCTTACGAGCGATGTCTGTTGCACGTTCGATATCGTTCGATGCACCTGTCGATACTTTGTCAGCACCGTAGATCAGCTCTTCCGCTAGACGACCACCGTACAAGCTAGAAACCATTGATTCTAGGTGTTGGCGAGACATACTCACACGGTCTTGCTCAGGTAGGTACATAGTCACACCCAACGCACGACCACGTGGAATGATAGACACTTTGTAAACTGGATCGTGTTCAGGAACCAAGCGACCAACAATTGCGTGCCCCGCTTCGTGGTATGCTGTTGATTCTTTCACTTCCTCAGACATCACCATTGAACGGCGCTCTGCACCCATCATGATTTTGTCTTTAGCCAGTTCAAACTCAACCATAGAAACGTTGCGCTTGTTGCCGCGTGCAGCAAATAGAGCCGCTTCGTTAACTAAGTTTGCTAAGTCAGCACCAGAGAAACCTGGAGTACCACGTGCAATTAGAGATGGCTCTACGTCACCCGCTAGAGGCACTTTACGCATGTGTACTTTAAGAATTTGCTCACGACCACGTACGTCTGGAAGACCAACAACGACTTGACGGTCAAAACGGCCAGGACGCAACAGCGCAGGGTCAAGTACGTCAGGACGGTTAGTCGCAGCGATAACAATGATACCTTCGTTACCTTCAAAACCATCCATCTCTACAAGCATTTGGTTTAGTGTTTGTTCACGTTCATCGTGACCACCACCAACACCTGCACCACGTTGACGACCAACCGCATCGATCTCATCGATGAAGATGATACAAGGTGCCGCTTTCTTCGCTTGTTCAAACATGTCACGTACACGAGATGCGCCAACACCTACGAACATTTCTACGAAATCAGAACCAGAGATAGTAAAGAACGGTACTTTTGCTTCACCAGCAATGGCTTTCGCTAGTAGCGTTTTACCAGTACCAGGAGGACCAACCATTAAAACACCTGTTGGAATCTTACCGCCCAGTTTTTGGAAGCGGCTTGGATCACGCAGGTAGTCCACCAATTCTTTTACGTCTTCTTTTGCTTCGTCACAGCCTGCAACGTCCGCAAAAGTTGTCTTGATCTGCTCTTCGCTCATCATACGAGCTTTGCTCTTACCGAAAGACATAGCGCCTTTACCGCCGCCGCCTTGCATTTGACGCATGAAGAAAATCCATACACCGATCAGTAAGATCATTGGGAACCAAGAAATGAAAATAGTGCCTAGCAGGCTTTGCTCTTCAGGAGGCGTACCTTGCACTTTCACGTTTTGATTAATTAGGTCATCTAGAAGCTTTTGGTCATACACAGGCATGTAAGTGACCATTTTGGCACCGCCGCCGCGACGAACAAAGCTAATCTCACCGTCTTTAAAAGTTGCTTCTTGAATCTGGCCTTGGCCAACTTCCTGTACAAACGTGGTGTAATCCACGGTTCTGCCATTGCTCTCTCCAGGGCCAAAGCTCTGGAATACCGACATCAATACGACAGCGATAACAAGCCACAGAATTAAATTTTTTGCCATGTCACTCAAGGTGTCAGCCTCTCGATAACTAATTGTAATTAAAGGTAGGGTACTACAGTTCATTTCCTGTAGCTATAGTGTTAACCATGCTCTAAACGAGCGAAATACTTAACCTTTGTAACCAGTGGCTACAACGAAGACTTCTCGGGAGCGAGCTCGCGATGAGTCTGGTTTTCTGATTTTTACGACTTTAAACATGTCTCGGACTTCTTTCACAAATTGATCGAAGCCTTCACCCTGGAAAACCTTTACGACAAAGCTACCATTAGGTGCTAGAACTTGTCGACACATATCTAAAGCCAATTCAACTAAATACATAGCTCGTGGCTGATCTACAGAGTTATTACCAGCGATGTTAGGAGCCATATCAGACATTACTACGTCAACCATCGAAGGTTGGATTCTTTCTAATAGAGCATCTAAAACCGCCTCGTCACGAAAGTCACCTTGCAGGAAGCTTACACCAGCGATTGGATCCATAGGCAGTAAGTCACACGCAATGATTTGACCCTCTTCACCTATTATCTTAGCAGCATATTGAGACCATCCACCTGGAGCTGCACCTAAATCGACGACAGTCATCCCAGATTTCAACAATTTATCTTTCGTTTGGATCTCTTCGATTTTGAAGTAAGCACGAGAACGGTAGCCTTTTTTACGAGCTTCGTTTGCGTATTTATCATCAAAGTGTTCTTTCAACCAACGACCAGAACTAGCCGAATGTTTTTGTTTACTCATTTTAATCCCAACAAGGCGTAATTAGGAGCTATTGTTTTAATAGGCTCAACCTATTACTCAATAAATTATAGTCTTCAGCAATAGATGGCGTTAAAATAGCTTTTTTCAACCCTTATTTTAAAGAAAATTGGCCGCGTAATGAACCTAAGCACCAAACAAAAGCAGCACCTAAAAGGCCTGGCTCACAGTTTAAAACCTGTTGTGCTAATGGGCGCAAATGGACTTACAGAAGCCGTGCTAGCAGAAATTGAAATCGCTCTTGACCACCACGAACTGATCAAAATTAAAGTTGCATCAGAAGACCGTGAGACAAAACAGCTGATCATCGACGCTATCGTACGTGAGACGGGCGCTGAAAAAGTTCAGACAATTGGTAAAGTACTTGTGCTATACCGCCAGTCTGAAGAGCGTAAAATCGAAATCCCACGTAAGTAATCCCTACTTACGCAGAGGAAGAAGAAAAGGTCGCCATGGGCGACCTTTTTTGCATCTACTATTTAAACCTAATTAAAACAGACTGGTTTTAATTAGATATATTCAACGCTATCGATTTCGAAGTCTTTCGCACCGCCTGGGGTTTGAATAACGACTTCGTCACCTTCCATCTTACCGATCAAGCCACGTGCGATTGGAGAACTGATTGAAATGCGGCCGGCTTTGATATCTGCTTCATCGTCACCAACAATTTGGTACGTTTTCTCTTCTTCTGTATCACAGTCAATTAGAGTAACCGTTGAACCAAAAATCACTTTACCAGTGTTGTCCATCGTTGTTACATCAATGACTTGAGCTACAGATAGCTTGTATTCAATGTCACGGATTTGTGCTTCACAGATACCCTGCTCTTCACGAGCTGCGTGGTATTCTGCATTTTCCTTCAAGTCGCCTAGTTCACGCGCTTCTGCGATTGCTTCTGAAATTTGTGGGCGAAGCTTTAGTAGACGATCTAGCTCAGTACGTAGCAGTTGTTCGCCACGCAGTGTCATTGGAACTTTTTCCATTATATAACCTCAAGGCCAAAGGTGTCTTTGGACAAAAAAAGCCCACCCAATCATGGTGACTGGGTAGTACGTTCAAAGATTCTGTTTTGATTAGTTTAAACAAACTAGGGTATGAAATCACCTTAATTCGATTTTGCTGCCTAGTTGTGTGGTTAATAACGCGCCATCAATTGTTTTTAGATTTAACCATCATCGCAATTTATTGAAAAACAACACTGTTCATTACATAAAAAACCTCAAGAAAGATAAAAACAAATCAATGTCAGGCCAATGTCATACCGAAACAAACCGTTAAAATACAACCAGTTGAGACAAGCAACCACACAATTGAACACTGTTCATTAGTTGGATTTATATCATTTTACTAACTCATAAGGAAACTTTAGCAGTAAAACATGTCCGGCAAGTTGTTACGTCATAGCTTTTTCGAATGTGGGCGATTCTCACGAGTGAAACTATACGCACAACAACAACTTGTGAGAGATAACCTCTCCCCCATAAAACAATGATTATGGACAGCTAACTAGGACAAATAAGATGAAAAAGACTCTAATTGCTCTTTCTGTATCTGCAGCAGCTATGGCAACTGGCGTTAACGCAGCTGAGCTTTACAACCAAGACGGCACTTCTCTAGAAATGGGCGGCCGTGCTGAAGCACGTCTATCTATGAAAGATGGCGACGTAGCGGACAACTCTCGTATCCGTCTAAACTTCCTTGGTACTCAAGCAATCAACGACAACCTATACGGTGTTGGTTTCTGGGAAGGTGAGTTCACTACAGCTGAAAACGGCGGCGTAGACGGCAACAGCAATCTAGACACTCGTTACGCATACGCTGGTCTAGGCGGTGCTTTCGGTGAAATGACTTACGGTAAAAACGACGGTGCACTAGGCGTTATTACTGACTTCACAGATATCATGGCTTACCACGGTAACTCTGCTGCTGACAAACTAGCTGCAGCTGACCGTTCTGACAACATGTTCTCTTACAAAGGCCAATTCGAAAACCTAGCTGTTAAAGCTAGCTACCGTTTTGCTGACCGTGAAGAAGTTAAAAATGCTGACGGTGTTGTAGATCACTACACAGACAACGGCGAAGATGGTTACTCTCTATCTGCAATCTACACGCTAGGCGACACTGGTCTTGACCTAGGTGCTGGTTACGCAGACCAAGCTGACGCTAACGAATACATGCTTGCTGCTTCTTACACTATGGGCGATCTATACTTCGCTGGTGTATTCACTGACGGTGAAAAAGCAGCTAAAAACGGTGACTACACTGGTTACGAACTAGCAGGTGCTTACACTCTAGGTCAAACTGTATTCACAACTACATACAACAACGCAGAAACTGACGGCGAAACGTCTGCAAACAACTTCGCTGTTGACGCGTCTTACTACTTCAAGCCTAACTTCCGTGGCTACGTATCGTACAACTTCAACCTAATTTCTGAAGGTGATACTTTCGGTTCTGTAGGTGCTGGCAACGATAAAGCAACTAAAGCTCAAGCAGAAGACGAACTAGCTCTAGGTCTACGTTACGACTTCTAATTCAGTCTTAAGACTTGAAGATAAAATGCTCGCACTATGCGGGCATTTTTTATATCCAGAATTCTGCGATTTTTCGGTATATACTCAATTGCATAACTAACCTCACGAACTGTCACTATGCGCTTACCTTGGTCTTTATTACTTTTTCCTAGTCTCGCCCCGCTCACATCAATGGCTTATCCTCATCAAGAGGTTTTGCCAGAAGGTTCTCGTGTCAGCTTGATTGCTGAAAAGCTCAACGACCAAAGTGAGCTAACTGGTATTCATCCAACCGATCAGTATTTCCCACCAGCCAGTACCTTAAAAGTAGTCACGGCTTTAGCGGCAAAGCTCGAACTAGGTAATAGCTTCGCATTTCGCACCACATTAGAAAGCTCGAGCTCAGATGCTATACTTACCTTCTCTGGCGACCCAACATTGCTCACTCAAGATCTAAAAACGATGCTGACGCGAGCAAAGAAAAATGGACTAAGCCAAATTAAAGGCGATCTTTGGTTAGATAATAGCGCCTTTACTGGGTACAACCGCGCTGTAGGCTGGCCATGGGATATTCTGGGGGTTTGTTATAGCGCGCCAGCGTCCGCAATCACTCTAAATGATAACTGTGTTCAAGCTTCCATTTACACCAAGAAAAACGGTTCAACGCGAGTTTATGTCCCTGAACATCAACCAATTAATGTCAGCACGAGTGTCAAAACCGTCTCTAGAAGCGTTCAGAAGAGCCGTCACTGTGATTTAGACCTTATTGCTCACCCAGACAACAAATATGAACTAACCGGCTGTCTGGTCGACCGTGGCGACAAGCCCCTTCCTCTTAAATTCGCCGTGCAAGATCCTGAGCGCTACACCAGCCAAAAAGTGCAAAAACTCCTCAAACAAGTTGGCATTTCATTAAAAGGGAATGTCCTTATTGGTAAAGCTCCGGAAAAGCAGCGTAAATTGCTTGCTGTGCACAAATCTAAACCGTTACCGCAATTATTGGATCAGATGCTCAAACGCTCAGACAACTTGATTGCTGATACGTTGACTAAAACACTTGGCGCGAAGTTTTTTGTTCAACCGGGAAGCTTTACTAATGGCACAGAAGCCATCAAACAGATCATCTTTGCCAATACAGGTATCGATATTCGTTATGCAAGATTAGAAGACGGCTCTGGCTTATCACGCAACAACCGAATTTCAGCCACTTCTATGGCGGCTATTTTGCGTTACATTTGGCAGCATGAGAAGGAACTTAACCTGATCGCGATCATGCCTAAGTCTGGTGAGTCAGGGACCTTGCAATACCGCAAAAGTATGCGTAAGGCGCCAATTAAAGGACAATTGATTGCGAAGAGCGGTTCACTTTACGGAACCTACAACATGGCCGGGTATGGATTAGATAAGAATGGCAAACCAAACACCGTCTTTGTTCAGTTTGTCTCGGACTATTTCCCAGAAAAAAGGGACGATAACAAACCTGTTGTCGCCCCTATTACTCAGTTTGAGAAATTGTTCTATCAAGACATTGTGAGCTTTAGTCAGGCAATGCCTAAGAAGTAGTTCACCACAGTAAAGTAGATCCACATCCCTGATATATCGACAATCGATGCTAAAACTGGGCTCACCAATACGGCTGGGTCCAGTTTACAAGCTCGAGCAATAATAGGCAGTAATCCGCCTAGCGTGGTTGAAATGGTCACCTGAATAAACAACGCAACGGCAATCGCCAACGCGATATCCTCAAGCGCAAAGCCACCTGTAGATTGCCCGCCACTAAATAGCATGATGCGACCAACCATAACGACAGCAATTGCTAGTGCGATAAAAAGAGCGACACGGCTTTCTTTCCATAGCACTTCCAACCATTGGCGCTTCTTAAGCTCACCCGTTGCGAGAGCGCGAATCACCAAGGTTGCCGCTTGTGTTCCTGTATTACCACCAGCTGCCGCGATTACCGGCATGTAAACCGCTAGCAATACAAGTTGGCTCAATGTGTCTTCGTATTGGGCGATGATTAAGCCAGACACAATTCCAAGCAGCGCAAGCGCAATGATCCAGCCAATACGCTGCTTCACATGCCCTAATACACTCGTGGAAAGGTAACCGTCTGGCGTATCAACCTCAGACATATGCAAACCTAACTGGTGAGCATAGTGACGCGCACGTTTGTCATGCCCTGCTTGTTCAAGCTGTGCAATGAGGCTATTCACGTAACCTACCGAGCAATGCTGCAAAATACCCACCGCCTCATCAATAGGCATAACCGTGAGTAAATGCAGTTGTTGCTCTTGCTCGTATCGCAAAAAAGCATTACGAGCGGCACCAATTTCTACTTCTGAGAAGTTTGGTGTTGTTTCAATAAAAGTGTTGTTCATTACCGTCATGGCGAATCTCCCGATTGGCATTGGTAACGACCATCGACAACGCGCGCAAATAGCCTTCAGCACAATCCATTACGTGTATTAGAAACACTGGATGCACGAAAACATCAATGCAAAAGCACTGTCTATTCAGAATTTATGAAGGGAAATAACAAGAAGGAAAAATTAGAAAAGATGCCTCACCACTCAGGTAAGGCGGAGATCGCCAATACCGAAGCGGGTTATTTCGCTCCCTTAATCTTACTCACCCAGCAACTGGGAGGATGGTCGGTATTGTTCATGTAAATCTCCGATAAAGCTGCTCATCTAGCAGCGCGCGTATAGTAGCAAAAACGAGTCACTTTTACAGTCAATCTCTTGCGGATTCACCAAATTTTCATACAAAAAAAGCGCCCAGTAGGCGCTTTCATTTTGAACAGTTATTGATTACTTAATAGTAATTCGTGCGAATTTACGTTTACCAACTTGGAATACGTAAGTACCTGCTTCAGGTGCAAACTTCGCATCAGCAACTTTCTCGCCTTCAATCTTAGCTGCGCCTTGTTTAACCATGCGCATTGCTTCAGAAGTTGAAGCACATAGACCGGCTTCTTTCAGTAGGTTTGCTACTGGTGTACCCGCTTCAAAATCAAACTCAGGCATTTCATCTGGAATTTGGTTCTTAGCAAAACGGTTCACGAATTCTTGTTCTGCCGCATCGGCATCCGCTTCACTATGGAAACGAGCAATAATTTCTTTCGCTAGCAGTACTTTGATATCACGAGGGTTCTTACCTGCTTCTACGTCAGCTTTGAACTGTGCAATTTCTTCCAATGGACGGAAAGACAGTAGCTCGTAGTAGCTCCACATTAGATCGTCAGAGATAGACATGATCTTACCAAACATTTCGCTTGGCGCTTCGCTGATACCAATGTAGTTGCCTGAAGATTTAGACATCTTCTTCTCGCCATCTAGACCAACTAGAAGAGGCATCATCAGTACAACTTGAGGTTTTTGACCGTGAGATTTTTGCAGCTCACGCCCCATTAGCAGGTTGAATTTTTGGTCAGTACCACCAAGTTCAACGTCCGTTTCCATTGCTACTGAGTCCCAACCTTGAAGTAGCGGGTACATGAACTCGTGGATAGCGATTGGTTGACCACCAGCGTAACGCTTTTTAAAGTCGTCACGTTCTAGCATACGAGCAACAGTTTGGTTCGCAGCAAGACGAATCATGCCTTCTGCGCCAAGCTCAGATAGCCACTCAGAGTTGAACTGAATTTTTGTCTTAGCTGGATCTAGGATTTTGAACACCTGCTCTTTGTACGTTTCAGCGTTGCGTAGAACGTCTTCACGACTTAGTGGTGGGCGAGTTGTGTTCTTACCTGTTGGGTCACCAACCATCGCAGTGAAGTCACCGATTAGGAACGTCACTTCATGACCTAGTTCTTGGAACAAGCGAAGCTTATTGAAAATAACCGTATGGCCTAGGTGAATGTCAGGTGCTGTTGGATCGGCGCCCAATTTAATACGTAGAGGACGACCTTCTTTTAGTTTTGCGATCAGCTCTTCTTCTGGAATCAGCTCTTCAACACCGCGCTTAATCTCGGCTAATGCAGCTTCAATGCTCGCCATTCTTGTTCACTCCCACAGATTTGGCAAAAATATAATAGCTGAACATCTTACTTGAATAGCGATGCATTTTGAAACACGTTAGACTAGGTAGTTGTCAATTTTTACGTTTAATTTAGTAATCAAGTACCTCATGCATTCGATTTTTGTCCGACTACCACTCTTGCACAAAGTACTGATCGGTTTTTTTAGTGCGCTTATCATTGTCGCGCTGTTTTTCTTACCCGATCCGCAAGACCTCGATCCGCAGCAAAGCCGACTCAAAGTTGGTGAGCATTATTCGGTACCGATTTCCGTAGAATCACCCGAGCGCAGCACTTCTTCTAACCTCCCTTCTGTTTTGCGCTGGGAAACGTATAAAGTCAAAAATGGTGAGAGCGCTGCGGTTCTGTTTCAGCGCGTTGGTCTGTCTCCTCGCCTTTTGCATGAACTGATTACTTCCGATAAAGAAATCAAACAACAGCTCACTCGACTTCGTCCTGGCGATAGACTCCAATTTGGCTTTGATGAAAACAACGACTTTATTCAACTTAAACGTACACTCAATGCCTTCGAAACTTTCCGTATAAAACTGCAAGGCAGCAAATACGTTTCTGAAGTGGACAAGAAAGAAGTCGATTACCAATTCAACTACGCAGAAGCGACCATCAAATCCAACTTCTGGAATGCAGGCATCTCATCAGGCTTGAATGCTAACCAAATTATGGAATTGGCCGGCATCTTTGGCTGGGACATCGACTTTGCTTTGGACATTCGTAAAAACGACACTTTCCGCGTGCTTTATCAAGAAGAAGTCGTCGAGGGCGAAGTCATTGGACGCGGCAAGATCATCGCCGCGGTCTTTAAAAACCAAGGCGATACCTTCACTGCGATTTTAGATGAGAAGAGCGGTAAGTACTTCGATGAAAATGGTCGAGCGATGAAGAAAGCCTTCTTGCGCGCTCCTCTGGATTTCCGCCGTGTGAGCTCTAACTTTAACCCTCGCCGTTTACACCCAGTAACGGGCAGAGTTCGTCCTCACCGAGGCACCGATTACGCAGCGCCAGTTGGCACGCCAATTTGGGCAGCTGGTAATGGTGTGGTACAAAAGTCAGCTTACAACAAATTCAACGGCAACTACGTGTTTATCAAACACAGCAACACCTACATCACTAAGTATCTACACTTGACGAAACGCACAGTCAAAACAGGGCAACGAGTGAAGCAAGGGCAAACAATCGGTACTTTAGGCGGTACAGGCCGTGTAACCGGTCCACACCTGCACTACGAGTTCTTGGTTAACGGTGTTCATAAGAACCCAAGAACCGTGAAGCTGCCGCAATCGAAGTCCTTGACGGGTAAAGCGAAGCAAACCTTCATGGCGAATGCAAAAATCAGCATGGCGAAGCTGGATCGCTACAGTAAGTTACTCGCGATGAAGTAAAAAGACATGATTGTTTAGAACAACACCCAAGAGGCAGCCTAAGCTGCCTCTTTTGTTTGTGGTTCTTTTTCATCAAGGTTGTGTTCGCGACCAAGCATAAGAAGACAAGGCGTAAGCACCAGCGTCAACACCGTAGCAAAAGCCAAACCGCCCGCGACCGCTGTTGCCAATTGAGACCACCATTGCGTGCTTGGCGCACCAAACTCAATCTTCTGATTCACTAAGTCGATGTTCATCTCTAACACCATTGGCAGTAAGCCAAGTATGGTAGTGACCGTGGTTAACAGCACAGGACGAAGACGTTGCACCCCAGTACGTAAAATCGCATCTGATTTTTCTAAACCGCGTCTACGCATTTGATTGTAAGTGTCGATCAATACGATGTTGTTGTTTACAACAATACCAGCCAGCGCAATCACCCCAATACCCGACATGATGATGCCGAACGGTTTTTGGAAGATGAGCAAGCCAGCAAACACGCCAACTGTAGAGAACAACACAGCACTTAAAATCAAAAATGCTTGGTAGAAGCTGTTGAATTGAGTAACCAGGATCAAAGCCATCACTCCCAGTGCAACCATGAAAGCACTTTGCAAAAACGCAGAAGAGTTTTCTTGTTCCTCGTTTTGACCGCGAATTTTAAACTCAATACCAGCAGGTAAGCCCAACTGCTCTACTTCTGCGGTTATCTTTGGTAATTCAAGGGCAAGGTTATAACCTTCAACCATGTCTGCTTTGATGTTCACTACGCGTCGACCATCAACACGTCGAATTGTATCTTGCTTGTGGTCCGGCTTAATCTGCGCAAAGTTAGTGATCGGAACTAAGCCAGCCGCCGTTTTTACGCGTAATTGATCAAAGCGCCCGATATCCCGCTTATCTTGCGGATAACGCACTAAGATATCGACTTCTTCATCGGCATCATCTGGCAGATAATCACCAATCTTCAAACCGTTAGTCACGAACTGGACAGTATTACCAACCAAAGTCGCATCAGCAGCAAAACGAGAAGCATCGTCTCTGCGGATATCAATCTGCCAATCAATCCCTTCTTTATTAGTGGTATCACTCAAGTTAGTTAAAGCGGGATTGCGATCAGCCCAGTAACGAACCATTTTGGCCGCACTGTCTAATTGGTCAATGCTTGAGTTTTGTGCCGACATTTCAATAACGAGATCATGCTCTACTGGCGGACCAGCATCGGGGAATTTGTACTCCAACTCCACGCCAGAGAATTGATTGGTAGTCTGTTTGAGCTCTTCAATGATGTCTTTCACTTTGCGACGATATTGCCAATCGACAGGGGTAATCTGAATCTGACCAATCTCATCACCATCATTTGAATCCGTTCCGGTACGCGTGTAGACACTTTCAAACTCATCGTGTCCTAGCATGACTTTTTCGATCTCTTTCATCACGACGTCTTTTTCGTTGATCGATAAATCACCGTAAGAACGCACTTTGACGGTAAAGAATGCAGGGTCCACTTCAGGGAAGAATTCAGCGCCTAAGCCCGCTTTGCTATAAGTAAAGCCAACACCACCCGCGAGCAAAATCGCACTGAGCAATACTTTTAACGGGTGACGAATCGCAATCGAAAGTGTCTTGTAATAGAGCTTGGTGATGCCAGTGGCTTTATCAAACTCACCGTTATGCAGATCAACCATCTCTTGCTGGCTTTTTGGATTCACAACTTGAGGCTTACCAATAATCCCACCAATCACCGGAACAAACAGCAGCGCCATCATTAATGAAGCGGTCAGTGTTGCGATCAAGGTTAACGGCAAGTACTTCATGAATTCGCCGGTAATATCTGGCCAAAACAGTAAAGGGGCAAACGCAGCAAGGGTCGTCGCAGTCGATGCCGTAATAGGCCAAGCCATCCGTTTTGCCGCGTCTCGATAGGCTTCTTTGCGTGGCGTACCTTCTTGCATTCGTCTATCAGCAAATTCGGTCACTACGATAGCACCATCCACCAGCATACCTACCGCCATAATAAGCGCGAAGAGCACTACAATGTTGACCGTTAAGCCAAACACCGATAGCACTAACAACCCCGTGAGGAAAGAACCCGGAATCGAGATACCAACCAAAAGAGCGGTTCGCACACCAAGTATCGCGATGATAACAATGACAACAAGAATGATGGCAGAGAGAATGTTGTTTTGCAGATCGTTGAGCATCAGTTTGACGTCATCAGACTGATCCCACGTGTATTTGACTTGTAGGTTATTCGGCCACTCTGAACGCTTTTGTGCCTCGAGCATCACTTGTTTGACTAACTCAACTGTCTCAATGATGTTTTCACCCGCGCGTTTTTTGACGTTGAGTACGACAGCAGGATTACCATCCAAGCGAGCAAAACTCTCAGGATCACGAAATGCCCTACGCACCGTCGCCACATCACCAAAGGTAATCACCTCTTTACCGTTCACCTTGATAGGTAGCTCTAGTACGTCTTTAAGAGAGTCAAACACAGAAGGAACTTTAACCGAGAAACGACCATATCCCGTATCGACAAAACCCGCAGCCACAACTCGGTTGTTGAGAGCAATCAAGTTGTAGATGTCAGCTTGATCTAAGCCATAGCTTTCCATCAACAGCGGATCGACCACGATCTCTACGATGTCTTCTCGATCACCAGCAATATCGACTTCTAACACCTGACGATAGCTTTCTAACTTATCTCGTAATGCGCGAGCGATTTGTACGGTAGTGCGCTCGGGCACTGTGCCATACAAAACCACCGTCAAAACCGGTTCTTCTGATGCGAATGTCACTTCATTTACGGTTGGCTCATCACTGTCTTCAGGCAATTTAGGTTTGGCCAGATCCACAGCATCGCGCACATCCGCCATCGCCTCGGCCAGATCAACACCCACACTAAATTCAAGCGTGACCGAGGCATGACCTTCTGAAGCTACAGCAGTCATTTCTTTTACACCTTCAATAGAACGCAACTCTTGCTCTATTGGGCGTACCAATAAACGTTCTGCATCTGTTGGTGAAATACCCTGATGCCCAACGGAAACATAAATAATAGGAATGGTGATGTCGGGACTCGACTCTTTGGGAATCGTGATGTAGGTGATCACTCCAGCAATCAAAATCATCACCAATAAGGTGAGCATGGTACGTGCACGCGATAACGCAGCATCAATCAAAGCAAACATATTGCCTCCTTACTGCTGATTCGCGGCTTCGATGGCATCATCCACCTTGGTCGCCATCACTAAATCACCATCACGCGCAAAACCTTGTCCGAGCACAATGATGTCCACTTGGTCGCCCAATCCAGACAACCAAACGCCATCTTTTTCGGCTTTCACAAGTTGAATCGGAACAAAGTGGACATGCTGATCGCGTAATGTCTTGATGCCAAGGTTGCCTTCTTCATCGAGCGCGAGCATGGCTGCGGTCACTTTTACGGCCAACACTTCACTCAAAGACAACACGACTTCGGCACTGATCCCCGCCGGCATTGCACTCTCACGGTTATCAATTTCGATCTCAATGGGGAACGTATTGGTTGAAGTTGAAGACACACGTCCGATATAACGAATTTTGCCTTGGTGGTGAACGTTGTTAATAGTGCGAACGTCAGCGACTTGGCCTTCTTTTAAATACTGAATGTGACGCTCGCTCACATCCGCCTCAATGACTAACTTTTCAAGGTCAATAACGGTGGCAATCGGATCGCCAACACCAACAAAGTCACCAACTTCAACGAATCTATGGTCAAGAATGCCATCGAAAGGCGCTCTTACTTTGGTGTTTTTGAGTGCAGTTTCAACATTGCTTAGATTCGCTCGAGCATCAACCAGTGCAGCTTGTGCTGTGGCAAACGCAACTTCACCCTGTAAGCCTCGATTTTTCAGAGACTCTGCGGCTTTAAACTCTTTTTCTTTAACACGCAGCATCGCTTTGGCGCGTTTAAGCTGAATATCTAGGTCACGTTCATCAATATTGGCAATCACCTGCCCTTGTTTCACGCTTTGCCCTTTTTGCACATTCAAACTGATGATCTTACCTGCAACTTCAGCCCCTAGACGAGCTTGCCGATTCGGCGCAGTTCGACCGTAAAGTTCAATGGTTTTGCTGGTTGGTTGGGCGGTAAAAGAGTTGAACATCACCTTAGCAACAGGTGTGTCTTCAGATTGAGAGTTTGAAGGAGAAACCGTTTCGTCTTGTGCTTTAAGTTGACCCATTGCGAGCCAAGCAGCTAAAGCGATCACAAGCGTTAGAGAGACTAGCCATGGACGCTCTACAATACGACGTCCAAAAGAAGATCCAGACATACAAAGTCCTTTTTATTTTTAGCTCTCAGCTCTCTTTGGAACTGGGAGTGCGTTTACGTGACTTCCTGCTACGTAAAACTCAGGCAGCCAATTGGCTGCCTGTTGTCGTGTTAATTAAACACTGAATGATGCACCACAACCACAAGTTGTCGTCGCATTTGGGTTATTGACGAAGAAGCGAGCTCCTTCTAAACCTTCTGTGTAATCAACCACGCCACCGATTAGGTATTGCAGGCTCATTGGGTCTACAACCAGTGTTACACCACTGTTTACGATTGTTGTGTCGCCTTCATTTACGTTCTCATCAAATGTGAAGCCGTATTGGAAACCACTACAGCCGCCACCAGTAATGTATACGCGTAATTTCAGCGCTGGGTTTTCTTCTTCCGCAATCAACGTTTGAACGCGAGATGCCGCGGCATCAGAAAAAGATAATGGTACGTTTACTTCGCTCACGAAGACCTCTCTCACTCGTGTAATGCGTCAAGCCTGAAGCAAGACGTCAAATTTGTGCTAATTAGAGCGATTATCCAATACCTGACCAACTCGTTCAAGTATTCACCGCCGATTCTTTATATCCGATGCTGATATGTAAGATTACAACGCCAGACTACACATAAATTACCCAAAACGTTTCTAACTTGAGATTAGCTAGGTACAATGCGCTCCACTTGGTCCGAGCAATCAAAAGAGGATAACCCCATGACCAAATCATCAGAGCTATATCAAAAGGCTCAGCAAACCATTCCTGGCGGTGTGAACTCACCAGTTCGTGCATTCAACGGCGTTGGCGGTTCTCCGCTATTTATCGAACGAGCAGACGGTGCCCTGATTTTTGATGCCGATGGTAAAGCGTACATTGATTACGTTGGCTCTTGGGGTCCTATGATTCTAGGTCATAACCACGCAGTAATCCGTGAAGCGGTTATCGATGCAGCACAACGCGGCCTAAGTTTCGGTGCACCAACTGAGATGGAAATTGCGATGGCTGAGCTTGTATCTGAACTAGTGCCATCAATGGAACAAATCCGCATGGTGAGCTCTGGTACAGAAGCAACCATGAGTGCTATCCGTCTAGCTCGTGGCTTCACTGGTCGTGACAAGATCATGAAATTTGAAGGTTGTTACCACGGTCACGCTGACAGCTTGCTAGTAAAAGCGGGTTCTGGCGCACTAACTCTAGGTCAACCAAGCTCTCCTGGCGTTCCTGCAGATTTTGCTAAGCATACGCTAACGGCAACATTCAACGACCTAGATTCAGTACGTGAACTATTCGCAGCAAACAAAGGCGAAATCGCATGTATCATCGTTGAGCCAGTAGCGGGCAACATGAACTGTATCCCACCAGTAGAAGGTTTCCACGAAGGTCTTCGTGAAATCTGTGACCAAGAAGGCGCGCTACTGATTTTTGATGAAGTAATGACAGGCTTCCGCGTAGCACTAGGCGGCGCACAAGCACACTACAACATCAAACCAGATCTAACGACCCTAGGTAAAGTGATCGGTGGCGGTATGCCAGTGGGTGCTTTCGGTGGTCGTAAAGAAGTGATGCAATACGTAGCGCCGACAGGTCCTGTTTACCAAGCGGGTACGCTTTCAGGTAACCCTGTGGCGATGGCTGCGGGCTTTGCATGTTTGAACCTTCTAAAAGAAGAAGGCAACGAGAAACGTCTTGCGGCGAAAACAAAACAGCTTGCTGAAGGCTTCAAAGCACTTGCTGAGAAACACGGTATCCCAATGGTAGTAAACCAAGTGGGCGGTATGTTTGGCTTCTTCTTCACAGACCAAGAAACCGTAACATGCTACGAAGACGTGACTAAGTGCGACGTTGAGCGCTTCAAACGTTTCTTCCACCTAATGCTAAAACACGGTGTATACCTTGCACCATCAGCATTCGAAGCAAGCTTTACTTCTCTTGCTCATGGTTCAAAAGAAATCGACGCAACACTAGAAGCAGCAGATCGCTGTTTCGCGATTCTAGCAGAAGAAGCTAAATAAGCTTTTTACTCGCACACCAAAAGCAAAAAGGACCTTCAGGGTCCTTTTTATTGTCTGAGCTATGCTTGCCAATTAAAAATCACGAGAATAGCGAGTACGCCGATAACAATACCAAACCACGGTATGCGTTTGTTTTTCTTCTCACTCTGACACTTCTTGTCACCGTTACAACAACCCATTTTTCTATCTCTTGATTGATAACTGCCTGATTTGTGGTCATTATAACAAGGTCCGTTGCACCTTCCCAATTCGGCTATGTCATAAGCTTGAAAGAATCGTGGGTGCAGAGTAATAAAGGTTTGACGCTGTGGTATCAAGCGCTAGCCGTAACATCATCCGTAAGTTGGATTAATCCCATGCCGAACAATGTAAAAATCACGTCGAGTCACCGAGTGTTAGTTGTTGCACTACTCGCCGCTGCTTTTGCCTGCTATTTATTGGTTGAACCCTACGTAAACTCAATCGTAATGGCCTTTATTATCTCACTACTTATGTTCCCAATACACGAGTGGTTTGAGAGCAAAATGCCTAACCATAAAAACTTGGTCTCACTACTCTCTTGTGTGGTTCTAACCTTTATTATTGTGATTCCATTGTTGTTTGTCTTTGCTGCCATCGTTCAGCAAGGTTCCGTCTTTTCTCAAAATACCTATAAATGGGTGACCAATGGTGGTATCCAAGATATCTTCCAACACCCATGGGTAGTCAAAGGTTTAGCGCTGGTTAATGAGTACTTACCTTTCGATAAAATAGAGCCTCAAGCTATCGCAGAGAAGATTGGTCAATTCGCCACATCATTTGGTTCAAACCTTGTTGCTATCAGTGCAAAAATCCTTGGTGATGCGACGAACTTCCTGATGGACTTCTTCCTGATGTTGTTTGTGTTGTTCTTCCTGTTGCGTGACCACGATAAGATCATCTCAGCAATGCGCCACATCTTGCCGCTTTCTCGTAGCCAGGAAGACAAGATTCTGACCGAGATTGAACAAGTATCGAAATCTGCAGTTATGGGGTCATTTTTGACCGCAATAGCTCAAGGTTTTGCGGGCGGTATTGGCATGTGGTTGGCTGGCTTCCCTGGCCTGTTCTGGGGCACCATGATGGGCTTCGCATCTTTCATTCCGGTCGTTGGTACCGCGTTAATTTGGATTCCGGCAGCCGCTTACTTATTCCTAACTGGTGATACGACTTGGGCCATTTTCCTAACGGTGTGGAGCGTGGTCGTGGTTGGCTCTATTGATAACCTGTTGCGTCCGCTGCTAATGCAAGGTAGCGCCGGCATGAACACCCTTATGATCTTCTTCTCATTACTGGGTGGTCTGCACCTGTTTGGTTTGATTGGCCTTATCTACGGTCCATTGATCTTTGCCGTGACCATGGTGCTGTTTAATATCTACGAAGAAGAGTTCAAAGACTTCCTAAACCAGCAAGACAACAGCTAGTCATCGCTTAAGCACTTCAAGCTTGGGGCAGATTGTGCGAAAATCTGCCCCTAATTATTTCTGATGAACCTAATTTATGTCTGCTTATATCGCACCTAGCCAAATTGCTCAGCGCCAACTTGAGTATTTCAACGGAAAACACGTTTTAGTCGCAGGAGAAGTTGAAGACTTGTTCCCGCTAGAGTTAGTGGAGCATTGCGAATCTGTAGAAGTGTTTACTTCCAACTACAGCTACTATCGCCAAATTCAAACCTCTGACAAAGTGAAAAGTCATTTTGGATCTGAGTTTGACGTTGAAACACAAGCAGACATGGTCCTTTTATACTGGCCAAAAGCTAAAGCTGAGGCGGAATATCTGCTAGCGATGTTGATGGCTAAGCTAGGCATCAATACAGAAATCGTTGTGGTTGGTGAAAACCGTTCAGGTGTTAAAAGCATCGAGAAGATGTTCAAAGACTATGGTCCCGTAAAGAAGTACGACACCGCTCGTCGCTGTTCATTTTACTGGGGAACTTGCCTTAACCAGCCAAAGCCTTTCAATCAAGCCGACTGGTTTAAATCTTACGAAATTACACTAGGTGAACAATCACTTACCGTTAAGAGTCTACCTGGCGTATTCAGCCATGGTGAGTTTGACCTGGGCAGTCGTCTTCTGCTGGAAACCTTACCGAAACTTTCAGGCAAGGTACTGGACTTTGGCTGTGGTGCTGGTGTGCTGGGTGCATTTATGGCTCAAGCAAACCCAGAGATTGCGATTGAGATGTGTGATATTAACGCTTATGCCATTACCTCTAGCCAAGCAACACTCGAAGCGAATGGGTTATCAGGTCGTGTTTTTGCCTCAGATATCTACACAGACACGGCTCAAGACTACCGTTTTATTGTCAGTAACCCTCCATTCCATAGTGGCTTAGACACCAACTACAACGCAGCAGAAACTCTGTTAGGTCAAGCACCAAAGTATATGACGGCCAACGGTGAGAT
The DNA here is from genome assembly GCF_030248355.1 of Vibrio sp. B172a. Classification (NCBI taxonomy): domain Bacteria; kingdom Pseudomonadati; phylum Pseudomonadota; class Gammaproteobacteria; order Vibrionales; family Vibrionaceae; genus Vibrio; species Vibrio sp. B172a. The sequence goes on along the minus strand of NZ_JAHGAC010000027.1, from coordinate 24,929 downwards.
GGTCATTGTGGCGAACAGTTTCTTGCAGTATCCGCCAATTATTGAGAAAGCATTCAATAATTGCGAGACGCTAAATAAGACCAACAAATTCTCTATCTACTACGCTAAAAAATCGTAACTCTTCCTTGCGCAGGTGAATTCCTGCGCAATCCATTGCTGAATTTTACACAACTCAAAGAAAAACTGCGTCGCTACCCACGCTTTACAATCAACTTTCTTGTCAAAGAAAAAAAACTCGTTAATTTTGTTAATTCTATCGAATTTAACTTCTTGCCCGTTTTTAACGAGAACCTTGGCAAGCGCCAACCAATCGGTCGCTGCCCTTTAACGAGTTGTAATCTTATCCATGTTTAAATTCTACAAAAAGCAGAAATTTAAGCGCCTGCAAAGCACGCTAATGACCGCATTTTTGGTTCTTAGTATTACGCCCCTGACGATCACTGCGATTTTCTTCCTGCAATCACACAGTAAAGATCTCCAAGAGCAGAGTACATCGCATCTACTCTCTGTTCGTGATACTAAGCAGCAGCAGATCATTGACTACTTCGCTGCGCAAGAAACGGAAGTGATGGGCTTCGTACGCTCAGAACTTGCCTATGCCAGTGGCGGACGCTTCTACGGCTTGGTCAACGCATTTAGCCGTTTAGGGCACGATATTGACGAAGCGAGAGAAAACGCACAACACCGCTACATCCAAGGCAGTGGCGATCAAATCAAAACGTCGATTTTGCCGGAGTCGTCCAACTATGTTGGTAGCGAACGCTACCGCCTACTCCACAAACGCTACCATTGGGCGTACCTAGAACTGCTAAAACGTTCTGATTTCAATGATATTTTGTTGGTCGACATTGACGGTAATGTCACGTACTCCATCAATAAAGATGACAACTACGGCACAAACCTACTAACCGGTCGCTATAAAGAGACGGCGTTGGGTCGTACCTTTAAACGTTTATCAGAAGACGTCAGTGCACGCCGAAAAGTCAATGAAGATTACACCCCAGTGGTCGTGTCTGACTTTGATATCGAAAACGGAAAGCAAGTCGCTTGGTTAGGTGCGCCTATTGTTCAACAAGGCTACCTCCACAGTTACGCTATGTTCCGTTTGCCAAATAACGGTATTACTAAGCTTATTGCGGAAATTAACCGCGATTCATCCATTGAAACCTTGCTCGTTGGTAGTGACCACAAACCTAGAACGATCAATACCAAACAAGAAGATATCCAAAATAGCTTAGAAATCGTGGATAAAGCGTTGGCCGGTGACACAGAAGTAGGTACTTACAGTAACCGCTTAGGTGAAGAGATGATTGCGGCGTTTGCGCCAATTGAAACTCGTGGCCTAACTTGGGCGCTAGTCGTGCAACTTCCTGAAAAAGAAGCCTTTGCACGTGTCCACCAGCTTGAAAAACTGTTTGTGATTGCGATGTTAATTGCGATCGTATTGGTAGTTATCGCCTCACATTACTTATCGAACTTCATCACTTCACCACTGCTTAAACTGACTTGGGCAGCAGAGAAAGTGTCTGCAGGCGATTTGGATGAAACGACCTTTAACACCGAACGAAAAGACGAGATTGGGCGTCTTGCGATCAGCTTCGAGCGCATGCAACGCTCTATTCGTGAAAAGATTCAAACCATCAAGCAGCAAAATGAAGAGTTAGAAAGCAACATCAAGCTGATCCAAAAGCAAAACGAAGAATTACAGCTGGCTGATAAGCTGAAAGATGAGTTCCTTGCGACAACCTCCCATGAACTTCGCACGCCATTACACGGTATGGTTGGTATTGCAGAAACCTTGGTATCTGGCGCAAATGGGGCTATTCCGGCTAGCCAGAAATATCAATTGGACATCATCATCAAGAGTGGTCAACGCCTAGCGAACCTCGTTGATGACTTATTGGATTACCACAAGATGCGCTATGGCAGCATGGATATCCAAAAGTCAGCAGTGAGTTTAGCCAGTGCCACACGCTTAGTATTAGAGCTTTCCGGTCACCTATTGGGTAACAAGACTATCCGCATCATTAACCAAGTGCCTGCGGATTTGAAAGCCGTCTCAGCGGATCCTCAGCGCTTAGAACAAGTGCTGTACAATTTGATCGGTAATGCCATCAAGTACACCTCTGAAGGTAAGATCGTCATTTCAGCAATGGTTGTTGACGATCAAGTGCGAGTGCAAGTCGTGGATACAGGTCAAGGCATCCCGGCTGAGCATCTAGAACATATCTTCGAACCTCTGATTCAAGCAGGTCAAGACGCGAGTCGCTACCGTCAAGGTGCGGGATTGGGTCTATCAATCAGCCGTCAACTTATTGAGTTGATGGGTGGGTCATTGTATGTGAGCAGTCAACCTATGGTAGGCACCACATTCAGCTTTACCCTGCCGCTGGCAAGTGAAGAAGAGATCCAAGCCACACAGAGCCTTGCCGCTCGTGGGCACTTCCAAATCCCTGAGGCAAATTTTGAGAACAACGATGACTTGTCTCTGCCAGAGAACCCAGACGGTCCATTGCTTTACGTTGCCGATGATGAACCAGTTAACCTGCGCGTTCTAGAAAGCTTCCTAAGGTTGGAAGGCTATCGCGTTCGTACGATTTCTGATGGTCCAGAAACGCTGGCGTTAATTGAACAAGAAAAGCCAGAACTGCTTTTATTGGACATCATGATGCCGGGGATGAGTGGTTATCAAGTGTGTAGCGAGCTTCGTGAAACTTACGATCATGCAGAGCTGCCAATCATCATGCTGACCGCATTAAGCCAAACAGAGGACCGAGTGAGAGGCTTTGAAGCGGGCGCGAATGATTACCTGACAAAACCATTCAACAAACAAGAGCTAGCGGCACGTATTCAGGCGCACCTAACGGCAAGTAAAGCGGAAATGCGACACATCGAAAACAAGTTATTGGAGTCGGAGCTGCGCCAACGTGCAGAAGTCGAAGCAAGCTTGTTGGAGACTCAAGGTCGATTGCTAGAGCAACTAGAGTCTGCACCAGAAGCCATTATTTGTCTTCGTGAAGACCAACGCATTCGCTTTGCTAATGAAGCGGCCTGTAAGCTATTTAAACGCAGCTTAGAACAGTTGAAGCGCTCTTCAGCAGACGAATTGATCGCACCTAAATTCTTGACGGTTAAGCAACCTCACTACTGTGGCAAGATTGATATCTACATTGAAGATATTCGCCAAAACATCGAAGCCGACATTCTAAAACTTCCTGAAGGCTCTGGTTTGGATGTGATGTACATCTTTAATGTCGGCGGCGGAGCTAACGCTGCTCGTATCCACAACCTAGAGACGGCAGTTGAAGTGCTTTCATGCTACGCATTCGATGGCGACAAAGACCAACTTCAGAAGCTAAAAGAGCTTGGCGGAGAGTTTACACGCTTGGCAGATAAAGCTTTGGGTAACAAGAAAGACAAGCAAGAGCTGTTGCGTGAGGTTCTTGTCGATACCATGACCCATGCATTGGAATACTGGGAGTCTGTTACCGGAGAAACCAAGTTTGCGTTTGCTGAGCAAAGTGGCTTGTGGCGTGTTTACCTAGACCGCAGTACCTTGCAGACTCGTACCCTCGACAAATACATGCGTATCGAGACACTACCTAAAACACCACGTTGGAGAACGGTATTAAGCTCGATTGAGTTTATCTTGGAGCACTGTAAAGAACAGAGCCCAGAACGTGCGTACATTGAAGCTCAGCGCGACAAAATGCAGAGACTTTTAACAAGCTAGCTGCACAACACAAATAACAGCCTCGCATTTAGCGGGGCTTTTTTATATGTACTACCAAACTCACGCTTACCGACTTAGATAGCAAGACGACCACTCAGGCTCTAATCTATATCTACTCAGTTACTCTCCATGTCCCACTTAGATCATCTTTTATCAGTTCATGTAGAGTTGGAAACAAGCTATCAAAAAAGCCATTCTAGACACCCTCTACGTACGAATTTGAGCGGCTACTTTCTGGATAATTACAGACGTAATTTATTACCCTAAAGTCCTCTAAAAACACTTCCTTTCCCGCATAAAAAAAGCATAATCAGCAGCCAAATTTTGCTGTTAAAAACCTCTGTTTTTTACTCAGCAAGGGAAATTAGGCCAACATTTGATGGAGATTGCGAAGTCAATCACAACAGAACGGCAGATTAAATTTCACCTAGTTAATTAACAAAAAAATCGCGTGTGAGCCAGATCGCCAAAGCATTACAAGCCCACAAAACCATTAATTTAAAAGAGATTAAGAGTAAGTAAACACTAACACACAAAGTTAAAGTGGATATAAACTGCGACGCATATCAACGTTTACTTTTTAGCCTTACCAGGCTTAAAAACGAACAAAATGACGTTTATGACGGAGTTGGTGCGGTTTTTAACGTTTTTAACGGGAATCGAGTTTGATTATTTTGTGGATAAGGTGTTTTCTTACTCCTGCCTAAGGCCTACAGGCCACTCTTAGAGCGAAACAAATTTAATGTGGAGCGAAGAGGTGGGCCTTGGAGAGTGTTTATCAATTGATGACATTCAATTCCATTAGTGAAATGAAAGCAAATAGTAAGGAACAGCTATGCTTGCCAATATTAAAAAAACAGCACTAGCAACAGCAATTATTGCAACGGCTACTACAGGTTTTGCATCAGTAGCTACAGCCGCTGAGCGCAGTGAACTGACTATCCACCCTAAAGAGTTTACAACTTTTGTTCGTAACTTTAACCCTTTCTTGGGTGCAACAAACCTGCACACAACTACTGACTTTATCTACGAGCCACTAGTTGTTTTCAACGAAATGCACGGTAACACACCGGTATTCCGTCTAGCAGAAAACTTCCAAATGTCTGACGACCTAATGAGCGTAACTTTCGATATCCGTAAAGGCGTAAAATGGTCTGACGGCGAAGCGTTTACCGCTGATGACGTTGTTTACTCTTTCAACCTAGTTAAAGAGAAGCCAGAGCTAGACCAATCTGGTATCAACTCTTGGGTAACTGGCGTAGAGAAAGTTAACGATTACCAAGTTAAGTTCCGTCTAAGCGAAGCAAACTCAAACGTTCCTTACGAAATTGCTAAAGTACCAGTTGTACCTAAGCACGTATGGAGCAAAGTGAAAGATCCATCAACATTCACTAACGAAAACCCAGTAGGTTCTGGCCCATTCACAGTGATCGACACTTTCACTCCTCAACTGTACATCCAGTGTGAAAACCCGAACTACTGGGATGCAGCGAACCTAGACGTTGATTGTCTACGTGTTCCTCAAATCGCGAACAATGACCAGTTCCTAGGTAAGATTGTTAACGGCGAAATGGACTGGACTTCTTCATTCGTTCCAGACATCGACCGCACTTACGCAGCAGCGAGCCCTAAACACCACTACTGGTACCCGCCAGCAGGTACTCAAGCGTTCGTAGTAAACTTCAAGAACCCAGATGCAGCGAAAAACGAAGCACTAACTAACGTTGACTTCCGTCGCGCATTCTCTATGGCTCTTGACCGTCAAACTATCATTGATATTGCATTCTACGGCGGCGGTACAGTGAACGACTTCGCATCTGGTCTTGGCTACGCATTCGAAGCTTGGTCTGACGAGAAGACTCACGACAAGTTCAAGGGTTACAACTCTTACAACGCTGAAGGCGCTAAGAAACTTCTAGCGAAAGCGGGCTTTAAAGACGTAAACAAAGACGGTTTCGTTGACACGCCATCTGGTAAGTCTTTCGAGCTACTAATCCAATCTCCAAACGGTTGGACTGACTTCAACAACACTGTACAGCTTGCTGTTGAGCAACTTGCAGAAGTAGGCATCAAAGCACGTGCTCGTACACCAGACTTCTCTGTGTACAACCAAGCAATGCTTGAAGGTACTTACGACGTTGCGTACACCAACTACTTCCACGGTGCAGACCCATACACTTACTGGAACAGTGCTTACAACTCAGCACTACAATCTGGTGACGGTATGCCTCGCTTCGCGATGCACTTCTACAAGAACGACAAGCTAGATGGTCTTCTAAACAGCTTCTACAAGACAGCTGACAAGCAAGAGCAGCTAGAAATCGCTCACGGTATTCAGCAAATCATCGCTCAAGACCAAGTGACTATCCCTGTGATGTCTGGTGCTTACATGTACCAATACAACACAACTCGCTTCACTGGTTGGTGGAACGAAGAAAATCCTAAGGGCCGTCCAAACATTTGGGCTGGTATCCCAGAGCGTCTACTTCACGTACTGGACCTAAAACCAGTTAAATAAGTAGAAGTTCATTTCTAGCGGCACACATCCCGTGTGCCGCCTATAAAAATCCCCTTGTTACTAAACCAACATATGGCGCTCGTCGTCAGGGGATTTTTCGCTCTAAATTTCGCTAGGAGCGACCTGAAACCAGAAACAGGGAAAAAATCTGGGTGAGTAAGGTGTGAGTTATGGGTTATTTTTTAAGACGTTTGTCGTTCTATCTTGTCGCGCTCTTGGTTGCAGCGACGTTAAACTTCATTATTCCGCGAGCAATGCCTGGTGACCCAGTTACCATGATGTTTGCTAACGCATCAGTACAGGTAACGCCAGAGCGAATCGCAGCAATGAAAGAACTGCTGGGTTTCGTAGATGGTCCAATCTACATTCAGTACCTGTCGTACATCAAAAACATTCTAAGCTGGGAGCTAGGTACTTCTATCCAGTTCTACCCGCTTTCAGTTAACTCTCTACTAGGTGGCGCATTCGGTTGGTCATTGTTCCTAGCAGGTACTGCAGTTGTACTATCGTTCTCGATTGCTTCTGTACTAGGTATCTTCGCAGCTTGGAAACGTGGTAGCCGATACGATGCATTCGTAACACCGGGCACACTGATCATTCAAGCGATTCCACAAATGGTTATCGCGATGCTAGCGCTGTTCATCTTTGCCATCGGTCTTAAGTGGTTCCCATCAGGCTACGCCTACACCCCGGGTACTGTGCCAGATTGGACAAGCTGGGAGTTCCTAAAAGACGTGGGTTACCACGCTATTCTTCCATTGTTCTGTGCGACGATTGTTCAGATTGGTGGCTTCCTAGTAAACATGCGTAACAACATGATCAACCTTCTTGCTGAAGATTACATCACAATGGCAAAAGGTAAGGGTCTGAGCGAAAACCGAGTTGTATTCAACTACGCAGCTCGTAACGCACTACTACCAAGTGTAACCGCACTTTCAATGTCTCTAGGTATGGCAATCGGTGGTCAGCTAATCATCGAGATGATCTTCAACTACCCAGGTCTAGGTACGGTTCTTCTAAACGCAATTCATGCACGTGACTACCAAGTACTTCAAGGTCAGCTAATCATCATGACGATGTTCATGCTGTGCTTCAACCTAATGGCTGACATGCTGTACATGATTCTAGACCCTCGCCTACGTAAGGGAGGCAAATAATCATGAAAGAACTATTTAAACTGATTTTAGGTAACGCGTTCGCGCGTGTTGGTTTGGCGATTATCTCGTTATTCATCTTTGTCGCCGTTGCCGCTCCGTTGATCACTCAGCACGCGCCAGATAAGCGCACTGGTAACCCACATGAATACCCTGGATTTGTTGTAAAACAAGCACAAAACAACCCTGATGGCTGGGTTGCTAAAAACCTAGCAGATGACCGTCGTACGCTGCTTATGTCGAAAAAAGCGGACCACGTACTAGGCACATCTCGTATGGGTCGTGACATCTGGTCCCAAGTTGCTTATGGCGCTCGAGTATCTCTGGGTGTGGGTTTTGGTGCGGGTGTTATCGTGTGTTTCCTAGCAACGGTTATTGGTATCTCAGCAGGTTACTTCGGCGGCCGTGTCGATGACGTACTGAGTGCCGCAATGAACATCATGCTGGTTATTCCACAGTTACCACTCCTGTTCGTACTCGCTGCGTTTATCGGGGAGGCAGGGCCGCTCACCATTGCCTTGATTATCGCCGGTACTTCCTGGGCTTGGGGTGCACGTGTTGTGCGAGCTCAAACCATGGCACTACGAGAAAAAGAATTCGTTAAAGCTGCAGAAGTACTGGGTGAGTCACCAATTCGCATCATCTTCGTTGAGATTTTGCCAAACCTAATCCCAATCGTTGGTGCAAGCTTCATCGGTTCGGTAATGCTAGCAATCAACACGGAAGCGGTAATTTCGTTCCTAGGCCTAGGCGATGCAAACACCATCAGTTGGGGCATCATGCTGTACAACGTACAGACTTCATCAGCGATGCTTATCGGCGCATGGTGGGAAGTTCTAGCACCTTGTATTGCACTAACTCTATTGGTTACTGGCCTTGCTCTACTGAACTTCGCAGTCGATGAAATTGCTAACCCGCAGCTTCGTTCTCACAAAGGTATGAAGCGCTGGAAGAAAATGGCAGCACAAGACAAGAAAGAGCGTGAGCCAGAATTGGCACCACAAAATGCACTATGGAGCGGAGATAAATAATCATGACTGCACCACTAATTTCTATCCGTAACCTATGCGTGGACTACATTACAGATGCGGGCGATGTCCGCGCCTGTAACAACGTCAGCTTCGACATTGCGCCAGGCGAAGTATTTGGCCTAGCAGGTGAATCTGGCTGTGGTAAATCAACTGTTGCATTCTCGCTAATGCGCCTTCATAAGCCGCCAGCGTTTATCACTGGTGGTGAGGTTATCTTCAATGGCGAAGATATCCTTCAATACAGCGATGAGCGTATGCAGTCGTTCCGCTGGAGCGAAATGTCGATGGTATTCCAAAGTGCGATGAACGCTTTGAATCCAGTACTAACGATGGAAGAGCAGTTCTGTGACGTAATCATGCGTCACACCAACATGACTCGCGCTCAAGCGAAAGTTCGTGCAGAAGGTCTATTGGAAATCGTTGATATCCACCCTAGCCGACTAAGCGATTACCCACACCAATTCTCTGGCGGTATGCGTCAGCGCCTGGTTATTGCTATTGCTTTGGCTCTGAACCCGAAAATGATCATCATGGATGAACCTACAACGGCACTAGACGTGGTAGTTCAACGTGAGATTCTGCAAAAAATCTATGCACTTAAAGAAGAGTTTGGCTTCTCGATTCTGTTCATCACCCATGACTTGTCATTGATGGTCGAGTTCTCTGACCGCATCGGCATCATGTACTCAGGTGAACTGATTGAAGTCGCCCCTTCTAAACAAATTCTGGAAAGTCCTTACCACCCTTACACAAAAGGTTTGGGTAGCTCTTTCCCTCCACTAACTGGTCCTAAGACCAAATTGACTGGTATTCCAGGCAACCCTTTGAACCTATTAGAAGTTCCTCAAGGTTGTCGATTCCAAGCTCGTTGTGACCGTGTCCATGAAGCTTGTACGCGAGTACCAACTCAGCTGCGTCAAATTGAACCTGGTCGTCTCTCAAACTGCCACTTGTATGGCGACACGATTGCTCAAGCTAAGGTTTAACAACAAAAAATAACGCTAGCTAAGAAGAAAATTACACTGGAGAGAATTATGAGCAAACAATTCGGCGAATTGCTGGTTGAAGGTAAAAATGTCGTTAAGGACTTCCCTTTAAACAGTAACTCAATCAAACAATCTAAGATGCGTGCAATCAACGACGTATCTTTCAAAATGTACAAAAGCCGCGGTTTATCAGTGGTAGGTGAGTCTGGCTCAGGTAAATCTACTACCGCAAAAATGATTGCGAAAATGTACGCCCCAACCGATGGCATCATCGAGTACAAAGGTCGTGATATTCAAGACATCACTTCTCGTCACGATTTGATGACTTACCGTGAAGGCGTGCAAATGGTATGGCAAGACCCGTTTGGCTCGCTAAACCCAACACACAACATCTTCCACCATATTGCTCGTCCTCTTCTCATCCACAAGAAGGTATCACCGGGCAACAAAAAAGAGTTGGAAGAGCGCGTGTACGACCTACTAGAACAAGTTGGTCTTATTCCACCAAAAGAAACGGCGCAAAAGTTCCCACACCAACTTTCTGGTGGTCAACGTCAGCGCGTGAACTTGGCTCGTAACATTGCAGTTGGTGCAGAAGTGGTACTGGCTGACGAACCAACATCAATGCTTGACGTATCGATCCGTGCTGGTGTTCTTAACCTGATGGAAGAGATGAAGTTTGAGAAACAAATGTCTCTTCTTTACATCACTCACGACATCGCGACAGCGCGTTATATCGCTGAAGATCTTGCGGTTATGTACGTGGGCCACATGGTTGAGTGGGGTGACACAGAGGAAATCATTCACGATCCTCAACACCCATACACGCAACTACTGGTTTCAGCCGTGCCAGATCCATCAAAGTCAATTCACGAGAAGTTGAAAGGCAACAAAGGTGAGATCCCACTTTGGACGCCTGAATCAGTCGGTTGTCCATTTGCAGGACGCTGTGTTCATGCCACAGAAAAATGTCGCGAGCGACTGCCTGGTGTGACGCAACTGTCTGATAACCACTTTGTTCGTTGTTACTTATTCGAAGATTAATCATAACGAGGGTCAGGTATCAATCTGACCCCTTTTTCCCTTTATATTTTATTGTTTCCCGGAGAGATTGAATGCTGCTACTGACTAACCACATTGGTTACGAGCGTCTGGGCCCTAAGAAAGCGATCATCCAGACGAGCCGACCACGCCTGTCTTCTTATACGGCTTTGTTGGTTTGTGCCGATAGCCATCAAACCGTTGCAACCTTGACGGTAGAAAAGCAAGGCAAAGTAGCGAACTGGCATCAAGGTCATTTCTACCTTATCGACTTTTCTTCATTTAATACTCCAGGTCACTATTACCTTCGTTTCGACCATTTACGTTCATCTCACTTTGAGATCGGCGAACATATTCTTTTCGATCGCACGCTTTCAGATGTGATCCATTATTTTAAATCTCAGCGCTGCGGAGGCATTTTCGATCAGCAAGATCGTCAGGCTCCACTGCTAAATTCCGACGAAACCGCAGATGTTCATGGCGGTTGGTATGACGCTTCAGGCGATGTCAGCAAATATCTGAGCCATTTGTCGTACGCAAACTACCTAAACCCACAGCAGACCCCTATGGTGGTGTGGAACATGTTAAAAGGTTTGTCTCTACTTGAAGGCAACGACAAACTGGCTAAATTCACTGCTACTCGCCTTATTGAAGAAGCCCTGTTCGGTGCAGACTTCCTTGTTCGTATGCAAAACGAAAAAGGCTTCTTCTACATGACCGTGTTCGACAAGTGGAGTAAAGACACAGCTCAACGTGAAATCTGCGCCTACGAAACCCAACTTGGTCATAAGTTTGATGACTACCAAGCCGGTTACCGACAAGGAGCTGGCGTTAGCATTGCGGCATTAGCTTCAGCAGCACGTCTAGAGGTTCATGGTGAATTCGACCAACAAAAATACCGTAATGCAGCGGAAAACTGCTACTGGCACTTAAAAGAGCACAACACCCAATACCTAAACGATGGTGAAGAGAACATCATCGATGAATACTGCGCATTACTTGCAGCGGTTGAGCTATTTAAGACCACCAGAGAAACCCGCTACCTAGAAGAAAGCCGCGTGTGGGCAAACCGCCTTTCTGCTCGTCAAATGAATGATGAGCACATTCAACATTTCTGGGCAGCCAATCAAGATGGCAGCCGCCCTTACTTCCATGCGGCAGAAGCAGGACTTCCTGTTATCGCGCTGTGCGAATACTTGGCGATTGAAGACGACTCTGAGCACGCTTCAGTAGCAAAACAAATCATCACTCAAGCTTGTGAGTTTGAAGTCTCTATCACCAATAAAGTAAAGAACCCATTTGGTTACCCACGCCAATATGTAAAAGGCGTGGACGAAGCAAAACGTGATGCGTTCTTTGTGGCACACAACAATGAATCGGGTTACTGGTGGCAAGGTGAGAATGCTCGCTTAGGTTCACTCGCAACCATGGCGTATTTGGTGCAACCATTTATCGAGTCAGAAATTCTAAAGCAGCAACTTTCTAAACTCGCACAAGATTCTATCAACTGGATTGTGGGTCTGAACCCGTACGACATGTGCATGTTGGACGGTCATGGTCGTAACAATCCGGACTACCTTCCTCAATATGGTTTCTTCAATGCAAAAGGTGGCGTGTGTAACGGCATCACCGGCGGTTTCGAAGACGAGGAAGACATTGCATTTAATCCACCAGCACAGAAAGACGACATGCTTCAAAACTGGCGCTGGGGAGAACAATGGATCCCGCATGGTGCGTGGTACCTACTCGCAGTAATGAGTCAGGCTCAGCACATCTCGACTTTAGCGAACTCTCAAGCCTTCAAGGAGCAATAAACATGGGGATGTATTTTGTAGGTATTGATGGCGGTGGCACTTCCTGTCGCGCCCGTATCAAAGACGCGCAAGGCAACTTCGTTGGAGAAGCTAAAAGCGGCAGCGCTAACATTATGTTAGGTGCAGAAGTCGCGATGGCGTCGATTCTTGAATCCATCGCTTCAGCAGCACAACAAGGCGGTCTCTCTCAACAAGAGTTTGCTTCTATGCACGTTGGCTTAGCACTTGCGGGCGCTGAACATAAAACCTCTTGGCAAGCATTCATGGCTTTAGGGCACCCATTTGCCAGTATGACACTCAATACCGATGCTTACGGAGCATGTATTGGTGCGCATAACGGTGAAGATGGCGCAATCATGATTGCAGGAACCGGTTCATGCGGCATTTTCCTTAAAGGTCTCGAGCAACATGTCGTTGGTGGTCGCGAGTTCCCAATCTCCGATCAAGGTGGCGGCGCAGTCATGGGGTTGCGCCTGATCCAACAGGTATTGCTAGCAGAAGATGGCATCCGTGAAAAAACACCTCTAGCCGCGCACGTTATGAATCATTTTGAAAATGACATCGACAACGTAGTGGCGTGGTCTAAACAAGCTTTGCCTCGCGATTACGGTCAATTTTCTCCTGCTATTTTCCAACATGCGGAACAAGGCGATGCTCTGGCGATTGAAATGCTTAAGCAAACCGCAGCCGATATAGAAATGTTCTTAGTCGCGCTGAATAAGCGTGGGGCTACTCGTATCTGCCTAATGGGCAGTATCGCAGAGCGAATTCTGAACTGGTTGTCTCCTCCAGTTCAACAGTGGGTGGTTGAACCTCAATTTGATGCGATTGAAGGAGCCATTATGTTTGCTGGCAAGCCAGAGCATAACCTTTACGCCGTGAGTGTTGAGTAGGAGTGAGCATGGAATATCGTGTTGATCTAGTGGTCCTTTCTGAGCAAAAACAAAACTGCCGCTTTGGACTCACCTTTCACAATTTGAGCGACCAAGACCTAAAAAGCTGGAGCTTAACTTTCGCTTTCGATCGTTACATTCTTCCAGACAGCGTTTCAAATGGTCAACTGACTCAAATTGGTAGCTTTTGCACACTAAAACCGGAAGGTATGGTACTGGCTGCCAACCATCACTATTACTGTGAATTCAGCATTGGTTCAAACCCATTCCGTTATTACTCGGATGGCTTTAATGAAGCGATGATCGACTTTGTCGTTGATGGACACCCACAGCGCGCACAAGTGGATGTGACTCCTATCGTTTTAGCGTCACCTTACCGTGAACGCAGTGAGATTCCTGCAAGCTTAACCCATGCACAGCCGTTGCTGCCAAAGCCTAATCATATTGAGGTCAGTGACCACTCGTTCACGTTTGACGAGCAAGCTGGCGTGGCAATTTATACTGACTTAGCCAACTCAGCAAAAACGTGGTTACAGGAAGAACTCCAGCGTATTCATCAGTTTGAGCTTTCTTCATCCAACAGCGGAAAAATCCTGTTCAAAAGTAACCCTACGCTAGATGAAGGCGCTTACAAGTTAAAAGTATCAGAAGAGTCGATCAAGATTGAGGCAGGGTCTTCGTCTGGCTTTACCCATGCTTGTGCGACCTTATTGCAACTACTAAAACGAGACGAGAACACCAACACCATGGAAGTGGTGTGCTGCTCGATCAAAGACAGCCCTCGTTTTCGATACCGCGGCATGATGCTGGACTGCGCTCGCCATTTCCACTCGGTAGAGCAAGTAAAACGCCTGATCAACTTATTGGCACACTACAAGTTCAACACGTTCCATTGGCACCTCACTGACGATGAAGGCTGGCGTGTCGAGATCAAATCTCTGCCTGAGCTTACGGATATTGGAGCATGGCGCGGAATTGATGAAACCATCGAGCCGCAATACACCCATTTGTCTCAACGCTACGGCGGCTTCTACACGCAAGAAGAAATCAAAGAAGTTATCGAATTTGCAGCACAACGTGGCATCACCATCATTCCTGAAATTGATGTACCTGGTCATTGTCGTGCCGCGATTAAGGCTCTGCCACACCTATTGGTTGAAGAAGAGGATACGACGGAATATCGCAGCATTCAGCACTACAACGACAACGTCATCAACCCTGCTCTGCCGGGTAGTTACGAGTTTATCGACAAAGTGCTTGAGGAAGTCGCGGCTCTATTCCCTGCTCCTTATGTTCACATTGGTGCAGACGAAGTGCCTAATGGCGTCTGGTCGAAAAGCCCTGCTTGCCTAGCGTTTATGGAGAAGTTGGGGTACACCGATTACAAGGAGCTACAAGGCCATTTTCTTCGCCATGCAGAAGACAAACTACGCAAACTGGGCAAACGCATGCTGGGTTGGGAAGAAGCTCAACACGGCAATAAGGTCAGTAAAGATACGGTGATCTACTCATGGCTAAGCGAAGAAGCGGCATTGAACTGTGCTCGCCAAGGCTTTGATGTGGTGCTGCAACCGGCACAAACCACTTACCTAGATATGACCCAAGACTACGCACCTGAAGAACCGGGCGTGGACTGGGCAAACCCACTGCCACTAGAAAAAGCTTACAACTACGAGCCGTTAGCAGAAGTCCCTGCTGACGACCCAATCAGAAAACGCATTTGGGGTATTCAAACCGCTCTATGGTGCGAAATCATCAACAACCCATCGCGCATGGACTACATGATTTTCCCTCGCCTGACAGCCATGGCAGAAGCATGTTGGACTGAAAAACAACACCGCGATTGGACCGACTATTTATCACGTTTGAAAGGTCACCTTCCTCTGCTCGACTTGCAGGGAGTGAATTACCGTAAACCGTGGAAGTAATACCAAGCTAGATGCCAACGCATCACGCTTAAAGAGTTTTTAAATTTTTGGCTGCAGGCGCAGCTTAGTAAAAAGGAAATACACAAATGAAATACGGCTATTTCGATAACGAGAATCGCGAATACGTCATCACTCGCCCTGACGTACCAGCACCATGGACAAACTACTTAGGTACTGAGAAGTTCTGTACGGTTATCTCGCACAACGCGGGTGGCTACTCGTTCTACAACTCTCCAGAATACAACCGTGTTACTAAATTCCGTCCAAACGCGACATTCGATCGCCCAGGACACTACGTTTACCTACGTGATGATGAAACAGGTGATTACTGGTCAATCTCTTGGCAACCAGTTGCGAAGAGCCTAGACGAAGCAAACTACGAAGTTCGTCACGGCTTGTCTTACTCTAAGTTCAAATGTGAATACAGCGGTATTACCGCAACGAAAACTCTGTTCGTGCCAAAAGGCGAAGACGCCGAAATCTGGGATGTAGTGATTAAAAACACCTCAGACAAACCACGTACAATCAGCGCATTCTCATTTGTTGAGTTCTCATTCAGCCACATTCAATCTGATAACCAAAACCATCAGATGTCTCTGTACTCAGCAGGTACGGCTTACAACGAAGGTGTGATTGAGTACGACCTGTACTACAACACCAACGATTTCGAAGGTTTCTACTACCTAGCTTCAACATTTGACCCAGATTCATACGACGGGCAACGTGACAGCTTCCTAGGTCTATATCGTGACGAAGCAAACCCGCTAGCGGTAGAACAAGGTAAGTGTTTCAACACAGCGCAAACGTGTTACAACCACTGTGGCTCTCTGCACAAGCAATTTACCATCCAACCAGGTGAGGAAGTTCGCTTTGCTTACATTCTAGGTATCGGTAAAGGCAATGGTGAGCGTCTACGTGCTAAGTACCAAGACCTTGCAGAAGTCGACAATGCATTTGCGGGTATCAAAGCACACTGGGATGAGCGTTGTGGCAAGTTCCAAGTGAAATCACCAAACGAAGGTCTAGACACCATGATCAACGCTTGGACGTTATACCAAGCAGAAACTTGTGTGGTGTGGTCTCGTTTTGCTTCGTTCATCGAGGTGGGTGGTCGTACTGGTCTTGGTTACCGCGATACAGCGCAAGATGCGATCTCAGTTCCTCACGCTAACCCTGCAATGACGCGTAAACGTATCGTTGACCTACTGCGCGGTCAAGTGAAGGCGGGTTACGGTCTACACCTATTCGATCCAGATTGGTTCGATCCAGAAAAAGCAGACGTTAAACCATCGAAATCACCAACAGTTGTTCCTACTCCATCTGATGAAGACAAGATTCACGGCATCGAAGACACATGTTCTGATGATCACCTATGGCTAGTTCCAACCATCTGTAAGTACGTGATGGAAACGGGTGAGCACAGCTTCTTTGACGAAGTGATCCCTTACGCTGACGGTGGCGATGCAACCGTTTATGACCACATGAAAGCAGCACTAGACTTCTCTGCGGAGTACGTAGGTCAAACCGGTATCTGTAAAGGCCTGCGTGCAGACTGGAACGACTGTCTGAACCTAGGTGGTGGCGAATCTTCAATGGTGTCGTTCCTACATTTCTGGGCACTGCAGGAGTTCATCGACCTAGCGAAATACCTAGGTAAAGAAGCTGACGTTGAGAAATACACGGTGATGGCAGCAAACGTTCGTGAAGCGTGTGAAACACACCTTTGGGATGACGAAGGCGGTTGGTACATCCGTGGTCTAACGAAAAATGGCGACAAGATCGGTACTGCGCAACAAGCGGAAGGCCGAGTACACCTAGAGTCAAACACGCTTGCGGTACTTTCCGGTGCGGTATCTCAAGAGCGCGGTGAGAAAGCGATGGACGCAGTCGACGAGAACCTGTTCTCTGAATACGGCCTTCACCTAAACTCACCATCTTTTGCAACACCGAATGATGATATCGGCTTCGTAACTCGCGTTTACCAAGGCGTAAAAGAGAACGGTGCAATCTTCTCGCACCCAAACCCATGGGCTTGGGTAGCTGAAGCGAAACTGGGTCGTGGTGATCGTGCAATGAAGTTCTACGATGCACTTAACCCATACAACCAGAACGACATCATCGAAAAACGTATTGCAGAACCTTACTCATACGTTCAGTTCATTATGGGTCGTGACCATCAAGACCACGGTCGTGCAAACCACCCATGGTTAACAGGTACATCTGGCTGGGCTTACTTCGCAGTTACCAACTTTATCCTTGGTGTGCGTACAGGCTTTGATGGTCTGACTATCGATCCATGTATCCCAACGAACTGGCCAGGTTTCGAAGTGACTCGACAATGGCTAGGTGCAACGTACAACATCAAAGTCGTTAACCCAGACTCAGTAAGCAAAGGCGTTAAGTCAATTACTGTGAACGGTGAAGCAGTAAATGGTGCCTCTGTACCAGTTCAAGCGGAAGGTTCAGTAAACGAAGTTATCGTTACTCTAGGTTAATCATCTTTTAGGGGAGAGCTTCTCCCCTTTTGATTTATCCGATGCACTGAGTTTGTAAGTGCATCGGTTCGCTAGCAAAGATTTAAGAGGCGGTGGGATGCCGCTCTTATCGAGGATCGAATCATGATCAAATTTGGTACAGGCGGTTGGCGTGCATTTATCGGTGAGGAGTTCACTAAAGATAATGTACGTTTGGTCGCTCAAGCAGTTGCAAACATCACGAATAACGAATCGGTTGCTGACCGCGGCTTTGTGATTGGCTATGACCGTCGTTTTCTTTCCGATAAAGCCGGTCGTTGGTTCGCTGAAGTTCTAGCAGCAAACGGCATTGTGGTGAGCTTTATCGACAAATTTGTCCCAACGCCTATCGTAATGTTTAAAGCGAAGGAAATGGGCTGCGCGTACTCTGCATGTATTACCGCATCGCACAACCCTGCCGATTACAATGGCATTAAAGTCTTCATTGAAGGCGGTCGTGACGCAGATGAAATCATCACTGAAAAGATCGAATCGCAAATCGCTACACTAACTGCGCAAGATGTTAAAAGCGTCGACTTTGAACAAGCAGTTGAAGATAAGCTGATTGAAATCATCAACCCGATGAACGAATTCGTTGACTCAATCATAGACTTTATCGACATCGAAGCGATCAAGAAGGCGAATCTACGTGTGTTGATCGATCCAATGTTTGGTGTTGCGAAAAACGCACTACAGACCGTATTGATCAACGGTCGCTGTGAAGTCGACGTGATCAACGATGGTAAAAACCCAGACTTCGGCGGCTTGATGCCATCACCAAGTGCAGCAACGCTTTACCGCTTGATGCACCTTGTAGAACAAAAAGGTTACGACATTGGTATTGGTACCGATGGCGACGCTGACCGCCTTGGTATTATCGACGAAAAAGGTAACTTCATTCATCCAAATGAAGTACTACTGCTGCTGTACTACTACCTACTTGAATACAAAGGCTGGACAGGCTCAGTGGTACGTAACATCGCAACCACGCACCTGTTAGATAAAGTCGCAGAAGATCATGGCGAGAAATGCTTTGAGGTTCCTGTTGGCTTTAAGCACATCAGTTCTCAAATGGAAGCTGACGATTCACTGATTGGCGGTGAAAGTTCTGGCGGTCTGACTATTCGTGGTCATATCAAAGGCAAAGACGGCGTATTCGCATCAAGCCTATTGGTAGAAATGATTTCAGTAACCGGCAAGAAGCTGTCTGAGTTGCTGGATGAAATCTACGGCAAGTACGGTTATGCCTACATGGCAGAAGGCGATTGCAAGTTCAAACCGGCGCAAAAAGACGTACTGTTCAACAAGATTTATGTTGAAAAGCAGTTGCCTGAGTTTGAGTTTGAAATCGAAAAAGTCAGCTATGAAGATGGTGCAAAAGTGTACTTCAAGAACGGCGGTTGGATCATCGCTCGCTTCTCTGGCACAGAGCCACTACTACGAATTTTTGCAGAGATGCAAGATAAGGACACTGCGGAACGTGTTCTTCAACAGTTTAAGGACTTCTTGTCTTTATAACTGAACCTTGTGCCCGCTTCGAGCACATAACCTATAGGTGAAGAACACTTGCCCGGCATCACCGCCGGGCCTTTTTCTATCTGGCCTTTATTAACTAGGCGAAAGCTAATACGCCTTGAGTTTCAACTTCTACTGCAACGCTATCACCCACATTCAATGCTTGAGTTGAGGTTGCTAACAGTCGGTCACCATTGACATCAATCACGTAACGACAATGATCGCCCATAAAGTGTTGCTCAAGCACTTTTACTGCACTCTCATCATCAACCTTAATTTGTACATGCTGAGGGCGAAGCAGCAATGCACACTCACTATCGCGTTGAATTTCCTGCTGAGCATTCGCTTCTACTACACCAAGGTGGGTTTCGTATTCATTGTCGGAAATTCGCTTCGCTGCAAGGTAGCTGCCACCACCTAAGAAGTCTGCGACAAACTTGCTCGAAGGTTGGTAGTAAAGCTCCGAGGCTGTACCGTACTGCTCAATCACACCATGGTTCATCACGGCCATCTTATCTGCAAAAGCAAACGCTTCTTCACGACTGTGAGTAACGAAAATTGCGGTAACACCTTGCTCTTTAAAGATCTTACGAATTTCACGGATCAGTTCATGACGCACTTGGGTGTCAATGTTGGAAAACGGTTCATCCAACAACAGAAGGTCTGGTTTGTAAGCCAGTGAACGAGCAATCGCCACACGCTGCTGCTGACCGCCAGAAAGCTGGTGAGGATAACGGTCACCGTAACCTTTAAGATGAACCAAGCTGAGCATCTCTTCGACTTTAATCAGCTTTTGCTGCGCCGATTCGTTCTTTAAGCCAAAAGCAATGTTCTCAGCGACTGTTAGATGTGGGAACAAAGCGTAATCTTGGAAAATCATACCAATATTACGCTGCTCTGGTGGCAACCAGTTTTTGCCGTCATCAATAGTAAGGCAGTTCAAGCTCATTTGACCGGAACTCAGAGGAAGCAGCCCAGCAATGGCTTTCAAAAGTGTCGTCTTACCACAGCCACTCGCACCGAGTAGACAGACAATCTGTCCTTGTTCAACTTCCAGAGAAAGAGATTCAAGAACAGTCTGATCGTCATACTGACAAGTTAGGTTTTTAATCGATAATGCGCAGCTCATCAGTGACTTTGCTCCAGTGAACGGTTAACAACAACAAGCGGGATCAACCCAACGAGAACCAGTAATACTGCCGGAAGTGCGGCAAGCTCTAAATGCTCATCCGAAGCGAAGTTGTACACATACGTCGCCAAGGTTTCAAAGTTAAATGGTCGCAATAGTAGTGCAGCATTGAGCTCTTTCATCGACTCAATAAACACCAAAAGACCAGCAATCAGCGCGCCACGCTTAACTAAAGGGAAATGCACTCGCCACAGCATGGTATTTGGCGTGCACCCCATAGTTCGGGAAGCCATATCCAACGATGGTGAGATCTTGTTTAGGTTACTTTCCACACTACCAATTGCAACAGCGGAGAAACGCACCACCATCGCGAAAATCAGCGCAAACATAGAGCCTGAGAAAATAAGTCCAGGTCTGCCCCACTCCATCGCTTTAGCAATATCGTTAACCCGGTGATCCATAAACAACACAGCAACCATTACACCGATAGCCAATACTGTACCAGGGACAGCGTAGCCCATCGAAGACAGGCGCATAAACGCTAAGCTCGAACGGCCACCGTTTACGCGTTGACTGAAGTTAACGGTCAAAGCAATCGCAACACCGATGATTGCAGCCACGACTGACACTACCAAACTGTTCCATGCGTATTCACGGAACTCAGGCGTCCAACTTTGTGCAAAGTAAGTGATGGCGTAATCAATTAACTGTAGCAATGGGAAGATAAACGCGATTGCCACCAAGCCCCAACACCAAATTAATGCGCCCCACTTTCGCCAGCCTCGTAGCTCATAACGGAAATCTTCATGACTATTAAACTGGCTTTGGAACAGCTTCTGCTTGCGGCGACTGTAGCGCTCTGCACTCAGTAACAACACCACGATCATCAACATCATGGCTGAGATTTTCGCGGCTGCATTGAGGTTCGAATACCCAAGCCAAGTATCGTAAACCGCAGTCGTAAGCGTGTTCACAGCAAAATAGCTGACGGTTCCGAAGTCACCGATGGTTTCCATCGCGACCAGAGACAAACCAACAGCGATAGAGGGTCTTACAAGCGGTAAAGAGATACGCCAAAAGCTTTCCCAAGGAGAACATTTTAGTAAGCGAGCACTCTGCAGTAGAGAAACGTTCTGCTCCATAAATGCAGCACGACAAAGCAAGTAAACGTATGGGTAAAGAACAAGAGAAAGAACGAAAGTCGCACCACCTAAGGTTCGAATATCAGGGAACCAATATTCACCCGGCCCCCATCCCGTTATATCACGTAAGAAGATTTGAATTGGCCCAGCAAAATCAAACCAATCCGTAAAAATGTAACCAATGATATAACCCGGCATCGCAAGTGGTAGAACTAAGGCCCACTGTAACCATTTCTCGGTTGGCAGCTTACACATCGCCATAAACCAAGCACTTGGAATACCCAGAATCAAAGAGAGAAGCATCACACCCGCAGTCAATGCAACGGTGTTGTATATATAGGTAGGCATGACTGTCGACATCAAATGTGTAAACAAGTCATCCGTTTCGCCAATGGCGGTGTAGAAGATCGCTAAGATCGGCAAAACCAGTAACAGGGTGATAGCCCCACTACTGGTTTTCCATAGAGAATGTTTATTCTTCATTGCCTAAATACTGCAAGGCTTTATGAAATACAAATGCGGCTGCAAATACATCTCATATCCTTTAATAAAATGGGGGTACAGTTATACCCCCACATGGAATTAAAGGTCAAATTTCACTTCATCTAGTAGCTTGATTGCTGCTTCATGGTGAGAAGCGATGTCATCTAGAGAAATCGAATCCGCTTTGAAGTCACCCCAAGATTCCACAAGCTCAGAACGCTTAACACCTTCCTTCACTGGGTACTCGTAGTTTACTTCTGCGTACATTTGCTGCGCTTTGTCACCCGTTAGGAATTCCATAAGCTTCACAGCGTTGTCTTTGTTTGGAGAGAACTTCGCCATCGCCATACCAGAGATGTTTACGTGCGTACCTGTTGTCTCTTGGTTAGGGAAGTTGATGTATACCGCATCAGCCCAAGCTTTTTGCTCTTTGTCGTTAACCATCTTACCTAGGTAGTAGCTGTTACCTAGAGAAACGTCACATAGACCTTCTTTGATTGCTTTAACTTGAGCACGATCGTTACCTTGAGGCTTACGAGCTAGGTTCGCTTTTACGCCTTCTAGCCACTCTTTAGTCTCAGCTTCACCGTGGTGAGCGATCATAGAAGATACTAGAGATACGTTGTAAGGGTGCTTACCGCTACGAGTACAGATTTTGCCTTTGAACTCAGGCTTTGCTAGGTCCGCGTAGTTGAAGTCGTTACCTAGTTTGCCAACACGGTCACGTGAAGAGTAAACGTTACGAGTACGTAGAGTCAGAGCAAACCACTCGTTTTCTTTGTCTTGGTACTGTGCTGGTACGTTTTCTTCGATGATTTTGCTGTCTACTTTTTGAACCAGACCTTTGTTTGTCAGTTCAGCTAGACGGCTGATATCTGTAGTAAGGATTACGTCAGCTGGGCTGTATTCGCCTTCTTGAGCCAACTTCTCTGCTAGACCTTTTTTCGCAAACTTAACGTTTACTTTAATGCCAGTTTCTTTAGTGAACTCGTTGAACATAGGTTCAACTAGGAAAGGTTGACGGTAAGAGTACACGTTCACTTCTTCAGCAGCCATTGCCGTTGGAGCCAGAGTAGCGCAAGTAATCGCTGAAAGAGTTAGCAGTTTTTTCATTGTTTAATCCTTTACCATGCTAATGATAACGTTTATCAGTTGCGTTATTATATGCATGTTCAATAAGAAAACAATTAATCAATAAAAAAACCTGCTCATTGGAGCAGGTTTTTTAATGTTAAGTTTGTAACTATTTATTACATTGTGAGTGTTATTTCACAGTCACGAATTCTGGGTAAGCACCAACACCACAGTCATGCATATCCATACCTTCTAGCTCTTCGTCTTCCGATACACGGATACCGATTGTCGCTTTCAGGATTGCCCATACCACTAGGCTTGCACCAAATACCCAAGCAAAGATAACTGCCGCACCTAGAAGCTGTGCACCAAACGTTGCATCACCGTTGCTCAGTGGCACAACCATTAGGCCGAAGAAACCACACACACCGTGAACTGAGATAGCACCTACTGGATCATCAATCTTAATCTTATCCAAACCAATGATGCTGAATACTACTAGCGCACCTGATACCGCACCAATCGCCACTGCATAAAGCGGTGATGGAGATAGAGGGTCAGCCGTGATAGCAACAAGACCAGCTAACGCACCGTTAAGAATCATAGTCAGGTCTGCTTTACCCCAAGTTGTCTTACATACAAATAGTGCGGCAATTGCACCTGCTGCAGCTGCAGCGTTTGTGTTTAGGAAAATTTGACCAACTGCAGTCGCGTTCTCAAAATCCGAAACCATAAGTTGAGAGCCGCCGTTGAAACCGAACCAACCGAACCAAAGGATGAACGTACCCAATGTAGCGAGAGGCATGTTTGAACCAGGGATTGGGTAGATTTCGCCGTTTTTACCGTATTTACCTTTACGTGCACCCAGTAATAGTACGCCTGCTAATGCTGCTGAAGCACCGGCCATGTGTACGATACCTGAGCCCGCAAAGTCACTAAAACCTGCTTCTGATAGGAAGCCACCACCCCAAGTCCAGTAACCTTCCATTGGGTAGATAAATGCCGTCAGTACCGCTGAGAAGATTAGGAAAGACCAAAGCTTCATACGCTCTGCAACCGCGCCAGAAACCACTGACATTGCTGTTGCTACAAATACTACTTGGAAGAAGAAGTCCGACTCTAGAGAGTGGTCTGCACCTTCACCTTGTGTGCCAATTAATGCACCAAATGATGGTAACCAACCGCCTTCACCGTTATCGACATACATAATGTTGTAGCCAACCAATAGGAACATGGTACAAGCGATCGCGTAAAGACAGATGTTTTTAGTTAGAATTTCTGTTGTGTTTTTAGAGCGAACTAAGCCCGCTTCTAGCATGGCAAAACCTGCTGCCATCCACATTACCAACGCACCGGAAATGAGGAAGAAAAAGGTGTCGAGTGCGTAACGTAATTCAGTTACTGTTGTTGTTAATTCCATGATAATTCTCCAATCCCTTGAATTCTTAAAGTGCTTCTGCGTCCATTTCACCAGTACGGATACGCACCGCTTGGTTCAGGTCGTAAACAAAAATTTTGCCGTCACCAATCTTTCCGGTCTGCGCCGCTTTTGTGATGGCTTCTACCACACGTTCCACATTGTCTGCGTGGGTTGCGATTTCTAGTTTTACTTTTGGTAGAAAGTCGACTTGATACTCAGCGCCACGGTATAGCTCCGTGTGGCCTTTCTGACGACCAAAACCCTTAACCTCTGATACTGTCATCCCTTCAATACCAACATCAGCCAATGCTTCGCGAACATCGTCTAACTTAAAAGGTTTTATAATGGCATTAATGATTTTCATTGAATCTTCTCCGCAGCTTTCATCCTGAAACAGTTTTATTAATCCAAGCGGCGTGCCAACTTTTTATCTCATTGATTTATATAGAATTAGTAAAATTAACAAACTTATAAACAAAAAGGGCGCACCATATCGGTGCGCCCTTTTCACAAATATAAGGCAATTCGAGTCTGGCTACCCAAAACTGTGCATTA